>JBBSCI010000059.1:0-16474 GCA_038250445.1 Candidatus Limnocylindrales bacterium | reverse complement strand
GCGGATGCCCGCGGCATTGGGCTCCAGCTCGCGGATCCGCTCCGGCCCGACCGTCTCGAGCCCCTCGACACCGTTCTCGCGGGCACGAGCTTCAAGCGTCTCGAATCGCGGCAGCTCCTCCGCGCTCAGCGCGACGACGAGCTTGCCGACCCGCTGGACCACGATCCCCTTCTCCGCGCAGTACGCCTCAAGCGCCTTCTTGCCCTCCGTGCACAGGCGGGCCTTCAGCGAGCCCGGAGCGTAGTAGAGGCCGGCGTGGACGACGCCGCTGTTGTGGCCGGACTGATGAACCGCGAGGGTCCGCTCACCCTCGAGCACCACGAGCCGGATTCCGGGTTGGCGGGCCAGCATCTCACGGGCCGTGGCGAGACCGAGGATGCCTCCGCCGATGACGACGATGTCGGCGCGATCGGACGGGTTTGCGGGCGGTGCTGAAGAAGGGGCGGGTTCTTGCATGGTTCGAGTCTATCGGGACGGCCCAGGTTGGGCGGCGCCGCGGTCGCGTACGATCCGGCCGTGACCGAGCGCAACCTCTACGACGCCGGGCCGACGGACCGCAAGCCGCCGTTCCGCTTCTCGGCCAGTGCCCGGGTGTGGTTCTCCGACACTGATGCCCAGGGCGTCGTCTACTACGGGCGCTACATGCCCTATTTCGACCACGCCCGGCTCGAGTACCACCGCCATCTCGGGCTGCGCGCGCTGTGGGAGGGTGAACAGGAGTTCGTCATGCGGGCGGTGAGCGTCGAGTTCGAGGCACCCGCCGTCTTCGACGACCTGCTCGAGGTCTTCATTCGCACCTCGAAGATCGGCCGCACCAGCGCGACCGTCGAGTGCGCGGCGTATCGCGTCGGGGACGACATGCTGATGTGCACAGCCGTTCAGACGCTCGTCCTGATCGAGGTCGCCGGGCGCCGCCCGCCGCCGATCCCGACGCCCTACCGAGCGGCGATCGAGGCGTTCGAGAGCACTCAGGGCACATGGGTGACGGTCACAGCGACGTAGTCGAGGCGGTAGTCCTTGTTGCGTTGGCTGGCGTCGGCGAGCCGGACGCGGAAGTTCGCGTTCGACAGCGCGATTGGCCGATCAGGCCGGCTGGTCCGATGCCTTTCCGGCGTCGCGGAGCCGCTCGTCGTAGCGCTCGTCCCGCCAGGCGAGCGCGGCCTTCAGCCAATCACGGCGGACGATCTCGTCGAATGCCCGCGACGTCTCGGACATGTTGATGAACGACTGGAGGTCGAGGCCCATTTCGACGGCCTCCGCGAACCCCGCGACCTCCATCGCCCGGTTGAGCATCAGCTTCGTCGGTGTCATCACGTCCGGCGGGACGCGGGCGATCCGATCGGCCAGCGCATCGACCTCGGCGGCCAGGCGGTCCGCCGCGACGACTCGGTTGACAAGGCCGATCCGCTCCGCCTCATGGGCATCGACCAGGTCGCCGGTCATCAGCAGTTCACGGGTCTTCTTCTGGCCGATGAGGAACGGCATGAGGAGCGTTACTGGCGCGGACCCGAACCGGATCTCCGGCTCGCCCAGCCGGGCGTCATCGGACGCGACGATGAGGTCGCAGGCCATCGCGAGCTCGAGCCCGCCGGCCAGGGCGTAGCCGTGGACCTGGGCGATGACCGGCTTCGGGCAGCGCCAGATCGCCATGGTCGCGGCGACGTCCTCGCCAAGGATCTCGCGCCATCCCAGCGCAGTCTCGGGCTGCGCTTCCGAGAGGTCGTAGCCGGCGCAGAAGGCACGTCCCGCGCCGGCGATGACGATGACGCGGACCCGATCGTCGGCGGCGGCGTCCGCCACGGCCCACGTCAGCTCCTCGCGGAGCTCGCGGCTGATCGCATTGAGCTTGGCCGGGCGGTTGAGGACGAGACGAACGCCCCAACCGGCGTCCTGGCGGAGGACGAGATCGTCGCTCATCGCTGGTCGAGGACGACGAGCGCGTCGACGGCGATCGCTCCGTCCGGCCCGGCGACGACCGGGTTGAGGTCGATCGCACGTATGTCGGGGCGTTGGTCGGCGAGCTGACCGATGGCGACGAGGATCTCGGCAACGGCCGTGCGGTCGACTGCCGGGCGACCCCGCAGGCCGTCGAGGAGCTTCGCACCGCGGAGCTCGGCGAGCATCTTCGTGGCCTCCTCGGTCGAAACCGGTGCGAGCCGCAGGACGACATCGTCGAGGAGCTCTGTCAGGACCCCGCCGACACCGACGAGCACGATCGGTCCGAACTGGGGATCGCGGGTCATTCCCGCGATCAACTCGAGGCCGGGCGCGGCCATCGGCTCGACGAGAAGGCCGCGGACGGTCACCGTCCCGGCGGCAGTCAGCCGCGAGCCGAGGGCCACGAGCTCTTCGGCCGCCGCACGCACCGCCTCGTCGCCCGCCAGGCCGAGCCGAAGGGCCCCGATGTCCGACTTGTGGGCGAGCCCGATCGCGTCGAGCTTGAGGACGACGCTTCCGCCCATGCCGCGGGCCACGGCAACGGCCGCATCGACATCCGCCGCGACGCACGCTGCAACGACAGGCACGCCGGCCGCCGCGAGGAGCTCGAGGCTTTCGCGTTCGGGCAGGGGCGCTGCGGATGCGGGGCCGGTGGCGTGCCCGTTTCCGGCCGCGGCGGGGTCGGTGTCATAGCCCCACGGCCTCCGGTCCGCGGCGAGTGCCGGCCAGCCAGCTCGCGCCGGCCCGTCTCGAAGGCGCCGCGATCGATCGGCCTCCCAGGCCGCCACCGAGGCGATCGCGCTGAATGACTCGACCGTCCCGCGGAGGATCGGGACACCGCCAGCCTCGGCAAGCTGGCGCTGCGTCTCCGGCGGCGGTTCGCCCGATGTCAGGGAGATGTAGACAGGCATGAGATCGGGCCGATTGGCGGTCACCCGCAGGAGCTCTGCCGTGACCGTCTGGGCGGTCTCGATCTCCGAGGCCAGCGAGCGGTACGGGAAGTCGTGGACGATCGCCAGGACGTCGTAGGCGCCGGAAGCCGCGAAGACGTCGAACGCCGCGGCGTAGGCGGCGGCCGGATCCGTTGCGCCCCACGGGTCGAGCGGATTGCCGACGTAGCCCAGCGTCGGCAGCTCGCAAAGGAGCTGGGCACGAGCGACCTCCGGGACCGGCGGCAGGTTGATCCCGGTTCGCGGCGCGAGATCGGCGATGAGCGACGCCTCGCCGGTCGAGACCGTCACGACGCCCGTCCGGCCGCGCCCGACGCTGCGCCCGAGCCGGCGGCACCCCTCGACGAGCTCGGCGGTCTCGAGCAGCTCGTCGAGATCGTCGCAGCGAATGACGCCGGCGGCCTTGAGCGCCGCGTCCGTGGCCCGATCCTCACCGGCGAGCGACCCCGAGTGGGCGACCGCGGCAGCCTGGGCCTGGGGGCTTCGGCCGACCTTGACCATCATGATCGGCTTGCCGAGCTCGCGAGCCCGATCGGCAAGCGCCAGGAACCGCTCCGGTCGCTTGAAGCCCTCCATGAACAGGATGACCGAGTGGGTCTCGGGGTCGTCTAGGCAGTAGGCAAGGAAGTCACAGGCGTCGAGGACGACCTCGCTGCCGCAGCCGATGATCCGCGAGAAGCCGATCCGTGACCCCGAGTGGATGAACGCGTCAGTGACCGAGCCGGACTGGGCGATCCCCGCGACGCCGCCTCGCGGAAGCCACGGGTTGATGTCGCCGATGTAGGTCGCCGCGTTCGTCGTCAGGTCGACCATCCCCATGCAGTTCGGGCCGAGGAGGGCGATCCCGTGGCGGATCGCGATGTCGCGGACGTCTCGTTGCATATCGGCGGCCGCCTGGCCGCCCTCGACGACGCCGCCGGCGGGGATGATCACGCTCGGGATGCTGGCCTGTGCTGCATCTTCGACGACGGCGGCCGCCCGCAGCGGGTTGAGGGCAACGAGGACCGAGTCCGGGCGTTCCGGGAGCGCGTCCAGCGACGGGTAGCACGGCTCGCCGTAGAGCTCGTCGTAGCGAGGATTGACGAAGTAGCAGCGGGTCGCGCTGTCCATGACGGTCAGGTTGTGTGCCACGGTCTGGGCGATGCCGCCGCGGCCAGTGGCGCCCACGACGGCCACGGATCGGGGCGCGAAGAGCGGGCGGAGGTCGATCGTTGTTTCGCTGGCCGTGCCGCTGGCGACGCCGCCGGCTTCCGCCGTCACCCCACGACCCTCGACACGCCGCGCCTCTCCATGGCACGAGCGACGATCAGCCGCTGGATCTCCGATGTGCCCTCCCAGATTCGGTCGACCCGCAGCTCGCGGAAGAAGCGTTCGGCCGGGTACTCGCGCATGTAGCCGCGGCCGCCAAAGACTTGGACCACGCGGTCGGCGCAGCGGAAGGCGGCCTCCGAGGCGAACAGTTTGGCGAGCGACGCCTTGGCGTGGACGACCTTCGGCTCGGCACCGGAATCTGCCAGCCACGCGGCCTCGCGGGTGAGTAGCCGCGCCGCGGACGCGTCGGCGGCGGAGTCGGCCAGCGGGAACGAGACGCCCTGGAAGTCGTAGATCCGCTCGCCGAACTGGACGCGGTTCGTGGCCCACTCGACGGCCAGAGAGAGCAGCCGCTCCATTGCGCCGCTGCAGCGCGCCCCGATGTGAATCCGCTCCTCGACGAACCACTCGTTGGTGAGTGCGTCCGCCTCCCCCACCCCGCCGAGAACCGCCGACACCGGCACGCGCACGTCGTCGAGCACGAACTGCGGATGGCGGTCGGCGAACGTGTGCATGTAATCGGGGTCGTGTTTGAGGGTGACGCCGGGCGTGTCGTAGTCGACGAGGAAGAGCGTCGGCTGCGGTGCGCCGTCCGGTCCGGCCACGATGCAGTGGAAGATCATGAAGTCAGTGTCGTCGGGGCCTGTGACGAACCACTTCTCGCCGTTGAGGAGGTAGTCGCCGGTGGAGGGGTCGCGGACGGCGGTCGCCGCGAGGGTCCTGGCGTCGGAGCCGGCGGCCTCCTCGGTCACGGCGTAGCTGCCGGACCGCTCGCCGCGGAGGGAGGGCGCCAGGTAGCGGTCTTGTTGTTCCGGTGTCGCGTGGACCAGCGCGTTGTAGGCACCCGGGATGTAGGACCAGAGCCCGCCCGTGGCCTGGCCGAGCTGCTCGTGGACGACGACCTGCTCGACGACCGACCAGCCCTGGCCACCGACGCCTTTCGGGAGCGAGCCGCCATGAAGCGTTGCCTCGATCGCGGCCTTGCGGAGGTCGTTTCCCTCCTTCCTGGATAGGCGCCCGCCGGCCCGCTCGAACTCCTCTTCGAGGGGCTGAAGCACGTCGGTGACGAACGCCCGGGCGCGCGCCTGGAGCTCGAGCTGCCCCGGATCGAGGGTCAGATCCATCGCCGGGAGCATGACCCGCCAGCCGGACCACCGTTCCGCGCGTCCCGGGACGCGGGACGGGCGCGCGCTACGCGGCCCGCGGCCGGACACCCCGCCGGCCCCGCCGATTGAACGCTTGGCCCCCGCCGATTGAACGCTGGGCGTTCCCACCAGCGAACGAGCTACCTCGACGGGCGTCATTGACCCGCTTCCTCCGCCCGGTTGCACGCTGAGCGATCCAAACAGCGGCTGAGGGCACGCATTGATGGGTTCCGGCTTTCGCCGCCGGTTCATTTGAACGCTGGGCGTTCAGACGCACGAGTGAACCACCAGTGAAGACCCTTTTGGCACGATCAGCGATGATGACGACTCGGGAACGCCTCGCGGATCGCGGCAGACGGCGCTGTCGAGAGGCCGTGCGTCGAGTCGCGAGCGACGGGCGAGAAGCGAGAGTTGCCGCCGGCCTCAGCCAGACGGACGTCGGGCGGCAATCGCGCGTCCCACGCAAGGATCAGCCGATTCGAGCACGGGCAGGTCGTGTATCCGGACCTCGAGTTTCTCGGGGCCTACTGCGCCGTGTTGGGCCTGGATCTCAGCCTGAAGGCTTTTCCTGCCGGCGACCCGATCCGGGATCGGGCGCAGCTGGCGTTGTTGGAGCGCATGCGGGTACGCCTTCATCCGACGCTTCGCTGGCGAACCGAGGTCGCGCTGCCAGTCGAACGCGACCTCCGCGCGTGGGACGCGGAGATCCGCGCCGACCGGCCGCGCCCGTGGCGTGCCCGAGTCGAGGCCG
Source organism: Candidatus Limnocylindrales bacterium (assembly GCA_038250445.1). Lineage (GTDB taxonomy): Bacteria > Chloroflexota > Limnocylindria > Limnocylindrales > CSP1-4 > CF-46. Next base: position 10,379 of record JBBSCI010000059.1, on the reverse strand, counting down.
AGACCCGGAACGCCGATGGCCAGGCCCTGGAGCGTCGCCTTGGCCTGAAGCTACGCGATGACCCGAACGGCCATCTGATCCTCCTCGTGTCGGACACCCGCACAAACCGGCGGGCTCTCGCGACGATCCGGAGCGGACTTGGCGAGCTGTTACCGCTCGGCGCTCGCGAGGTGATGGCTGCACTGAACACCGGCCACGACCCGGGACGTGGCGGCATCGTCATCCTCCAGGCGCGGGCGAGAGCTGGGCCGCTCCGTCCTGCCCGGCTGATTGAACGCTGGGCGTTCCTACGGGCGGGCCAGAGGCCTGTCGGGAGGCAAGTGACTCACTTCCGCCGTCACGCTGGACGCTGAGCGTTCCAAACAGCAGCCGAGGTGCGCAATTTGCCGTTCCGGCTGTTCGCGGACGGTCCATTCGAACGCTGAGCGTTCAGACGCGCGCGGGATGGTAGCGTTTGTTCTTCCGAAGGCACCTCGGATCAGGGGAGCACGATTTGGCAGTCAAGACGATCGACCCGGCACCGGACACGACCGAACCAGGCGAGGCCCATCGCGGCCGCGGCCGTGGCGGTCGGTTTCCGCTCGTCAAACGCATCGAGCGGGCGCTCGGCCTGGGCTGGACGTATCCGAGGGGCAAGATCCCTCCGTTGCAGTCGTTCGGACGGCGAATCCTCGACAAGCTCTCGGACCGCTACGGGCTCTTCCTGACGACCACGATGTCGACGCCCTACAAGCCGATCACGCACCCGGTGTTCACCCGCGACACGCCGTTGGGGATGCACCTCGACTACGTCCGTTACGCGACGGCCGAGCTGCTCTGCCGCGAGGTCGAGGCCCGCGGTCTCACCGGCGGCATCGCCGAGGTCGGCGTCTACCAGGGCTGGTGGGCGCGGGTCGTCAACTACCACCTGCCGGACCGGACGATCTACCTGTTCGACACGTTCAAGGGCTTCGATTCACGGGATCTCGAGGGACAGGCGAGCGCGGGACTGTCGACGGACGCCCCGTACGAGGTCGGCGAGGTCGATCCCGAGGAGGCGCTCTCGGGCCTGGTGCATCGGGAGAAGGCGGTCATTCGTGCGGGCTGGTTTCCGGCGACGGCCGAGGGTCTCGAGGACGAGACCTTCTGCCTCGTAGACATCGACACCGGCCTTTACGAGCCGACCCTGGCCGGGCTCCGCTGGTTCTATCCGCGCCTTGTGCCCGGCGGATTCCTCACGGTCGTCGACTACAACAACGCCCACACGGTTGGGGTCAGGCCCGCGGTCGAGGCGTTCGTGGCCGAGAGCGGCGCGGACTTCTCCGTCGTGCCGGATCTCGGCGCGGTCGCGGTGTTCGTCAAGCCGCGCGGCGTGACCAGGGCCTGACGGGCCCAGCCCTTGATGGGCGGCGGCCCGGACGACTGAGGGCACTTCCGATAGCATGACCAGCGGTCGCGCCAGTCCTCCCGGGGAAGCCCGGCTGTGAGGCTCATCGCCGATCGGACCACCCGGCCACCCGCGGAGCGCATGACAGCTTGATTCGACTCGCCGCCGGCCTTGTCATCAATGCCGTCGTCTTCTACATCGTCGTCCGACTCGTGCCGGGACTCGTCCTGCAGGCGGGTCGTTCACTCCCCCGACTCGCAGCGATCGTCCTGGTCGCCGCCGTCCTTGCGACGGTCATGCCGTGGCTCGTCAACGTCGTCGGGCGTCGTCTGGCAGTGTCACCTCGCGTCGCGCTCATCGTGCGTGCGGTGGCGGTCATAGCCGGCGAGGCGACCCTGTTGCTCGCCCTTGCGCCGATCGCGCGCATCCTCGGGGTCCGGTTCGACGGCGCCGGAGCGTCGCTGGCCATCGCAGCAGTGGTCCTCGGCGGCAGCTCGCTCGCCGTCCACTCGCTCCTCGGACGAGCAGATCGCCGATATCGCGATTCCTTCAGGTCCGCCCTTCGCGAGAGCGACCGGACTCGTCTCGCGGTGTTCATCATCTTCCTCATGTCCGGCGCGGCCGGGCTGATCTACGAGGTCGTCTGGTCGCGACAGCTCGTCCTCGTCTTCGGCAACACGACCCAGGCCGTATCAGCGATCCTGACCGGCTACTTCGGCGGGCTGGCGATCGGCAGCGTGATAGGCGGACGGCTGGCCGACAAGGTTCGGCGGCCATTGCGCCTTTACGGCCTGATCGAGCTTGTCCTTGTCGGCGTCGTTCTCGTGACGCCGCTCCTTTTCCGCGGAATGCACGAGCTGTATCGAGCGGGATATGCCGGCCTCCAGCATGAACCGACCCTCCTCGCACTCGTGCGCTACGGCCTCGCCCTCCTGGCCCTCGCGCCTGCGACGATCCTGATGGGGGCGACCCTGCCGACCCTGTCCCGCCACATGTCGCGGCGACGTGCCGAGCTCGGGACTGCGTTTGGGCGGCTGTACGCGATGAACACGATCGGAGCGATCTTCGGGACGGCCCTTGCGGGGCTCGTCCTCATCGAGCTCCTCGGCCTGACCGGCACCCTGGTGGTCGGGGCGATCGGGTCGGCGACCGCGGGCATCGTCGCGATCCTGCTCGACTTGCGAGATCCGACCACGCGCCGCGCGTCGGTGCCCGCCACCGCCGCAGCCCCAGATCGGGCCGAACCGCGCGTCGACCCGCCGCCGGCGTCGACCCGCCGGCTCGCCCTTGCCGTCGCCTTCGTTTCCGGCCTGACGTCGCTCGGCTACCAGCTCCTGTGGACACGCCTGCTCGCGTCGGGATCAGGGAACACGACCTACGTCTTCTCGCTGATCCTGACCGTTTTCCTGATCGGGATCGCGGTCGGCGCGGCGGTCGTGACTCGGCGGCTGGCAGGCATGCGGTCAGCCATTGCTCTCCTCGGCGCGACGCAGCTCGGTGTGGCCGTCATCGTCCTGCTCGGCCTCGTCATCCTGTCCGGCTGGGTTCCCCAGCTGCCGTTCGTCGCCCGAGTCGTGCTCGTCGTCCTGCCGGCAACGCTGGTGATGGGGATCACCCTGCCGCTTGCTTCGTCGCTGGTCGGTCGCGGGGAGGAAGGGATCGGTCGCGACGCGGGTCTGCTCCTGGGGGCGAACACCCTTGGCGCGATCGGTGGCACGTTCGTCGTGCCGTTCGCCCTCATCCCGGCCATCGGATCGCCCCGATCGATCGTCTTGCTGACAATCGTCAACGTCGGGCTCGGGTTGTGGCTCCTGTCGCGCGGCCGGGATCTCAGCGCGAGTCGGCGTCGATGGTCGTCGCTCGCCGGAGCCAGCCTCGCGGTCGTCGCCATCGCCGGGCTCGTGTTGCCGGTCCCGCTCGTGCGCGACCCAGGGGCTACGCAGCTCGCGCGCGATTCGGTGCTCCTGGCCTCTGCTGAGGACGAGATCGCCGCTGTCCAGGCCGGCGGACCCGTCGGCGACCGTCGGCTTCTTGTCGGGGGAACGGGAATGACCCGGCTGACGGTCGATGCCAAGCTGATGGCCTACCTGCCCCTCATCACGCGCCCCGACGCCCAACGGATGCTCGTGATCTGTTTCGGCATGGGGTCGTCGTATCGGTCCGGTCTGACCGCCGGTCTCGATGTTGATGGGATCGAACTTGTCCCGAGCGTCCCGAAGATGTTCGGGTTCTTCTATCCCGACGCGGATGCCGTGCTGGGCGACCCGAACGGCGAGCTCGTCATCGCAGATGGTCGGAACTTCGTTGAGTTGAGCGACCGGACGTACGACCTCATCGTCGTCGACCCGCCCCCGCCGATCGAGAGCGCCGGCACCTCTGTTCTCTACTCTCGCGAGTTCTACGTGGCCTCGACCGGCCGGCTCCGACCCGGCGGGCTGATGATGGAATGGATGCCGTACGGGCAGTCTGTCGACGAATTCCGTTCGCACGTCAGGACCTTCGCGGACGTCTTTCCGAACGTGCTGATCGCCTTCGGGCCGACCAAGCGGGGCGTCTACATGCTTGGCTCAGCTGACCCGATCGCCATCGATCCCAGCGCCGTCCGCGGAGTCCTGAACCGGTCCGGAGTCCTTGCCGACCTCGTCGCCACGGAGGACTCGCCGGTCACAGCGCTCGACGATTGGGCAAGAATTGTTGACGGATTGGGCTGGATCGAAGGGGACCGCGTCCGTGCGTTCGGTGCCGGTGCCCCGCCGATCGTCGACGACCGACCCGTCACCGAGTACTTCCTCCTCCGCCGACTGCTGGGTCCGTCGTCGCCGCCGATGAACGAAGACAACCTGCGGAAGGCGACGCCGCCAGGCTGAGCGGGCCCTGGGCCCGTCTGTCGCGCGCCCTAGCTGGGCTGGGCCAGCACCATGATCCGGATCTCGGTCATGTCCTCGATCGCCCAGCGAAGCCCCTCGCGACCCAGCCCGGAGTCCTTGACGCCGCCGTATGGCATGTGGTCGATCCGGTACGTCGGGACGTCATTGACGATCACCCCGCCGACCTCGAGCTCGTTGAACGCTCGCCACGCGTTCGTGAGGTCGTTGGTGAAGACGCCGGTCTGAAGACCGAACATCGAATCGTTGACCTGAGCAACCGCGTCCGCGAATTCCTTGAACGGAAAGGCAACCGCGAGCGGCGCGAACGCCTCGTTCGAGCAGACCTGCGCGGTCGGCGGAACGTTCGTGAGGATCGTCGGCGGGAAGAAGTTGCCGTCGGCCTTGCCGCCGAGCAGCAGCTTGCCGCCCATCGCCACGGCCTCATCGACCCACCGCTGCGTCCGCGACGCCGCCGCCTCGTCGACCATCGGTCCGAGCTCCGTCTGGGGATCCAGCGGGTCGCCGACCTTGATCGACTTCGCACCCTCGACGAGGCGGCCAATCAGGTCGTCCCAGATGTCCTCGTGGACGAACATCCGCTGGACGCTGATGCAGACCTGGCCGGCGTAGGTGAACGCGCCGACGAGCATCCGCCGGACTGCCCAATCGAGATCCGCGGTCTTGTCGACGATCACGCCGGCGTTGCCGCCGAGCTCGAGGACAACCTTCTTCTTGCCGGCCCGCTCCTTCATCCGCCAGCCGACCGACGGACTCCCGGTGAACGTCAGCAACTTGAATCGATCGTCGGCGACCATCCGATCGCCGAGCTCGCGGGTCATCGGCAGGATGCTGACCGAACCGGCGGGCGGCCCGGCCTCCTCGACGATCTCGGCGATCGTCAGCATCGTGAGGGGGTCCTTCGACGGCGGCTTCAGGACGATCGTGTTGCCCGAAGCGATCGCCGGCGCGAGCTTGTGCGCCGCAAGGTTCAAAGGGAAGTTGAACGGGCTGATCGCGGCGATCGGGCCGATCGGGAAGCGACGGGTGACGCCGATCCGGCCCTTCGATGCCGGCATGAGATCGAGCGGGATCGTCTCGCCGACCATTCGTTCCGCCTCCTCGGCGCCGAGCCGGAACGTGAGGACCGCCCGATCGACCTCGACGAGCGAGTCGCGGATCGGCTTGCCGGCCTCGAGAGCAATCAGCCGGCCGAGCTCCTCGCGGCGTGCCTTGATCCCGGCGCTGATGTTGCGCAGGATCGCGCCGCGCTCGTAGGCCGGCAGCGTCTTGGTCACCTCGAAGGCGGCGACGGCCGCCTCGACCGCCTCCTCGTACTGGGCCTCGCTGGCATTGAACGTCACGCCGGCCGGCTCGTCCGGGTTGGCCGGGTTCGTAACGACGAGCAGGTCGTCCGATTCGACCCAGCGGCCGGCGAGGAAGATCGGGTGTGGCTTGGTGCCGGCGGTGGTCGTCATCGGAAGAACTCCATTCTGGGTGGCCCTTCGTGTCATCCTACAGCCGATGGCCCGACCGACCGCCAACCTGCGAGATGCCTTCAAGGTGCGTCCCGGCACGCGTGTCAAGCTCGCGAAGATCGACCCGTCGGCGACGCCCGGCTACACGAAGGAGTCGGCGGCGGCCGAACTCGACAGAGGACTCGCCCGCTTGACCGACCTCCAGGACCGGATCTGGGCCGAGAGCAAGCGACGGGTGCTGGTCGTCCTCCAGGGCATCGATGCGTCGGGCAAGGACGGCACGCTTCGTCATGTCATGGGCGCATTCAACCCCCAGGGCTGCCCGATCACGGCGTTCAAGGTGCCGACGAGCGAGGAGCTCGCCCACGACTACCTCTGGCGCGCCCATCGGCGCGTCCCGGGCAACGGGGAGATCGGGGTCTTCAACCGCTCATATTACGAGGATGTCCTCGTCGTCCGCGTCCACGACATCGTCCCGAAGGCCGTCTGGTCGCGCCGGTTCGACCAGATCAACGCGTTCGAGCGGATGCTCGTCGATGAGGGCACGACGATCGTCAAGTTCTTCCTCTACATCGACCGCGACGTACAGCGCGAGCGCCTCCAGGCGCGGCTCGACGACCCGACCAAGAACTGGAAGTTCCGCCTCGGTGATCTCGAAGAACGCAAGCGCTGGGACGATTACATCGCCGCCTACGACGACATGCTGACGCGCTGCTCGATGGCCGAGGCGCCCTGGTACGTCATCCCATCGAACCGCAAGTGGTTCCGGAACCTCGCCGTCGCCGACATCCTTGGCGACACACTTGACGAGCTCAAGCCGCGCTATCCCAAACCGGCCGAGGATCTCACCGGCGTGGTCGTCACCTAGGCGAGGGACCCGGGACTGGCCGGCCGCGCGGCCTCAGGACCGCGATCCGACCAGCCGGCCCATGACGCCCCGCCAGCCGGTGGTGCGGCTGCTGTCGGGGTCGGGCGCCGGCTTCCTGTCCGGGTCGCGCGCCACGAGTTCCTTGACAACGGCCCTGATGTCGTAGGCGACGGGCGAGTCCGGGGCGTGAGCCGTGACCGGTACGCCGTTCATCGCTGCCTCGGGAACGCGGATGCTGTCACGGATCGTGGCCTCGAAGACGGCATCCCCGTACCGCGCTCGAAGCCCGGCGATGACGTCCCTGGCGTGGTTCGTCCGGTTGACTCGCCCGACGACGATGCCGGTCAGGACCAGGCCCGGGTTCAGCTGCTGCATGATGCGAACCATCTCGTCTAGGACCGGCCTGATCCCCGATGCGTCGAGCCCGTGGGGATGGACCGGGATGACCGCCTCGCGGCAGCCGCACAGGGCCGCGCTCGCGAGGTAGCCGAGCGTCGGCGGGCAGTCGACGAAAACGTAGTCCCACTCCGACGGAAGCCGCTCCAGTGCCCGGATGGCGCCGAGCGCAAGATCGACCTGGAGGCTTCGCTCGGCGGTCACGAGCCACGATGACGCGGGCACGACCTCGACGCCTGGTGCCCTCGTTGGCACGGCCATGTCGGCCAGTTGCTGGGTGCCCAGGAAGGCGTCGAACACCTCGCGCTGGTCGGTCGGACCGGCGCCCAGCCACGACGACGCCGAGCCCTGCGGGTCTAGATCGATGAGAAGCGTTCGCCGGCCGGCTTCGCCGAGAGCCGCGGCGACGCTGACAGCCGTCGTCGTCTTCCCGCAACCACCCTTGCGGTTGATGATCGCGATGGTGCGCATGCGTCCTCGTTGCGACGCTGGGCTGCCCCCTGTCCAGCCGCGCAGCCCGAGCCGAACGGCGGTGAGATGCGATCCTACTCGCACCCGCCGAGTTGTCCAACCCGGTCGTTGCACCTATGCACCACCGGGATCGTCGGTGGTGGCGTTCTCGTCAGCCCTTGCCGCTGAACAACGTCCCGAAGACGCCCCGGATGATGTCCCGGCCGGCCTTCGAGGTGAGGACCCGGCCGCCGGTCCGGATCGCTCCCTGGATCTGGCGATCGCGCCGCCGCTCATCGGCCCGGCGGACGCGCTTGAGCGACGCCTGCCGGCGTGCCTCGGCTTGGCGCTGGCGCTCGGCGGCTCGCTCCGCGGCGGCCATCGCTCGTCCCTGGCGGGCGATCTCGCGCTGCTGCTGGGCCGGCGTCATCGTGTTCAGCCCGCGGGCGGTCGTCGGGCTGACGTCCGCCCGGAGCGCGCCCTGGGCTGCCAGCTCGGCTGCGGCGGCACGGGCGGAGGTGATCCGGCCGGAGATGATCTCGTGGGCGCTCTCGCGATCGATCGCGGTGGCGTACCGCGTCGCGAGGAGACTCGCGGCGATCCGAGCCTGGAGGTCGCCCGGGGGAAGGGGCGCCATCAGCGAGTCGGGTGGCAGGAGGCGGGTCGCGGCGAGGGGCGTCGGGACGCCGCGGGGCGAGAGGACGGTGACGAGCGCCTCGCCGATCCCCAGCGACGTGAGCGTCTTCTCGACGTCGTAGCGCTCGGTGATCGGGAACGTCCGGGCGGTCTTGCGGAGCGCGTCGGCATCGTCCGGCGTGAACGCGCGCAGCGCGTGCTGGATCCGGTTGCCGAGCTGGGCCAGGACCGGCGACGGCACGTCCGTTGGTGCCTGGGTCACGAAGTACACCCCGACGCCCTTCGAGCGGATCAGCCGGGCGGTCCGCTCGATCTGGTCCATCAGCGCCTCCGACGCATCCTTGAAGAGGAGATGCGCCTCGTCGAAGAAGAAGACGAGCTTCGGTTTCGGCAGGTCGCCGGCCTCGGAGAGGCGCTGGTAGAGCTGGGCGAGCATCCAGAGCATGAACGTCGAGAACATCCGCGGCTGGTCCATGACGTCGGACAGCTCGAGGATGCTGACGATCCCCTGCCCATCGGGCGTCGTCCGGAGCAGGTCCATGACGTCGAACTCGGGCTCGCCGAAGAACGCGTCGACCCCTTCCTGCTGGATCACGATAATCGAGCGGAGGAGGACGCCGACCGAGGCGCTCGACATCCCGCCGTATTCCTCGAGGATCGGCTTGCCCTCGTCGGACGAGAGGAACTTGAGCGTCGTCTCGAGGTCCTCGAGATCGAGCAACGGCAGGTGGTTGTCGTCGCAGTACTTGAAGATCAGCGACAGGATCGAGGTCTGGGTCTCGTTGAGGTCGAGGACCTTGGCGAGGAGCAGCGGGCCGAACGAATGGACGGTCGCCCGGACCTGCGCCCCGAGCATGCCCGACAGCGACAGGAATTCCACCGGATGGGCGGCGGGCTCGAACGTCGAGCCCAACGACGCCACCCGCTCCTGGACCTTGGGGTTCGTGGCATCGCCGGGCGCCCCGATCCCCGAGACGTCGCCCTTGATGTCGGAGATGAAGACCGGCACGCCGGCCTTGGACAGCTGGCCGGCGAGCAGCTGGAGCGTCTTCGTCTTGCCGGTGCCGGTCGCCCCGGCGATCAGCCCGTGGCGGGTCATCATCGACAGCGCGACCTGGACCCGCGCGTCGTTGTAGAGCTCGCCGTCGAGCATCGGGCTGCCGATGACGAGCGATGGCTCGGGCAGGGCGTAGCCCGCGGTCATCTCGTCGCGGAAGGACTGGTCCACGCGTCGCTCCTGGAGGCGGAATGGCTTCGTCGGGGTGTCGCGAAGGGTAGCATCGGGGCCGATCCGGATCGATGCCGGGCGTCCGTCGAGGTGGCAGATGCTCTCGGAGTTCAAGGCGTTTCTTCTCACGACGAATGCGCTGGCGCTGGCGATCGGCGTGATTATCGGCGGGGCGCTGGGGACGGTCGTGACGTCGCTCGTCGACGACATCATCATGCCGCCGATCGGGAAGCTCCTGGGCGGCGTCGACTTTGTGGCACTGCAGATCGACCTCGGCGGTGGCGCGGCGATCCGCTACGGCGCATTCCTCAACGCTGTCGTCGCGTTCGTCATCATCGCCTTCGTCGTCTGGCAGATCAGCCGGATGCTCATCAAGGAACCGCCACCGGCCGATGTCAAGAGGTGCCCGTTCTGCCTGGAGGCGAATGCACCCGCTGCCACGAAGTGTCGCGCTTGTACGAGCACAATCTGACGCAGCGAAACCGGGCCGACTCGAACGGCCCGCCGAAAGGCGGGCCGTTGCTCTTGCCGGCTGGCCGCTACTTGAAGTAGCCGGACAGATCCAGCAGGACGTGGGTCTTCTTGCCGGCGGCGGTCGTCTTGTAGACGAGGTACATGTTGCCTGAGCCATTGAGCGGGACGGTCACGCCGTTGGCCCGGATGTCGCCGAGCGGGAAGTTCATCGTCGAGGTGGTCGGAGCGGGGTCCGAGGCCGGCGTGATGGCAAGGAAGCCCGCGGCCGTCTGGCCGACGACCGTCAGGTTGCCGGTGACGGCCGCGGCGCCGGCCGGGGCACCCCAGTGGCCATCGATGTCCAGCCGTCGGGGGCCGCCGGTCGTGAACAGCCCGGCCAGGCCGGACAGCACGGCTCCAGGCCGGCTGTCGAGGATCCGGCCCGGGGTCAGCGGATAGAACAGGAGCCCGGTGTTGTCCTGGAGGTAGTAGCCGGTCACGTCGAGGAGGACCTCGGCCGTGGCTGCACCGGTCGTGCTGTAGGTGATCCACAGGCCGCCCGTCCCGTTGAGCCGCGCGGTCAGGCCGTTGGCCCGGGTGTCGCCGAGCGGCGCGTTGAGGGTCGACGAGGTCGGCGGTC
>JBBSCI010000058.1:0-16884 GCA_038250445.1 Candidatus Limnocylindrales bacterium | reverse complement strand
AGGCTCGACTGTGTCTTCGGCGTCGCCCGGTTGATCTCGTCGGCGAGGACGACCTGGCTCATGATCGGGCCTGGCCGGAACTCGAATTCCTGCGTCTTCTGGTTGTAGATCGACAGGCCGGTCACGTCCGACGGGAGGAGGTCCGGCGTGAACTGGATTCGCCGGAACGAGCAGCCGAGGCTCCGGGCGATCGCCTTGGCGAGGACGGTCTTGCCGGTGCCCGGCACGTCTTCGATCAGAAGGTGGCCGCGGCACAGCAGCGCAACCAGGGCCAGCCGGACTTCGTGGTGCTTGCCGACGATCACGCGCTCGACGTTGGCGAGGACCTTCTCGCCGGTCTGCTCCAGGTTCGTCATCAGGCTCCTCAAGGGAATCGCGATCCGCCGCGGGCTCGCATGGGGGTGTCAACTGATAGTACGCCGGAGACGGCCAATGGGTTCGGAAGGTGACGGATCGGCCGATTGTGGGGTGCCCGCGTCGTCCCGCGGTCCCGCCGTCCTCGCCGGCCGCCCGGACGCCTTCAGCCGCGGAAGAGCGTGCTTCCCCCCACGACGAGGGTCATCATCGCGCCGACGAACGCCATCGCTGCGAGGAAGATCTCGCCACCGACGAACGCTGCTGCCGCAACCGCGCCGAACAGGACGGCCATCACGAGCGCGACGGCCGCCAGGCCGATCCGCTCCAGCATTGGACGGGGCTCACGTTCAGGGACCTCCCGCCCGCGACCGTCGCCAGCAGGCTGATCGCTCACGTCCCCACCGAGTCGAAATAGGCCTTCATCAGCGTGCCTGCGAGCGGTGCGGCCCGAGCCCCGCCGCGCCCGCCGCGCTCAACGAGAACGGCGATCGCAATCTGGGGGTCGTTGGCCGGAGCGAAACCGATGAACCACGAGTGCGGTTCGCCCGAGCCGCCGAGCTCCGCCGTTCCGGACTTGCCGGCTGTCGGGATGCCCGGCACCTTGGCGCCTGACGTGAACTGGCGGCCGAGGGGACCCTCGACCGCCCGTTGCATCGCCTCGGTGATCGCGTTGGCGTCGGTGACCGAGATGACCCGCCCCATCGATTCCGGACGGATGTTGCGAGTGCCCTGCTTGCCTGTCAGCGCGGTCACGAGCCGTGGCCGCATCAATTCGCCGTCATTGGCCACGGTCGCGGCCACGAGCGCCATCTGGAGCGGTGTGACGAACGTCTCCGCCTGGCCGTAGGACGCGTTGGCGAGCTCGACGTCGTCGACGAAGCCGCCCGGACCCGAACCGTTGCCGTTCGTGATCTGCGAGACCGCGGTCGGCAGGTCGAAGGGGATCGCTGCGTCGAAGCCCAGCTTGTCGGCGTACTCCCGGAGGTTGGCGCCACCGGTCTCGAGGCCGGCCATCGCGAACCAGATGTTCGAGGAGACCTCGGTCGCGGTGACGAGATTGAACGTCCGCGGCGGAACACCGGGGTGCTCGTTGATCCGGAAGCCGTGGACGACCAGGCCGTTCTTCTCGGCCGCGGATTGGCCCGGGAACGTCATCTTCGGCGTGATCGATCCCGAGCCGAGGCCGGCGATTGCGGTGACGATCTTGAAGACGGAGCCAGGTACGTAGCGGCCCTGGGTGGGCCGAGTGAGGAGTGGCTTGGCCGGGTTGTCGCTGACCGCGGCGAAGCCAGCCTCCTCAGTCGCCGGGTTGGCGATCGCCGACGCGTCGTAAAGCGGGGTCGACGCGAGGACGAGGACCTCGCCGGTCCGCGGGTCGAGCATGACGATGGCGCCGCTGTCGGAACCGAGTCCCTTGACCGCGGCCCGCTGGAGCTTGAGCGACAGAGATGTTGTCAGGCCCTGCGGGTCGTACGGATCGGCCTGGAACTTCTTGAGCAGATTCCGGATCGGATCGGGGTCGCTCAGGCCAGTCAGCTCAGCGCCGAATGAGCGCTCGAGGCCGGCTGATCCGTAGCGCTGACTCGCGTAGCCGACGACGGGGGCGATCGCGCGATCGGCGTAGAGGCGGTAGAACCCGCCCGCTGGATTCTTCTTGTTCGAGGCGAGGACGTTCCCATCGCGATCGACGATCTCGCCCCGGACGACGCTCTTGGCGGCCGCGGCGACCGCAGGATTGTCCGGTGCCGTCGACAGGTCCTGGGAGCGGATCACCTGCCAGTAACCGGCACCGGCAGCGAGGACCCCGAACGCCAGTGACATCGCCACACCGACATTGGCGATGTTCCGGGCGACCGGCCGCCGGGCGATCACGCCGCCCCCCGACCGGTCAGCCGGGCGAAGCGGCCCGGCGGCTTGGGCGGAGGAGGTGGTTCGACACCCTTGTCCGACAGGGCGAGGAGCAGCCCGACGACGATCCCGTTGACGAGCAGCGACGAGCCGCCGTAGCTGATGAACGGCAGCGTGATGCCGGTCAGCGGGATGAGCTTCAGGTTCCCTGCCGCGATGATGAAGGCCTGGACGCCCACCACCAAGGCTAGGCCGGCGGCGAGGAGCGATCGGAATTCGTCGCCCGCCGACGCGCCGATCCGCAAGCCGCGTTCGATGACGACGAGATAGATCCCGAGGATCGCCATGATCCCAATGAGGCCGAGCTCCTCACCGAGCGCCGCCAGCGGGAAGTCGGTCGAGACAGCCGGGATCGAGGTCGGCAGCCCGGCGCCCAGCCCGGTCCCGACGAGGCCGCCACGAGCGAACGCGTAGAGAGCCTGGATGATCTGGTAGCCGGTCGTCGCTGGCGCGGCGAACGGATCGAGCCAGATGTCTACCCGCGTCGCGACGTGCGGGACCAGCTTGTACATGGCAAACGCGCCGACGAGGAACATCAGCAGGCCGAGGACGACGTAGCCGAGCCGCGCGGTCGCCGTGTAGAGCAGGAGGAGGAACACGGCGAAGAACAGCAGGGCCGCTCCCAGGTCGCGCTGGACGACGACGATTCCGAGGGCGATCGCCCACATCGCGACCATCGGCGCGAGATACGGCAGCGGCGGGATCGCAATCGGGCCGATCCGGGTCGATTCCTCGACGAGCAGCAGCCGGTTCTCCGACAGGTAACCCGCAAGGAACACCACGAGGATCACCTTCAGCAGCTCCGACGGCTGGCCGCTGACTGGACCGAATGCCAAGGTGAGGCGCTGGCCGTTGATCTCGGTCCCGAGGACGAAGGTCAGCAGCAGGAGCGCGACACCCGCGGCCGCCCACGTGTACTTGTAGAGGCGCAGCCAGCGGTCCGAGCGCACGACGATGGCGAGCGTCGTCGCGATGCTCACCGAGAGCACGAGCCAGACGAGCTGGACGTCGGCCAGGCCGAGCTCGGCGCCGAAGACCCGCTGGATGACGAGATCCTGCGGCAGCCGCTCCATCAGCAGCAGGCTGATGCCGCCGAGCAGGCCGACGGCGGGCAGCAGCACCTGGTCGGTCCGCCGGCCGGTCAGCACCTGGGCGAGATGGGCCGCCAACAGAAGGCCGACGTAAATCGCGAGATGGACCGGCTCGGCCGGCGAGAAGCCGGCCGTTGCCGCCGTCGCATCGGTCCTCCGCGCGAGCTCGAGCGAGACGCTGCCGGCGAGGATCGCGGCAGCGACGATGACGAGCAGGCGCGCCTCTCGCCAGCGCGGCCGAGGCCTGATTCCGCCGAGGATCCTGGGCAGCGTCGGCGCGGTTGCGCTCACCGCCGCGGCCGCTCAAGCCTGAACCGGACCTGCCCGATCTGGATCTCGTCGCCGTAGCCGACGGGCACCACACCATCGACGGGCGATCCGTTGACGAATGTGCCGTTGGTGCTCTTGAGGTCCTCGACGTACCACGTTCGTCCGCGGAACGTCAGCGCTGCGTGCTGGGACGAGGCGAATTGATCGTCGACGACGATCGCGTTGTTGACGTCGCGACCGAGCGTCGTGATTGCGTCCAGGGCGAGGCTGCTCCCCTCGGCTGGCTCCCCGGCCGGCGACGCGACGACGATGAGCCGTCCCAACTCCGCGGTCGGCTCGCGGGCCGCCGCGCTCAGGTCGCGGAGGAGCATCCGGGCGATCCCGAACAGGAACAGGTAGAGCAGCGCCAGAAAGAGCAGCCGGACGACCCAGATCGTGACGAGAAAACCGTCCATCAGGCTGGATCCATCGACTCGACCACCAGGACGGTGTCACCGATACGGATGCGGTCCCCCTCTCCCAGCGCGATCTCCTGGATGCGGCGGTCGTTCACCCACGACCCGTTCGTGCTCCCGAGATCCGACAGGAGCAGGGCACCCTGCCGGCCGTAGATCCGGGCGTGATGGCGGGAGGCGCGGCTGTCCTGGAGCACGAGTCCGTTGTCCGGCCCCCGCCCAATCGTCAACGGACTGCCCTCGAGGGCGAACGCCTGGCTGGACCCGTCGGGCCGGATCTCGCGGAGCCTGGCTCGCGGCGCGTCGACGATCGGGACGATGAAGACCGCCGTCGGGTCGGCCCGAGATCGCGCGTCGCTGTCGCTGTCGGCGCCCGCCGGACCCATTCGGCCGTCGGGCCCCGGCGCGGAGCCACGGGCCGCAACCTCGTCCAGGCTGGCGGCCACCCGGATGTCGCCCGGATCGACCGTCGCATCGGCGATGAGCGCGACAGTCGGTCGGTCGGCGAGGGTGTAGCCGTGGCCTCGGGCGAAACCAAGGGCAGCGTCCGCAAGGTCGGCGGCCAGCGACGGATGCGCTGCTCGAAGCGCCGCCAGGTCGTCCGGTTCGAGATGGATGGCGTAGCGGTTCGGGACAAGCGTCCGGTCGCCGTCGCGGACCCGCTCCGACTCCATGGCCCGCTCCACCCGCCGCTGCAACTGGATCGGCTGGAGCTTGGTCCGAAAGAGCCGTGCCGTCTGGCGCTCGAAAAGGCGTTCGAAGAACCGCTCCAGGGCGGCCAGGGGTCGCATGATCGGTGGCGGAGTCTAACAGACGGTCCGTTCAGATCCGGCCTACGTCATCTGACGCTGCGCGGGACCATCGTCGGCGGCACGTGGTACCTGCGGCTGGGGACGTCGAGAAGGTCAGCAAGATATTGTCGGGCCGTTCGGTGCTGCCCTTCCGAGCGACCAGTCCAACGCGTACCCCGGGGGCATGATGCCCGAGATCCTGACCGAGTCCTTCTGCGAACGCTGTGGCACGCGCTACACCTTTGAAGCCACCGCGCCCGTCAAGACGAAGAAGCTCGGCAAATTCAAGACGCTGTCCAAAGGCCTCAAGAACTACGTCCTGAGCGACGAGACGTCGATGGACGAGGCGATGGCTGCTGCCCGCAGCGACGAGGAGCGGGCGCTGACGGCCCACCAGCTCGAGGCATTCCAGTCGACGTTCAACTTCTGCATGACCTGTCGCCAGTACACCTGCGCGAACTGCTGGAACACGGCGGAAGGCGCCTGCCTAACGTGCGCACCGCTCAATGGCTACGTCACCCCGTCCACGACATTCCTCGATCTCGCTCCGCTCGTCCCGATCGAGCCGGTCGGGGTCGGGTCGTCGCCATGGCCGACGCCAGACACGTCCGGCAAGGCGGCCGCGGCGGAGGCGGCGACTCCCTGGCCTGACGAAGCGCCGGGGTACACGACGCCGTCATTCCTCACCGAGGCGGCTGCCGAGGAAGCGGTGAGTCACGCGAACGAGGCTACCGCGTGGCCGATCGAAGCCGAGCTTGCTGCGACCGCCGATGCGACCTCGGACGCGGTCTCCGAACCGGACGTGATCGCGGCCGAGGCGGTCCCCGCTGCCGAGCCCGAGATGGTCGAGGCGGAGCCCGTCCTCGAAGCCGAGGCGGAGCCTGCACCGCAAGGGCCCGAGGCCGCCGACTGGGCGATGGCCGAGGCTGAGGCATCCGAGGAGGCCCAGCCGGTCGTCGCCGTCGAGGTCGCGACCGTCACGGACGTGGAGCCCGAATTCGTCGAGGCCGCCGTGGCCGCCGCCGATGAGGTCGCGGTCGAGGCCGCGGCGACGCACGTCGATGAGATCGCGCTCGAGGCCAGTCGGACATCCGCCGAGACCTTCGTGTTCGAGCCTGACATCGCGCCAGCCGTCGCCGAGCTCCCCGACACGGACATGCGTGCCGCCGATGCCGCACGTCGCACCTCCGACCTCCTCGCGCGGTTGCGACCAGCACCCAGCACGCCATTCGATGCGGTCGCCGAAGCGGAGGCCTTCGCCGCAGCCGCCGAGCTCGCGCCGGTCTCGGACGAGGTGCCGGTCGACGAGCCCATCGCGGCCGATGCGACGACGCCCACCGACGAAGCGGTCCACGCCCCTGCTGAGTTCGCAGTGAGCGAGTTCGACGTTGCCGACTACGTGATCGGCGACTTCGAGCCCGCCAACGTCGCGCCCGAGGAGCTCATGGCCCTCGACCCATGGCGGGATGAGCCCGCCGCGATGCTGCCGGCGGACCTGCTGGCGAACATCGGACCCGCGATCGAAACAGTGCCGGAACCGGTCGCCGAGTTCGTTGCCGAGCCGCTCGAGGTCGCCGCGGAAGCCGAGGCGCTGCCCGAGCCCGTCGCCGAACCGATCGTCGAGTTCGTTGCCGAACCCGTCGAAGTCCTCGCAGCAGAGCTGGTCGACGTACCCGAACCCGCCACGGCGCCGGTCGAACTCTCGCCGGAGCCGGTCCGCACCGACATCGTCGAGCAGCCGACCTGGCGGATCGTTGCCCCCGACCCGACAGCACCGCCGACCAACGGCCATACGCCTCACCCGGAGCCTGTGCAGCCGGCCGTCGTCGCCAAGGCTCCGGCCGTGCCGCCGCTGCCGGTCGAGCCGCAATGGCCGACCCCGCCGCAAGCCCCGGCGCTGCCTGATGCGCCGTACCTCGTGAGCCGTCGCGACTCGAACGCATCGGAAGGGCTCTGGGCCGCGTCGGCTCGCGGTGTGGTCGCCCCCCAGGTCGCGGGCGCACCGATCCTCGCCGTCCAGCCCTGCGCCAGCTGCGGTTTGTCCCTTTCGGCAACGGCCCGCTTCTGTCGACGCTGCGGTACTCGTCAGGGCGCCTGACCGACCGCCCGCCGTCGCGGTCAGGCCACGGGCGCTGTGCTCTCGGCCGCCAGCATCCGTTCGCGGACCCACGCCGCGCCGATGAGAATCACCGAATAGGCCAGCCCGAGCCAGGTGAGCGCGACGAAGATCGCCCCAAGGGTGCCGTACACGAAGTTCGCCCCGAGAGCTCGGGGTGCCACGGCCGCGAACACCTTGGTAAGCAGAACGAGGCCGACCCCGATCGTCAGCGCGGGAAGGAGGGCTGCCGGCAGCGTGGGCCGAACCGGCGGAACGAGCTGGTAGACGAACACCAGCGCGAGCGAGCTGAAGGCGGCCGGGAGGACCAGGAGGACGACGGTCCGCAGGGCGTGGATGTCGCCGTCGGCGAAGACCCCGAGCTCGCTGACGAATGACGCCACCGACGTCGCGAGGAACGCCGCGATGACGACGCCGGCGATGACCACGACGGATGCGAACCGGCGCAGCGTCGAGGCAATGAACCCCCGTCGCGGCGCCCCCGAGTACATCGCCCCGATGCCGGTCTCGAGGGACGCGAACAGCCGCGTCGCCCCCCAGATCGACAGGACGAACCCGATGATGGACAGCGACGTGGACGCCGTCGCGAGTCCGCCGAGGACCTCGTCGACGACGCCGGACAGGGGCGGCGCCCAATCGGTCAGCGCGTTACTCACCTTCGCCAGTGTCGCCGGATCGTTGACGAAGAATCCGAGGATCGCGCTGCCGAAGATGGCCATCGGGATGATCGCGAACAGCGTGTTGTAGGCGATGCCGGCGGCGAGGAGTCCTCCGCCGGCGGCATTGAAGCGATCGATCACGGCTCGCGCCATGGTCACGCGGCGGTTGCCGAAGACAGGCCGAGCGAGGGCCTCGAGGCGCCCGACCCAGGCCGGTGGGCTCTTCTCGGTCGGCGGCTGGGCGGTCAGCCTCGGATGTCCTCGAAGAGCGAGGGCTGCAGCTCCTCGGCATGGACCCGGCGCGGGGCGGCGACGAGGGCACGAACCTCGGCACGACGAACGAACCGCCGGCCGCCGAGCTTGATGCTCTGGAGCTTGCCGGCCCGCGCCCAGCTGCCGATCGTCGCCGGCCGGAACTCGATGTTCGCGGCGGCAAGGATTCGCGATGCCTCGTCGAGGGTGATCCAGTCGGTTGGCGATGGCATCGGTTCTTCAGTCCGACGAGCCGGAAGACGACGACGACGACGACTCTGCCGAAGAGCCAGCGGACGACGAGTCCGAGGACGAGTCGCCCGAGGACGAGTCGCCCGACGATCCCCTGTCGGATTTGGTCGCGTCGGACTTCCCGGCGTCCTTGCCGGACTCGGATCCGGCGCCGGCCGCGGCGCCCTCGCTGCTGGAGCTGCCCTTGTCATCATTGGAACGCGCAGCCCGGGCGGATGTGCCGCGATCCTTCTTCGCCCAACCTGTTCCCTTGAAATGGACAGTGGGCGCGACGAACGCCTTTGTCATCGTCCCTTCAGCACCGCATTCGGGGCAGAACTTCGGGCCGTGGTCATTGATTCCGTGGATGACCTCGGTGACTCGCCGGCACGATGAACAGGTGTAGTCGTAGATCGGCACGAGGGGCCGGCCGCTCAGCCGCGAAGGAGCCGCATCCCGCACTTCGGGCAGTAGAAGGCCCGGTCATGCGCGGAGGCGAAGCCGCAGTGGGCGCACACGAGCCCACCTCGGCCGGCTGCCGGGACCGGCCGGTCGAGCGGCGTGATCCCGAGGGCGTACTGGCTGGCGAGCACGTTCGTGAGGATTGCGGACACGAGCCGCGAGCCGATCCGATCCGTGTCGCCGCGGACGCCCTTGCCGCCCCATCCGACGACCGCTCGGACGATCATGTCGCCGGTGGCCTCGTCCCAGTGCGACGCGACGCCGCCGACGATCGCGCTGTAGTCAGGGTAGCCGGACGTGTCGACCTCGCCGTCGAGCATCGCGCAGACAAATGTGTCGAAGGCGAGATCGATCGCGTCGATCGATTCGAGCACGACGAGCGCGTGGCGGGTCACCGGGGAGTGGTCGTGGTGGGCGTTCAGCCACTGCATCGCCTCTGACGGGCGGCTGATGACGGGCGTCGCCTGGCTGAACTCGATCGGCAGCGGCTCGACGACCTCGATGTCGCTCTTCGCGATCCCCGTGAGCATGTTTGGCAGCTCCGCCATCGCGGCGGGCCCGGTGCTCATCCGAACTCCCTCGCTGCTCTTGCCGGCATACGAGAGCTTGAGCTGGTACTCCTGGGCGATGACCTCTTCGGGTAGGGCAATTCTCGGCGGCGGCTTGGCCGGCTCTGATGTCGCGGGAGCCGCGGCACTCTTTCGCTTCAGGAACTCGAGCGGCACGGACGCCTCCGGTCCACGTTGTTTGGGTGTTGACTGTAATCCTAGCAGCGCCGCGACATCACGCTCGCTGCATCAGTCACGGACGAGCATGACCGCCTCGAGCCCGCGCAGCTTCAACGACGGCGGCGAATCGGGGCGACCAGGCGCAGGATCCGTGCCGACCAGCGGCCGCCAGCCGGATCCAACGTCCGGCGCGACCCACGAGACGGTGCGCTCGTGGGTTGAGAAGTTGATGAAGACGAGGACCGCTGCCGGGCCGTCGCCCCTCATCCAGCCCAGCACCTCCGGCTGGTCCACGGCCAGCCACGCGAACGTGCCTGCGCGAAGGGCGGAGCGCGTCCGCCGGGCCCGGATGAGGCGTCGGTAGCAGGCGAGGACCGACCGGGGATCTGCCGTCTGGATCGCCACATTGCGGTGAGCCGCATCGTCGCCGATGCGGATCCATGGCGACCCGGTGGTGAATCCGGCGCCTGGCTCGCCGGTCCAGGCCATCGGCGTGCGGCACTGATCGCGGTTCCACCAGGGAAACTCCGGGCTCGCGAGGCGAGCCGGTGGATCGACGATCTCGTCGGGCGGGATGGCGACGTCGATCATGCCGATCTCTTCGCCGTAGTACAGGAACGGCGTGCCGCGGAGCCCGAACAGGAGGAACGCGGCCGCCTTCGCGATCCCGTCGACGTCGCTGATCCCGGCCGATGCGGCGAGCCGCGACGCGTGGCGGGGCTGATCGTGGTTCGACAGGACGAGCGTCGGCCACTTGTCGGGCCCGAACTCGCGCTCGCGGCGATCGACGAAGCCCCGAAACGCGGCCGCCGACCACGGCGCCGAGACCATCTCCCAGTCGAACACGAGATGGCCGTCGACCGTGAGCAGCGCGGCGCGGTCGGGCCCGCCGTCGAAGAGCTCGCCGACCGTGAACCGCGCCGGATATTCGTCGACAAGCGCCCGGAACCGCCCGATGAGGTCGATGAAGTCGGGCTGATCGCGGTCGTTGATGTGGATCTGGCGGCTCCAGGCGGTCGGACCTTCCTGGGGCGGGTTGTGGGGCAGATCGGGGTGCTTGAGGAAGACGTTGAACACATCGAGCCGGAAGCCGTCGACGCCCCGCTCCAGCCACTGGCGGACCATCGCCAGCTGGGCGGCCTCGACAGCCGGATTGCGCCAATTGACGTCGGGTTGCTGGGGCAGGAACGTGTGCTGATAGAACTGGCGACGTTCTGCCTCCCACGTCCAGGCCGGCCCGCCGAAGAACGAGACCCAGTTGTTCGGCGGTAGCGGCCGGCCATCGTCGTCGAAGCCTGAAGGATCGCGCCACAGATACCAGCCGGCGAACGGTCCCTCGCGTGACTGGCGGCTCGCCTGGAACCAGCGGTGCTGGTCGCTGGTGTGGTTCATCACGAGGTCGAGGACAATCCGGATGCCGCGCCCATGGGCCGCCTCTACCAGCCGGTCGAAGTCAGCCTCCGCGCCGAAGAGCGGATCGACCGAGGCATGGTCGCTGACGTCATAGCCGACGTCGAGCCCGGGCGAGGGGTAGATCGGGGACAGCCAGATCGCATCGATCGCGAGGCCGTCCGACCCGAGGTAGTCGAGGCGCGAGATGATTCCAGGCAGGTCCCCTACGCCGTCGCCGTCGCTGTCGGCGAAGCTTCGCGGGTAGACCTGGTAGACGACGCCCTCGCGCCACCATTCGGGTCCGAGGACGTGGTCCGGAGCGCCTTCCTTCTGGTCCACGCGGGGCTTGATCACGCCGTCCAGGCTCTCCTTCGACTGGCCCGCCGCGGGCCGGATTCCCCCAAACAACATGTTGCGAAAGGGTTGACGGGGCGTTGCGTTCGGAGTACTAATACGCGTCACTAACGCGAGTTAGTGTCCCCTTCCGTGGTCGCTCGGTCAAGACCCTCACGGGAGCGGCACCGAGCGATCCGGCCACTGTCCCCGGAGTGGAATGGCGACCTCACGCAGGCGACCGACGAGTGCGGACGTGGCGGCCCGAGCGGGCGTCTCGCGGACCACCGTGTCCTTCGTTCTGAACGATCGGCCCGGGACCAACATCAGCCCGACGACCCGCGAACGCGTCCGCGAGGCGGCCGCAGAACTTGGCTACCACCCCCACGCGTCCGCCCGCGGGCTGGCCGGCGGGATGAGCCACATCCTCGGCTTCGTCCTGCGCCAGTCGGCCGAGCAGGTTGCCGGTGACGCGGCCCTCGCCGAGACCCTTCGCGGACTCGCGGCGGCCGCCCGGACCGCGGGCTTCCGGGTCATGGTCGAGCCGCTCGATCCGGTTCAGGGTTCCTATGAATCGCTCCTTCGCGCCCAGCACGCGGACGGGATCGTCGTTTCCGGACCGCGCATCGACGACGACGGCCTGGCGAGGTTGGCCCGCGACGGCTTTCCGATCGTTCTCCAGGGATCATTGCCCGGGATCAATGTCCCGAGCGTCGACGTTGACAATGTCAGCGGCGCATGGCGGGCCGTCGAGCACCTGATCGGTCTTGGCTTGCGCAGAATCGCCTGCATCACAAACGCGCCATTGGCCTACACCGCCGCGCAGCAGCGCCTCGATGGCTATCGGGCCGCCCTAGACGCGGCCGGCATTCCGTTCGATGAAGACCTCGTCGCCTACGCGGCCTTCGACGCCGGCAGCGGTCACCGGGTCATGGCGGAGCTCCTTGCCAGGGGCCCGATCGAGGCCGTTTTCGTCGCTAGCGACGTCGTCGCCTTCGGCGCGATAGCGGCCATCCGCGAGGCGGGCCTCCGCGTTCCGGACGACATCTCCGTCGTCGGGTTCGATGACATCGCCCTCGCGGCGTTCTTCGATCCGCCCCTGACGACCGTCCGCCTGCCCGCCTACGACCTCGGCGTCGCGGTTGGGACGGCGCTGCTCGATCGGGTTGCCGGCCGGCCCGTCCCGGACAGGATGCTGCTCCCCATCGAGCTCATCGTGCGATCCTCGACGGCTGCTCGGAAGGCCCCCGCCAATGAGAGGGTTACTGCCACCATGAAGGAGGGGCGTGGGCCGGGACCCTGAACAGCACATTCCGATGTGGGGGGCATGGAGGAGATGGACCGCGGCAAGGAACCGCGGTCCGGGAAAGGAGTCACGGATGGACTATCGGAGAACGTCATGGCGCCGCGTCGCCTCAATAGCGGGCGTCGCCGCACTGGTGTTCGCCGCCTGCTCGAGCCCGAGCGGCTCGGGCGCTGGGGGCAGCGTCACGGTCATCGGAACCTGGGGCGGTGACGAGCAGAAAGCCTTCCTCGCGATGGTCGCGCCGTGGGAGACGCAGACCGGTAACAAGGTCAAGTACACGGGCACGCGCGACATCAACACGGTGCTGACGACGGGCGTTGCATCGGGCGTCCTGCCCGATCTGGCCGGTCTGCCCGGGCCCGGTCAGATGATCGAGTTCGCCAAGTCGGGTGCGCTCAAGCCCCTCGATTCAGTCCTCGATGTCGCGACCTACAAGGCCGAGACGGCGCCGGCACTCGTAGCCCTCGGAACCGTCGACAGCAAGCTCTCGGGCGTCTTCATCAAGGCCGCCGTCAAGGGCCTGATCTGGTACAGCCCGGCCCTCCACGACTATTCAGCCGCCCCGCCGAAGACGTGGGACGAGCTGAAGACCCAGGCAACGGCGAACAAGGGCGCCGCCAAGGCGATCTGGTGCCTCCGGCTCGGCAGCGGTGCCGCATCTGGCTGGCCCGGGACGGACTGGATCGAGGATCTCGTCCTTCGGCAGGCCGGACCCGACGCCTACAACTCCTGGTGGGCCGGCAAGACGAAGTGGACCTCGCCGGAGATCAAGGCAGCCTTCCAGACATACGTCGATGACGTTGTCAAGAACATCGCCGACCCCACCGAGGCGGTCGACCCGACCAAGGACTTCAGCGGAGGCGGCGACCCGCTCTTCGCGAGCACGCCCGGCTGCGAGCTGTTCCATCAGGCCAGCTTCATCACCGGCCTGGGAGCCTTCAAGGACAAGAAGGCCGGAACGGACTACAACTTCTTCCCGTTCCCGGATGTCAACCCCTCGTTCGCCGGAGCCGTCGAAGGCGCCGGTGACCTGTTCGGCATGTTCCACGACACGGACGCAGCGAAGTCCCTCATGAAGTACCTCGTCACCGCCCCGGCCCAGGACATCTGGGTGAAGGCAGGAGGTGCACTCTCCGCCAACAAGAAGGCGACGAGCTATCCCGACGACATCAGCAAGCGATCGGCCGCGCTTCTGGCGGATGCCAAGGTGTTCGCTTTCGACGCATCGGACCTGATGCCAAAGGCCATGAACGATGCGTTCTGGACGGCGATGCTGAAGGTCACGAAGGATCCGTCGTCGCTCGACTCGGTCCTCGCGGACCTCGATAAGACCCAGACCACCGCCTACACCCCGTAGCAGCTCGCGTCAGGGTGGGGAGTGGCCTCCGCTGCTCCCCACTCTCGACTCGCAGGAGGAGGTAGCGCATGGATCCCCGGTTGGGGACGGCCCTCGCCGTGGTCATTGGCATACCCGCGGTGCTGGTTGGGTACATCTACCTGACCGAGGTGGTCCTCCGCTTCGTGCCGGAGCGGCGGCGGGCGCAATTTCGACCGTGGCTCTGGCTGCTGCCGGCGCTCCTGTTCCTCGGTCTCTTCCTTGTCATTCCAACAGTCCTGACGATCCTGCGCAGCTTCCAGGGCGCAGTCGCCGGGGCATGGGTGGGCCTGGAAAACTACGCCTGGTTCTTCGGGACGCCTGATGCGTTGATTGCGCTTCGGAACAACCTCCTGTGGGTCGTGTTCCTGACGCTCTTCACCGTGGGCGGCGGGCTGATCATCGCGGTATTGGTCGACCGGGTCCGCTACGAGACGATCGCAAAGTCGGTCATCTTCGTGCCGCTCGCGATCAGCATGACGGCCGCCGGCGTCATCTGGCGCTTCATGTTCGACTACCAGTCGCCGGGCTCGCCGCAGACCGGGACGCTCAACGGCATACTCGGGGCAGTGGGTCTCGGGCCCATCTCGTTCCTCCAGGTCGACACCCTCGCCCTCAACACGATCTTCCTGATCATCGTGATGGCCTGGATGTGGACCGGATTCGCGATGGTCATCCTGTCGGCCGCCCTGAAGGGCATCAGCACCGAGTTGCTGGAGGCGGCCCGCGTCGACGGCGCGACCGAGTGGCGCGTCTTCCGCTTCATCGTCTTCCCGCTCCTGCTGCCGACGGTCGCGGTCGTGTCGACGACGATCGTCATCACGGCGCTCAAGGCATTCGACATCGTCTACGTGATGACAAACGGAAACTTCGGGACGGACGTGATCGCGAGCCGGATGATCAAGGAGTCCTTCATCTTCGGCAACTTCGGCCACGGCAGTGCCCTGGCCGTGATCCTCCTCCTCGCGATCATCCCGGTGATGGGGCTCAACATCAGCCGTTTCCGGGCTCAGGAGGCGATCCGATGACGGCATCCTCGACCGCGGCCCAGTTGCCCGCGGAGCGAGTCGCCAGCGGGCGGCTGCCCCGATTCTTCAGCCGGTTCGGAGTCCATCTCGTGCTGGCGGTCCTGATGATCATCTGGCTGCTGCCGACGATCGGGCTGCTCGTGAACTCCCTGCGCTCGTCGTCCGACATCGCCTCGTCCGGCTGGTGGACGGCGCTGTTTCCGCCGAAAGGCCTCACCCTCGACAGCTACGCGAAGGTCCTCGCTGAGACGGACATCGCGAGCGGGTTCATCAACAGCCTCTTCATCACGATCCCGGCGACGATCATCCCGATCTTCGTCGCAGCGTTCGCGGCATATGCCTTCAGCTGGATGAACTTTCCCGGCCGCAACCTGTTGTTCGTGGCGATCGTTGGCCTGCTGGTCGTGCCCCTGCAGACGACGTTCATCCCGATCCTCCAGACCTTCGGCCAGCTGGGCTTCGCGGGCGAGTTCCTGACCGTCTGGCTGGCCCACACCGGATACGGGCTGCCGTTCGCGATCTACCTGCTCCGGAATTTCATGGGCTCGCTGCCGAAGGAGGTGTTCGAGTCGGCCTACATCGACGGCGCCAGCCCGGTCACCGCCTTCTTCCGGCTGGCACTGCCGATGACGGTGCCGGCGATCGCCGCCCTCGCGATCTTCCAGTTCCTCTTCGTCTGGAACGACCTTCTCGTAGCGTTGATCTATCTCGGCGCGGTCCGGCCGGAAAACCTGCCGATGACCGTCCAGATCGCCAACCTCGTCAACTCGCAGGGCGGTGGCTGGGAGCTCCTCGGGCCGGCCGCGTTCATCTCCATGGCCCTGCCACTCGTCGTCTTCTTCGCCCTGCAGCGGTACTTCGTCCGGGGCATCACCGGCGGAGCCGTCAAGGGCTGACCTGGTTCGACGGGCGGGTGTCTCCTCCACCCGCCCGTCGGCACCTTTCGCCTTCTTCGCGTTGCGGCGCCGAGGCCCGGTCAGCGCGCTAGCCTGCTGCGGAGTGCCTCGACCTGGAAAGCGAGCTCCGCTGCGCGGACACGGGCGCCCTCGACCACCGGTGGGGGCGCCTTCGAGGTGAACGCCTCGTTCGCCAGTCGAGTCCGCGCGACGGCCAGGAACCCCTCCGCTTCTGCGAGCTCCTTCTCGAGCCGGGCTCGATCGAGGGCCACGGCGCCTTCGCTCGTCGACGCGAGCACGGTCGCCTCGATGTCACCGACGGGCAGGACGATCTCGAGGGAACCTGCCGGGCGGGGCAAGTCGCCCCGACTCCGATGCAGGTGAAGCGGCCGAGCCCGCGCCAATCGGGCGATCGCCGGAGCGAGGGTCTCGAAGGTCTCATACGCGTCGGCCGGCGGAGCGAGGTGCGTCTCCAGCCACGTCGCCGCCGGTAGGTCGGCGGTCGATCGAGCGTTCCGGATCGCCACGATCGTCTCGATGACGTCGCCGATCCGGGTTTCGAGGTCGGCGTCCCGCCCGAGCGCCGCGGGCCAGCGAGCGACGATCAGCAGATCGGGATCCTGGGCCGTGTGCGGCAATGCTCCCCAGAGGGCCTCGGTGACGAACGGCATCACGGGATGAAGCAGCCGAAGGTACGTGTCGAGGGCGTCGACGAGCGTCCACCAGGTCGCCTCGCGGACCTCGCGCGGGAGCGCGTCATCGGCGAGCCGGACCTTCGCCAGCTCGAGGCCCCAGTCGCAGAACTCCGACCAGATCCCCTCGTGCAGGGCGCGCGTGATCTCGGCGAAGTTGAAGCTCTCGATGCCGCGATTCACCTCAGCCGTCGTCGCAGCCGCCCGCGACGCGATCCAGCGCTCCGCAGGACCCTGCAGCGATGCGTCCGCCAGCTCGCGGGCAGCGGCGGCGTTGATCGACGCCGGCCTCGCCCCGATGACGAATCGCGTGGCGTTCCAGAGCTTGTTGGCAAAGTTCCTGGCGCTCTCGAGTTTGGCATCACTGAACCGCTGGTCCAGGCCCGGGGTCGCCCCGTGGATCAGGGCGAAGCGCAGCGCATCGGCGCCGTTCTCGTCGATCAACGAAAGCGGGTCGACGACGTTGCCCTTCGTCTTCGACATCTTCTTGCCGAACGGGTCGCGGATGAGGCCCGACAACGTGACGGTCTCGAACGGGGTCT
>JBBSCI010000057.1:0-17002 GCA_038250445.1 Candidatus Limnocylindrales bacterium | reverse complement strand
TGCTGCCGTCGTTGCCCGGTCGCTCTCGGACCGGGTTGCCGCGGTCCGGGCCAGCAATCCGCCAGCATTGACGAGCCAGCCGATACTGCCGTAGGCGCGCCGAGGCTGGAGCCACTGGCCGGGACCGTCCGGGCCACCATTAGCCCGCGTGATTCTGGCCCCGAACGACTTCACGGAGCTCCACCGGTCAATAGGCGGGAGTTCGAGCACGAAGACCCACATGACAATCTCGGGCTCGCAGCCGCGGGGCCCGCTCCGTACCTAACAGGAGTGCCGTGCGCTCAGGGCGAAGGGCGCGGCCGGTCGCTCTCTGTGCTGATCCGGTACGTTGGTCCGGTGGCGATCCCCTGGCGCCGGGCGCCGGATCAGACTACGGAAGAGTCCGTGTCGAGCGGCGAGTTCGTCGCACCTCGGCTGACCCGACGCCCGGACGCTCGTTTGATCGCGCGACCGCCCGCGCCGGGCTACCGCAGCTCCACCTGTCATAGGTGGGAGTTTGCGCACGCCGAAAGCCACGACCTCGAGCCGAGAGCAGGGCGCGTCCGCGGAGGGGAGATGCTCGTCCCGGACCATCGATGGATGGATGGCGTGGAGAGCGGCACCGACCCTATGCCCATGAGTTGCCCCACGCTGGAGGACGTCAGACCCGGCGAGCCCTTCGAGGACCATCGGTCGTGGGTAAGGCTCCGGTGAACCTCCGCCGGGCCGCGCTCGTCTCGCTCGTCCTGCTGGTGTCCGCCTGTGCGGCGGCGTCGCGGACCACCTCGGACGACGGGCCGACGATGATATCCAGCCCCGCCAAGCTGCTGGTGCGCCTGGACACCGGCAACATCTTCTACAAGGTCGGCCAGCATGTCGCCGACTACCTGACTGACGGGACGGTCATCCGGCTGCACGATGGGAAGCTCGAGACCAACAAGCTGACCGCGACTGGCCTGGCCACCGTGCAGGCGCTCCTGGACAGGGAGTCCGACCTGCTGTCTGGGCCGGGGCGGTTCGAGCCGAAGCTGGTCCGTTCCGCGCTCCTGTTCGGCCCCGGCACCATCGGCTACCACTTCATCCTGCCGGCGCCGGACGGGAGTCGCTTCATCGTCAGCTCGGTCAACGCGTGGTCGCCCGATGCCAAGAACTGGGTCCCTGATCCGGCCATCGATCGCCTGAGTGCGCTGGCCGGGGACCTTGCTGACCCGGCGTCCCTGGTCGGTGACACCGGCCTGGTCGATCCGGCCTGGCTAATCTATCGTCCCGCCAGGATGGGCGTCTTCCTTGCTATCGCGCCGACGCGGATCTGCGGATCCGACCCCAATGACAACCTCGACTGTCTCTCCGTGTCCCCGCCAGCTGGCACCAGCGGCACCGATTGGCTCTTCCCAGGCGATCCGCGCGCCTTCGGGACGGCTTTCACCTTCGCTGGGGACACCACGCGGCGGTGCGCGCTCCTGCCGGGCGCCGAGGTCGACGCGGCTGTCGCCAATCTGCCGCTGTCGGCCGATCTGGCGCAAAAGGCGAGGGATAGTGTCGCGGCCACGCTGGCATCGGGGGTCACGTGGGAAAGTGGCTATCCGTTCTGGCCCGCCGGCGGCCCGGGCTTCGTGATCATCGTGACGGTGGTGGCGCTCCTGCCCGAGGATGTCGCGGGACCCTGCGCCGACGCGCTTCGCTACTGAGCTCACCCGGACCGAGCGTCTCGGACCGGGGTCCCGACGGCTCGCCGGGCTACCATTAGCACCCGTGACCCTCGCCTCGAACGACTTCACGCAGGTCCACTTGTCAACAGGTGGGAGTTTGCGCACGAAGTCATCATCGTGGCCAGTGGGGTCGAGCGGGACCGATCGGCGTCCCAGGGGATGGAGGATCAGATGGGACCTCTGAAGATCACCGGTCTCGCGGGCGACACACGGGACGTCGCGGCAGAGACCCTGGACACCTTCGCGGCGGGTCTGGATGGCTCTTTGCTCTACCCCGACGATGAGGGTTTCACTGAGGCGATCCTTCTCTGGAACGGGATGATCAAGAAACGGCCGGCGGTCGTGGTCCGGCCCGGAACCACCCAGGACGTAGTGCGCACCATCGACTTCGTCCGCGACAATGAACTCCTGTTGTCGGTCAAGGGCGGCGGACACAACATCGCGGGCCTCGCCTTGTCCGATGGCGGGATCACGCTCGACATGTCGGGGTTGACGGCCGTCGATGTCGACAGCGATGCGCGGTTGGCGCGGGTCGGCTCCGGCTGCACGCTTGGCGACGTCGATCGGGTCACCCAGGGACGCGGCCTGGCCACCACGCTCGGCTTCGTTTCCGCGACCGGGGTGGCGGGGCTCACGCTGGGCGGCGGTTTCGGCTACCTCAGCCGCCGATTCGGGTGGACCGTCGACGATCTCGAGGAGGTGGAGATCGTGACGGCCGACGGGACGGTACAGCGCGCGTCGCGCACTGCCAACGCGGACCTCTTCTGGGCGCTGAGAGGCGGCGGCGGCAATTTCGGTGTCGTCACCGAGTTCGTCTACAAGCTGCACGAGGTCGGCCCGCAGGTGACGGCTGGCCTGATCGCCTGGCCGGCGGCCCAGGCCGACGGGGTCCTCGAGCTGTTTCGCAAGGTCGTCGAAGCGGCCCCGCGCGAGTTGACCGCCGTGGTCCTGAGGCGCAACGCACCCCCGGCTCCGTGGGTGCCAGAAGCCGCTCATGGCACACCGATCATCGCCATGGTCGTCTGCCACTCAGGCAGCCTCGAGCAGGCGATGACGGACCTGGCACCGATCAAGTCCCATGGACAGCCGCTGGCCGACCTGATCCAGGTCAAGGAGTATGTCGCCCAGCAGTCGATGCTGGACGCGACCCAGCCCAATGGGATGCACTACTACTGGAAGTCGGAGTTCGTCGCCGGCCTCAGCGATGGACTCCTCGACACCTACAACGCGCAGTTCGTCGACATGACGGCACCGGCAAACCAGATCGTCCTGTTCCACCTCGCGGGTGCGATCAACGAGCACCCCGAGGATGACGGGGCGATGGGCAACCGTGAGGCCGCCTTTGCCTGCGTGATCCAGGCGATGTGGCGTGAGGACGACCCACGCGGGGATGCCAACCGCGAGTGGGTCCGGAGCGCCTGGACCGCCCTGAAGGCGTATTCCACGGGTGGCAACTACGTGAACTTCCAGACCGACGACGAGGCCGACGAGCGCACCGTCGACTCGTATCGGGACAACTACGAGCGCCTCGAAACGATCAAGGCGACGTACGACCCATCCAACCTGTTCCGTGTGAACCGAAACATCCGGCCGTAGCGTCGGTCCGTCCACGCACGTCTGGGTCAGACGTGTGACCTCGTTTTCGGAGGTCCATAGTGCCCGGACGTAAGCCAGAAGCTCGCCAAGGTTCGTCCTCAAGGAAGCTGGGTCGCCCGGACGTGCGGCTCACGATCAATCGGACATCCGAGTTCGGTGAAGTGCCGACGGGATGCACCCATCCCGGCTGGGATTCCCCCACGGATTTCGGGTCGGTGCTATCTCGAGTCGGAAGCTCAATCTCTACACCAGCGGCCATCTCCACCGGTCAATGGGTGGGAGCTTGGGCACGAAGCTTTGATCTGGCGTGAGTGCGTTTCCCGAGCGACTGGGTCGCCATCCATGGAATACCGGCGGTCTCCGGAATGACCGTCGCTCGGCGGGCTATCCTCGCCTCATGGACGCCCCGCAGGTCGAGCCCGTAATCACCCAACTCCAACTGCCTCCAGGGATGGTCGGGCCAGATCCAGTGAGCATCGAGGTCCGCTGTTTCGTCGTGGTCGGCAGGGGAGGCGTCGTTCTGGTCGACACCGGTCCGCCCGGTACCGGAGCGGCGGTCGGGGAGGCTCTCGCCCGGGTGGGCGCGGCGTGGTCTGACGTCACTGACATCGTGCTCACACACCGCCACTTCGACCACACAGGCGGACTGGCGGAATCGGCTGAACTCGCGACTGGAGCCACCGTCTGGGCGGGTGCTGACGATGCCCACGAGTTTCCGTTCAAAGGTCGCCGAGCCGTTCGGCCCTTTGCCGACGGTGACCTTGTGGGCGACCAGCGCGGCCTGCACAAGCCCCGGCACACGGCCCGTCATGTGAGCCTCTTACACGAAGCGGCCTCGCTCCTATTGATCGGCGACATCGTTGGCAGCATGGATGGTGCCCTCTCATTCGGCCCTCCGGCCTTCACCGCGGATCCGGCACGCTCCCGACAGTCCCTGCAGCGCGTCGTCGAGCTCCAGACGGACCGCGTCCTGTTCTCACACGGTGACGAAGTGTCTGACCCGGGCACCGAGGTTCGCCGGCTCCTCGATCGGACGTGAGGGCAAAGCCACCGGTTGGCGGCAGCCCTGAGACTCGTTGACCGGAGGGCGGGGTCGCGGCAGGGAATCTGAGCACGGACTGTGGCTGTTCGCGCCGACTACGGGCTGGGGATCCTCGCCGGGCGACCATTGCCCTCCCGATGACGATCGCCCCGAACGACTTTTCGCAGCTCCACCCGTCAATAGCTCCGAGTTTGCTCGTGTGTCGTCTTTCGCGGTTCCGGCGCTGGACGTCGGGCTGGAGGCAGGTACCGTGGACCAGTGACCTGGAAACCGATGGCGCGCGTCATCGAGACCGAGCGGCTCACGCTTCGGATCCGAGACGAGCGCGACGCCGTGTGGTACCGCGAGCTGGTCGCTGAACGTGGGGAGGACATCCCGACGCTCGAGGAGTCGAAGGCGCGCCTCGCGCGGTTCCGGGATTCGACGAAGGAGACCGGCATCGGCGCTCTCGCGATCTGTCGTCGCTCTGAGGGCGACACGATCGGCTACTGCGCGCTCATCGTGGGGCGTGCCAGTTTGGACGAACCGGAGATCGCCTTCGAGCTGCTTCAGCGGTTCCACGGTCGCGGTTATGCGACGGAAGCGGCGCAAGCCCTCGTGGCGGCAGCTGCCGCGACGGGTCGACGCCGTCTGTGGTCGACGGTCGGGGCATGGAACTCGCCGTCGTTGCGGGTGCTCGAGAAGGTCGGGTTCCGCCGGGATCACAGCGTCACCGATGATCGTGGCGATGTCGTGTACCTGGTCCGCGACCTCTAGCGCCTGACCACCGGGCTCCACAGTCTCGACCTCGCTCGCCGAGGAGATCGGGATGACCGGTTTTCGCAACGGCAGCCAGTCGGCCTGCCGGGCTATCATCGACCCTCCGTGACGACCCTCGCCCCGAACGACTTCACGCAGCTCCACCTGTCAATAGCTGGGAGTTTGAGCACGAAGACAGTCGCGACCTCGGGATGGAACCTACGCAGCCGGGCTCATGGCGGGTGGTGCCCCCAGACAGGCGCGTGTCACGAGCAAATCTGCAGCAGTCGAATAGGGAATGCGGATCCAGTCTGGCAGGGAGCGTAGGTCGCGCTGACTTCATGTCGAGCGTTATGGCCGGCGCTCCGAGCACGGCCGCGAGCGACCGTCGCACCTCGTGCCGGTGCGGGGGCGGACGGCGTGGGTTTCAGGCGGCTAGCGAAGGGGCGCTCAGGAATTCCAGCCGCCGTCGCCAGATCTGGTCTGCGGCGCGTCCAAACCAGATGAAATGCGTCTCGGCATCGACTTCGAGCAGCTCATGTGAGCGGCACAGGCGGGCGAGACGCGCGGCATGGGCAGCGGGGACGGACGGGTCGTTTGTGCCGCGCACGATCAGCGCAGGCTGCTCGATCGGTTCGTCCGAGCAGCTCGTGTGCTCTAGGTCGCACACGAACCCCCGTCCCGACCAGAGGCTTCGATAGGCCTCGATGTATCGGTCACGGACCGGCTTGTCCAGCTCGCGAACGATGCGGCCCGAATCGAGCGTCGTGACCTGTCCGATTTCGAGGCGGAGGGTGACGTCAGGCGCCAATCGCAGCCCGAGCCGCGTCGCGCCCCAGACGAGGCCCTGGGCAGGCCCGAACAGAATGCGACCGCCACGGCGCAAACGAGCATCGAACGGCAGCGCCACGGCCGATTCGAAGCTGACTCGCTTGATCCGCTCCGGGTGGCGACGCGCCAATTCGATGCCCGTATGTCCGGCCGCCGAAATCGCCACGAGACTGGCGGCCTCGACACCGAGCGCATCGAGCAGCGCGGCGAGAGCGTCCGCAGCTCGCTGGGCCGTGCAGCCGACCCCGGGAGGAGTTGAATCGTACCCAGGGCGCGAGGGCTCGAGGACGGCAAAGCCGTCGTCGGCCAGACGTTCGTGGCCGAGACGGGTCGAGCGCGAGGAGTGGCCACCCTTCAGGATCATGACCACGGGCCCCCTGCCCGTCAGTCGGTATTCGATCGGACCGTATGGTGTGTGAGCGAGCGGCATGCGGCGGCCTCTTTGCGCGGATCCTCACGCGAGCATAGTGGCGGGTTGGCTGTGCCAAGCTGCCACCATCAGCCCCTCTTGCCGGACTGGATCCGCACTTCCTGTCGAGCTTCGTGCGCGCCCCTGGCGACTTACCCTCGTCCGCGACGCGCGAGGGCCTTCGAACGCCGACTGACGCGGCTGTCCGGCCCAAACGCGGGCTCGTGGGTCGACCTGCGTGACGTCGTCGGCCCCAGTCCCTTGCTCTGGGACCGTTAGCGCAGGGGCAGACCAGGACCGCTACGGATTCCGGCGACCACGCCGACCGGCCGGGTCGCCCGCGCGGCTACCATTGACCTCCCGTGAAGCCCATCGGACCTCGAGATTTCTGTCAGCTCCACCT
The DNA here is from genome assembly GCA_038250445.1 of Candidatus Limnocylindrales bacterium. GTDB lineage: Bacteria > Chloroflexota > Limnocylindria > Limnocylindrales > CSP1-4 > CF-46. Next base: position 10,295 of record JBBSCI010000057.1, on the reverse strand, counting down.
GTCAACAGGTCGGAGTTTGCTCTCGGACCCTGAGTCAAACTCCTGACTCCGGATCAGGAAATCGAGGGTTCAAGTCCTTCCTGCCCGCTGCTCTTGACTTCGAGCGTACTCGAAGTGGGAGACTGGCGGACATGCATGCGATCGGAGTTCGAGAGGCGTCCGAACGGACCGGCCTCAGCGCTCACACGCTTCGCTATTACGAACGCGCTGGACTCATCGGTCCGGTCCGCCGAGAAGCCAGCGGAAAGCGAACGTACTCGGAGAAGGACCTCCTTTGGTTGGCGTTTCTCCGTCGGCTGCGTGCGACCGGAATGTCGGTTGCGCAGATGCGCCAGTTCGCGACACTCCGCGCAGCCGGCGATGCCACCACCGGTGATCGACGCCGGTTGCTCGAAGTGCACGCCGAGTTCATACGCGGTCAGATCGACACTCTGGCGGAGAACCTCGAGATCGTCGAACGCAAGATCGAACACTTCCGGCAAGAGGAAAGGGACGCTACGACAGTGGCTGGACGGATCACGTTGCGACGGCCGCGGCGTCAGGCTACGGTCAAGAACGTGTCGGTGAGGAGCCAGCCTTGATCATCCTGGGTCATGACGAAGGGCGGACGGTCCGATTTCGAGGCGCGACGATCGTGCGCAAGGTCGACGGCAGCGATACGGGCGGGCGATGGGCAGTCGGGGACGCGACGCAGCCGCCGGGCTTTGAGAACGCTCCCCACAGCCATACCGAGCCGGAGGCGTTCTACGTCCTGGAGGGCAAGTTCACCTTGTTCGGATCAGGTGAGGCGACCATCCTTGGACCAGGCAGCTTCGTCCTGATCAAGGCGGGAGAGGTGCACGGCTTCCGAACCGGCGAACAAGGGGGGCGTTTCCTCGCGATCTGGCCGGGACAAATGGACGGCTACTTCGAAGAGATGATCGCAGAAGCCAGGGCCGGGACAGGGACCCCAGCGGCAATGGGCGAGATCGGTCATCGGCATGGCGTGACCGGCCACGGTTTGCTCCCCGATCCTCAGCGGTCCGAAGGTCGGCCGAGACGGAGGGCAGAGCCACCGGTCGGCGGCAGCTCTGAGACCCGTTGACCGAAGGGCGGGGTCGCCGCAGGGAATCTGAGCACGGACCGTGGCTGTTCGCGTCGACTACGGGCTGGCGATCCGTCACCCGGCTATCATCGACCCTCCGTGACGACCCTCGCCCCGAACGACTTCACGCACCTCCACGTCCACTCCGAGTTCAGCCTCCTCGACGGGCTCGGCCGGATCACTGACCTCGTCGATTCGGCGGCGCAGCAGGGCTTCGACAGCCTGGCAATCACCGATCACGGCGCCCTCTATGGCGCGGTCGCCTTCTACCAGGCCTGCGTCACCAAGGGCATCAAGCCGATCATCGGCGTGGAGACCTACGTCGCCCGCCGATCGATGACCGAAAAGGAAGGCAAGGCCGACGCCCAGCCCTTCCACCTGATCCTCCTGGCGAAGAACGACGTCGGCTATCGCAATCTCTGCCGGCTCGTCACCGATGCCCACGTCGACGGCTATTACTACAAGCCGCGGATCGACCGGGAGCACCTCGCCCGTTACGCCGATGGCCTGGTTGGGCTCAGCGCCTGCCTCGGCGGCGAGATCCCGCGGGCCCTCGAGATCGAGGACTGGGACCTTGCTCGCTCCGTCGCCGGCCAGTACGGCGACATCTTCGGCAAGGGCAACTTCTTCCTCGAGCTCCAGGATCACGGCCTGCCCGAACAGCGGGCGCTCAACGAGAAACTCCTCCGGCTCGGGCCGGAGGCGGGCCTGCCGCTCGTGGTCACAAACGACCTCCACTACGTCCACGAGGCCCAGGCCGACGCCCACGATGTGCTCCTCTGCGTCGGCACCGGCAACAACATCGACACGGCGAACCGGCTCAAGTTCGAGACCCGCGACTTCTGGCTGAAGTCGGCCGCCCAGATGGCAGCGCTCTTCCCGGATCAACCCGACGCGATCAGCAACTCGCGGCTCATCTCCGAAATGACCGATATCAAGCTGCCGCTCGGTCAGCTCCGGATCCCGCACTTCCCCGTGCCGGACGGCGAGACTCCCGAAAGCTGGCTGCGCACGGAGTGCGTGCGCGGGCTCGTTCGGCGCTACGGGAAGGTGACGCCGGAGCTGCAGGCTCGGCTGGATTACGAGCTCGGCGTGATCCTGTCGATGGGCTACGCCGGCTACTTCCTGATCGTGGCCGATTTCATCCGGTTCGCTCGCGAGCAGGGAATCCAGACCACCTGCCGCGGTAGCGCGCCAGGCTCGATCGTGACCTACACCCTGGGGATCACCCCGGTCGACCCGATCGCCTACGAGCTCCCGTTCGAGCGCTTCCTCAACCCCGACCGAGTGACGATGCCCGACATCGACGTCGACTTCGAGGACGGCCGGCGCGACGAGGTCATCGCCTATGTCACCCGCAAGTACGGCGCCGACCACGTCGCCCAGATCATCACGTTTGGCACGATGCTCGCCCGGGCCGCGATCCGCGACGTTGGGCGCGTCCTCGGCCACAGTTACGGCGAGGTCGACCGGATCGCCAAGGCCGTCCCGAACCAGCTCGGTATCAGGCTCGACGAGGCGATCGAAACCTCGCCCGAGCTTCGCGGCCTCGTCGAGGGCGACCCGGCGGTAAAGCGCATCACGGACTTCGCCCGTCAGCTTGAAGGCGTCGCTCGGAACGCCTCGACCCATGCCGCGGGCGTCGTCATCAGCCGCGAGCCGCTCACGGAGCTCATGCCGCTCCAGAAGGCGACGAACTCCGATGCCTTGATGACCCAGTACGAGATGCACGGCATCGAGGCGCTCGGCCTCCTGAAGTTTGACTTCCTCGGCTTGTCGAACCTGACGATCCTCCGCCAGGCGGTCGATCTCGTCCGCGAGGAGCGTGGAATCGAGATCGACCTCGACGCGATCCCGCTCGACGATGCGCTGACATTCGAGCTGTTGGCGTCCGGCGAGACGACCGGCATCTTCCAGCTGGAGTCGGCGGGCATGCGCCGCTACATCCGCGACCTGCGGCCGACGTCCGTCCTCGACCTCGCGGCGATGGTCGCCCTCTACCGCCCCGGCCCGATGGAGAACATCCCCGCCTACATTCGGCGCAAGCACGGCCAAGAGAAGGTGACCTACCTCCACCCGCTGCTCGAGCCATACCTGAACAAGACGTACGGGATCTTCGTGTACCAGGAAGACATCATGGCCGCGGCGATCGCCCTCGGTGGCTTCACCGGACCCGAGGCGGACACGCTCGGCTACGCGATTCGCAAGAAGAAGTCAGTGCTTCTTCGAGCCCAGAGGGAGAAGTTCGTCACCCAGGCCGCGGAGCGAGGCGTCGCGCCGCAGGTCATCGACCAGGTCTTCGCCGCCTTTCAGCCGTTCGAGCGCTACGGGTTCAACAAGGCCCACGCGACCTGCTACGGGCTGATTGCCTACCAGACGGCATATCTCAAGGCCAATTACACCGTCGAATACATGACGAGCGTCCTGACGGCTTTCCGCTCGAACGAGGAGAAGGTTGGCGCCGCGATCGCGGAGTGCCGGCGGATGGGGATCGAGGTCCTGCCGCCCGACGTCCACGCTTCGGGCGTCGAGTTCACCGTGGAGGGCAAGGCGACCCGATTCGGCCTGCTTGCCGTCAAGAACGTCGGCCAGGGCGCGATCGAATCGATCATCGCTGCCCGTGCGGAGGGGGGCCCGTTCCATTCGCTGACCGACTTCTGCTCGCGCGTCGACCTGCGGCTCGCGAACCGGAAGGTCCTCGAGTCGCTCGCCAGGGTCGGCGCGCTGAATGCCTTTGGCCATCCGGCGCAGATCCTCCTCGGGCTCGACGACGCCATGGCCGCCGGCCAGTCGGCCCAGCGCGACCGCGTCAGCGGCCAGACATCGCTGTTCGACCTTGGGGCGGAGGACGCCGCGGCCTTCGAGCGGCCGCTTCCCCAGACGACCGAGGTACCGGTCCGCGAGCGCCTCCGTTGGGAGAAGGAGCTGCTCGGGCTCTACCTCTCGGAGCACCCGATGGGCGAGGTCGCCGAACAGGTCGGCCAGTTCGTCACGGCCTACAGCGCCGACCTTCGCGACGAGTCGCTCGACGGCCAGCGGATCGTCGTCGCCGGCATCGTGACGGGCTTCCGCACGGTGATCACCAAGGCGAAATCGACTATGGGCGTGGCGACGATCGAGGACCTCCAGGGAACGATCGAGATCGTCGTCTTTCCGAAGCTCTATGAGCAGACTGCCGGGACCTGGACGGAGGGCTCGATCCTTCTCGTCTCGGGGCGGATCGATCACCGCGGCGAGGAGGTATCTCTGCTCGCCGACCTCGTCACCGACTGGGACGGCGCCGTCGCGCGCGGACCTGAGGCGTTCGCGCGGGAGGTCGCGGCCGGCGATCGCGGGCGGCCACCGCGCCGGCAGAGCCCCCAGGCCCCGCCGGCCTATGCGCCGGGGGGTTACGCCCCGAGCAACGGGAATGGGAGCGGCAACGGCCACGGTCCGACGACTGCCCTCCGGACGGCTGCCCCTGTCGCGGTTGGCGCGGCGGCGGTCCCCGCCGCGGAGATCCCCTACGTGTCGCCGCTTCGGGCCGAGGCGCGGGCGAGCGGATCGTCGCTTCCGTCAGTCATCCCGGGCGAGCCGATCCCGACCTACCAGGAACTGCCGGACCTCGAGACGATTGCCCCCGATCGCGACGTCGAGCCCGCCCTTCCGGACGAGGCGCGAGACCGGGCCGCCGGCGCGGCTCGAGCCGTCACGCCACCGGTGGATGCCTCCCCTGACGCCATCCTCCACGTCCGCTTCGCGGGCGGAGCCGGCACGGATCGGGTCATCGGGGCGATGGAGGCCTTCAAGGGCCTGCTCGCCGAGCGGCCCGGCTCGACGCGCGTGGTGCTCCACGTGCCAGCCCAGACTGGAGCGACCTCGCTGCCGATGGAACTCCGCCGCGGCGTCGCCTACGACGCGGAGCTGCTCGCTGAAGTCCGCCGCCGCCTGGGCGAGGGCATCGTCGAGGTCAGCCTCGGCTAAGCGTTCGCGCCGCCGGCCCGCCTGAGCGCTTGGACCGCCGACAGCTGCTCGTGGTACTCGGCCCGGACCGCGTTCACGACATCCCGCTCGACGTCGAGCTCGCGGGCGATCTCGTTCACGACCGAGGCCTCCTCGGCATTGATCGTCCCATCCACCGCGCTGATCGCGAAACAGCAACGGATCAGGGCAACCCGCTGTTCGAGCGTCGAGATGTCGCGGAACTCGCGGGTCACCACGAAGTCCTCTGTGGCCCCTTGGACCCGCGCCTGGACCTTCGCCATCTGGACGACGAGCACCGCCTGCGAGTTGTCGAGCCCACCGAACTGGATGGCGAACTGCTCCATCAGCGCCGTCTCCTCGTCGCTGATGTCGAGGTCGGCGGCCGCGGCCCGGCTCATCACGTAGGCGAAGCAGGCGAGATAGCGCGCCTCGTCGGGCGGCAGGGCCTCCAGACGAGCCACGATCCGGCGTGCGGTCGCGGTCTCCGCCGACGAACCCGGCAACGGAGCCTCGTCGTCACCGACGGGCAGGCGTGGATCCGGCTTGGCGTTGCGGTCGAGGCCGAGGAAACGGCGGAACATTGTGAACTCCTTACCAGCGATCGTAAGCGAGATGGTCGGGCTTCACCGCGACGAACGTCCCGCGACAGGTGGCGGTGATCTCACCGTCGGCGGCGAGCGTCGCCTCGACGGTGGCCCGATCGTCGCTCGACTCGACGACCCGGGCGCTGAGGTGGACGGAATCGGTCGACGGCGTAGGCCGCCGCATCCGGATGGCGTAGTCGAGGGTGACTGTCGTGGGCGGCCGGTCCACGCCGCGGCGCCGCATCAAGTGATGGGTGGCGGTCCAGTTCGAGTGGCAGTCCAAGAGGGTGCCGATGATCCCGCCATTGAGCACGCCCTCGAACGCCTCGTGACCGGGCGACGGGGTCCAGTCGGCGACAACCTCGTCAGGATCCGTTTCGGACGGATAGCTCTTGATCCGAAGGCCGATCGAGTTCGCCGGCCCGCAGCCGAAGCATCGAAGGTCAGGAGCGTAGCGCTCCTGGAGGCTCGGATGGGCCGGCTCGATCATCGGCGGGAGTATCGCAGCCTTCGTCGGACTGAGCTGGAACGGCTTGTCAGCCGTGAGTGATCAGCGCGAAGAGGATCACGCGACGGCGGTTCACGTCGGGCATGCTACGTCCCTAATCGCCGCCGATCGCTGGCCATCGTTCCATGCGGTAAGTGTCAACTGTGGTGCCGAAGGTGGGATTCGAACCCACACGAGCTTGCACTCAACGGTGTTTGAGACCGTCGCGTCTGCCATTCCGCCACTTCGGCGCGGCTCCCAATCGTAAACGACGGTGAGGGCCGCCTCAGCAGGGATCAGGCTCGCCGGGGAACAGCGGCCGAGCGACGACGCCGTATAGGGCGTGGGCCTCGTCCGTCCAACGCGTGTACTGGTTCGCTGACTTGAACACGGCCAGCGCGGGAGCGAGATCGGGGCCCCCGATCACGCCGCATCGCACGGGCGGCGAGCCAGGCCACTCGTCGCCGAACTTGGCCATCGGACCGGCGAGCGGCCAGGCCACAACCGATGGCGGAAGGGTCGCGTCGAGCATCGGTTCGGTGAGGAGCACGGCGAGCCGATCGAACGTCGCGGGTGCCTCGTTGCCGAGCTCGCCACGCAGCCAGGTCGGGATGTCCTGCACCTGCGCCCAAAACGCACCGAACGCCTCTGGCGTGCCGGGAGGCGCTACGCACGGTGCCCGGACGCAGACGATCATCCGGGTCGGGTCGCCAACGACCTCTCGTTCAACGCCGGCGATGACGAAGAGCAGGTGGGCTGTCTGCGAGCCGGGCGGCAGATTGTCGGTGAAATCGGTCGGCCCGTCGAGAAGACCGGCCGCGCGCGCGGCGGCGACGACCGCGTCGATTCCGGCCCGGCTGATCGGTCGCTGCTGCAGGTTCGGCAGAAGCGGACCCGGGAAGATGTCGATCTGGGGTCCGTAGGTGATCAGCCTGCCCTGATCGATCGCCACCGAGGGTCCGGCGTTGGGGAATCTGCCGACCGGTGGCAGGGCCTGGCTGGTCCAGGCGCGCAAGGCGAATCCGACGGTCGGGCCAGCTGGAGATGGAGATGGTCCCGATGGGCTCGCTGCGGCAGAGGCGCATCCTCCGGAGAGCACGAGAATCGAGACGAGGCTGGCGAGTCGACGCATCTGGTGTGCTCCAGGGTGGGGCAGAGGATAGCCCCCTTCGGGACTCCTGACGCCGGTCCGCGCCGCCAGGTTGCCGTTGTCTGCGTGCACCCGCGCCGGAACCAGTGCCGGACCCATGACGTCTCCGCGCGGACCGATGCTAGACTCGCCCAGCCTCAGAATCGCCGTCTTGAGGGACCCCCTGATCGTGGAGGACCTTCGCCCGACGACGGTCGTCGAAGACCCCGTCCAGCGCCGAGATCTCATCCTCCTCGAGCGCGCCCGTGCGGGCGACCTCGATGCATTCAACGACCTGGTCGTCTGCTACCAGGACCAGCTCTTCGCGCTGGTCGTCCGCATGGTGCCCGATCGGGATCAGGCGTCGGACGTCACCCAGGAGGCGTTCTTCTCGGCCTTCCGGAATCTCGCTGGCTTCCGTGGCGGCAGCGTGAAGTCGTGGCTGAACCGGATCGCGGTGAATGCCGCGATGGACATCCAGCGAGCGAAGAAGCGTCGGCCCGTCCAGCCGTATCCGGAGCTCGAAGACGAGAGCTGGCAGCCGCCGGCCACCGAGGACGCCGATCCCGTCCACACCGCGCTCACGTTCGAGCGATCCCACGCGCTCAACACCGCGCTCGCCGCCATCACGCCCGATCAGCGCACCGCGATTGTCCTCTTCGACGTCGAGGGCTACGACTATGCCGAGATCGCCGGGATGACCGGCGTTTCGCTCGGCACCGTCAAGTCCCGGATCCATCGTGGCCGGCTCGCGCTCCGCGATCTGCTCACAGATCGAATGGACCTGTTCCGTGGCTGAAGGGAACCTCATTCACATGGAGCCCGTCTGACCCTCATGCCCCCCGTCTCAGAGCAGCACGCTCAGCACGACCCGCTCCTCGTGGTCTCGCTCGCTGCCGGTGATCTCACCGGCGCCGATCGCGACTTCGCTTCCTCCCTGATCGCCACATGCGCCGAGTGCGCAAACCTCCACGACGACCTTCTCGCCATCGCGCGGGCGACGGCCGCTCTCCCGACCGCCGTCCGCCCGCGCGACTTCCAGCTCAGCCCTGAGCAGGCCGCACGGCTCCGACCGATGGGCTGGCGACGGCTCGTCACCGCGTTTGCGTCGCCTCGCCTCGCGATGACCCGACAGCTGGGTATCGGGCTCACGACGCTTGGTCTCGCGGGGCTGCTCGTCAGCGTCCTGCCGACGGTTCAGATCGGGATGGGCGGCTCCGCCGCTGCGCCGGTGCCAGCGAACGGGGCGCCATCGACGACCGACCAGCGAGCGGCCCTGGGCGCAGAGTCGGCTGCCTCCGGCGCGCCGTCGGCGGCTGCATCGGCTGCCGCGTCGGCATCCGCATCGACAGACCTGGTGCCGATGGCATCGACACCCTCGGCATCGGCATTCGCCTCAATGGCGGCGGCGCCTTCGGCTTCCTTGGTTCAGGGTTCGGCTGATGGACAGCCATCGACATCGGACGGTTACGGCGTCGCCCAGTCGCAAGCCAGCCCCTCAGGCGATCGCACCACCGCGAACGGGGACGGAATTGCTGGCGGGAACTCAAGCCAAGCCCCCGTAGAACGTGAGTCGCTCGACCAAAGCGTGGCCGGCGAGCCGGGTCTGCCGCTTCTCCTCGTCACTTCCGCGATCCTCCTCGCGGCCGGCATCTTCCTCCTCGTCGCGCGCCGGATCGCCAGGGGCCTGACGGGCAGCTGACCCTCGCCTCGCCCGAGCACCGGGCGGTCCCCGGCTACACTCTCACCGTGCCCAAAGAACACCTCATGCTGCTCGACGGGTATGGGCTCGTCTACCGCGGCTACTACGCGCTTCCGCCGCTGACGACCTCACGGGGCGACCTCGTCAACGGCGTATTCGGCTTCGCGAGCATCGTCCTCCGCGGTCTCCAGGACCTCCAACCCGACTACCTGGCCGTGTCGTTCGACCTGCCCGGCCCGACGTTCCGACATGAGCAGTACGCGGAGTACAAGGCGACCCGCACGCGGATGCCGGACGACCTGCGGGACCAGTTCCCGAAGGTCCGTGAGGTCGTCAAGGCGCTCCGGATCCCGGTCTACGAGATGCAGGGCTACGAGGCCGACGACGTGATCGGGACGATCACGGCCCAATTGGACTCGCACGCCGACCTCGAGACGACGATCGTCACCGTCGACCTCGACATGCTCCAGCTGGTGACGCCACGGGTCCGGGTGATGACGACCCGATCCGGCGTCGAGAACACCGTGATGTATGACGTCGCCAAAATCGACGAGCGGTACGGGCTGCGGCCGGACCAGATGATCGACTACAAGGCGCTCAAGGGCGACCCGACCGACAACATACCGGGTGTTCCCGGCGTTGGCGAGAAGACCGCGGCAAAGCTCATCCGTGACTTCAGCGATCTCGAGGCCCTCTTCACTCGCATCGACGAGGTGACACCGGAGAAGCTCCGCGCCAAGCTGCTCGAGTATCGAGACCAGATCTACATGGGCCGCGACCTGTCGACGATCGTGCGCGACCTCCCGATCACGATCGACCTCGAGGCCGCGCGGCTCGGTGCCTACGATCGTGACACCGTCGTCCGGCTGTTCCGCGAGTACGAGTTCCGGACGCTGATCGAGCGGCTCCCGCCGATGGCCGGCGAGTCCGCCGAGCAGCGGACGACGAGCCTTCGATCCGTCGTCGACAGCGGCTATGTCCCGGCGGCTCGCGTGGCCGGCCGGCCGGAGGGCTGGGGCCCCAACCGCTCCGGTGTCCGTCCCGAAAGCGGGGAGCTCCAGCTGCGGCTCGATTTCGAGGCCGTCGGCGGCCGCGCCACGGCCGCGGGACCAGACGGGGCCGACGGCGCGCGGAGCACTGATCAACAGACCGCTGCGCCGCAGGACCTCCCGTCGGCCCTCGCCGCCGCGATCCTCGACCCGGGCCGGATCGAGATCCTCGGAGCAGAGGAGATCGAGGGGCTCGCGCCGTGGCTCACCGCCCATCCCTCCGTCGGCGTCTCGCTCGTGCTCGACGACCCTCGGCCGCGCCGCGGCGCCGCGCTGGCACTCGCGGTGTCCGGCGTC
>JBBSCI010000056.1:0-17746 GCA_038250445.1 Candidatus Limnocylindrales bacterium | reverse complement strand
GATTGCCGCCACACACGACGCCTTCGCGGAGCGCTACGGCGGCTGACGACTCAGGCGGCGACGAATGCCCCGCGGCCGGCCGGGGCGAGCGATCGCCACATCTCGACGGCCCACTGCCAGTCGGCCGAATTGTCGAACGCGATCCGGATGACGGCGCCCCGGCCGCGCACCGCGGAGAAGCCCTCGAGGACGCCGACCTCGACCCCTGAGGTCGAATCGGATGTGAGCCGAGCGCGACCGACGACCTCGCCCGCCCGGTGCGACAGGGCGTCGGCGCCGAGGTCGGGCGCGACCTGTTGGAGGAACTCGTCGGCCCGCATCGGGCCGGCAGCGGAGCCAGTCTCGGTTGCGGCCAGGGTGATCGATCTGCTCGAGTCCCCGCCCCACCACTCGTCCTCGGTTCGCCGCTCGGCGAACGAGCCGGGGATCTCGAGCTCCCAGCCCTCGTGGTTCACCCGGATCGGCTCGCGGCGGTAGCCGATGAGTGGCCCGTCAGGCGCCTTGGCGGCACGGCTTTCGACCTGGCGGGTCATCGCGTCGGCGATTCCCCGGAAGGAAGTGAGCTCCTTCCACTCCCGCCAGGGGTACTCGAGCGACGGATCGAGCGGGAACGCGCGGGACAGCAGGCGAATGACCTCCTCCTGGACGAGCCGCTCGCGGTCGTCGATCGGCTCGCGCCAGCGGACCTCGGTCCACATCAGGCAGAGGGCACGGTTGAGGAAACACTGGCCGTCGGTCGCATCGGCCCACCACGGCGTGATCCGGAACGCGAGCCGCGAATCGACCAGGGCGCGATCCAGCCAGGCGTCGTCGCGTGGCCCAAGGTTCGTCGCGATCGCTCCGTCGAAGGTGAAGCAGACGTCGGCCGGCGTTCCGAGGTGGATGCCGTTGATTCCCCGCCGCCGCGCCTCGCGAGCGCCGATCAGGGCTGCGCCGAGCCAGGTCAGGTAGGACTGCTCCGCGCGGGCCCAGTCACCGGCCGCGGCGATATCCGTGCCGCCCTGCCCGTCGTCGGCGGCGGCCGCCCAGGAGATCTCGTGCTCGACCCCGAGCCGTTGAACCATGCGGCTGACGAACGTCTGGTAGCCGGGGCCGACGGGTGCCAGCCGGGCGGAGATCGACACGTCCCCATCGTCCGCGGCAACGAACGAGAGCTCCTCGGCGGCCGGATGCAGCCCGACGAGCCACTCGCGCTCGCCGGACGTCGAGCTCCGAGTCCGCGTCGAGCGGACGAGGTCCGGGTATTCGACCCGAACCCAGGCCTCGATCCCCGCGATCAGCCGATCGGCCGGAGGCTGTCGTGGGATGAGGCCACGCTTCGATGCGCGGCCAGTGACGGTCAGGGTCAGCGGTGTCATGGGCCCTCGTGGAGGTCGTGCCTCAGACGATAGCGGCGCATGCGTCCACCGGGGATCGGCGATTCGTACCGGTGACGGCGGCCAACAGTCCAGTCGGGCGACGGCGCGCCCACCGGCCGGCGACGGTCGTGATGGGTGCGGTGGATTGGTGTGGAGATGCTGGTACCCCCGGCCCGAAGCCTCGGGACCTTCGCCCCCCGGACCCTCGGCCAGTCTCCACCTACGGTCAGGGACAACACCGGACTCCACGCCGTTGACGCACGAGACCGTACATCGAATGACCTTTGCTCAAGCCTCATTGCCGACCCGCGCGATCCAGGGCCAGCGGTTCCTGGCCGCCGGTCCGCGCCGCTTCGCCGCGATGGTCGCCTTCGCGTTCGCGATCACGACGCTCGGCCTCCTTGCGGCGGCCGGTCCGACGAATGCCTGGAGCGGCGGCGACTACAGCTCATCCTCGGAGCAGGCGCTCGTCGCCCTCACGAACCAGTCGCGCGCCGCGGCCGGTCTCAAGGCGCTGAGGGTCGACTCGACCCTGACGGCGGTCGCCCGATCACGCAGCAAGGACATGATCGTCCGCAACTACTTCAGCCATAACATTCCGCCGAGCGGCAAGATGGTCTTCTCGATCCTCGACGCAAAGCACTACTGCTACTCGGTCGCCGGCGAGAACATCGGCTGGAATGACTACCCCGACGACGTCGCCACGAAGACGATCCACAAGATGTTCATGAACTCATCGGGTCACCGGGCGAACATCCTCGGCAAGCGCTGGGACGTTATCGGCGTCGGGGCCTACAAAGGGGCGTCCGGCAAGAAGATGTGGACCGTCCTCTTCGCCGACAAGTGCGGCTCGTCCGGTGGCACCGCCGCGAAGCCGAAGCCGAAGCCGAACCCGACCGCAAGGCCTGTGGCGAAGGCGACGCCGAAGCCGACGCCAAGGCCAACGCCGACACCGGTGCCAACGCCCGTGCCGACCCCCGTCAAGACGATGCCGGCCGAGCCGACCGATCCGCTCCGACTCGGCCCGGCGCCAGGCGACCGGCCGACCGACGGCCTCGACCTCGCCACTGCCGACGGACCGGCGGCCGGTGCGACGTCCACCGATTCAGCGGTGAGCCTGCGGGTCGTGGACCCTGCGACGCCACCGGGTCTGGTCGAGTCGATCGTCGGCGACGTAACGGGGTTCTTCTTCGGCGGCTGACCTCCGCTTCCCAGAGCAGTCCCATTCGGCGCCGCACGGCGCGGCTACACTGCCGGAAATGCCCCCGATTCTTGAGGCGCACAACCTCACCAAGCGATACCGCCTCGGTGCGATGACCGTCGAAGCGCTGCGCGGCGTGTCGCTCGCGATCGCGGAGGGCGAGTTCGTCGCCCTCATGGGGCCGTCCGGCTCCGGCAAGAGCACCCTCCTCCAGCTGCTCGGAGGCCTCGATCGGCCGACCGCGGGCGAGGTGACCCTCGAGGGCAAGTCGATCAGCCAGCTGTCGGACGACGACGCGACCATCCTGCGACGCGACCGGACCGGCTTCGTCTTCCAGTCGTTCAATCTCATTCCTCTCCTCGACGTGACGGAGAACGTCGCCCTGCCGTTCACGATCGCCGGGCAGGACACGAGGGATCGCGAGCTCGTCGAGCGGATCCGCGACGTCATCGCCCTCGTCGATCTCGCCGGCAAGGAGCACCACAAACCGGACGAGCTCTCGGCCGGCGAGCAGCAGCGGGTCGCCGTAGCCCGCGCCCTCGTCACCCGCCCGGCCCTCTTGTTCGCCGACGAGCCGACCGGCAACCTCGACTACACGACCGGCACGGAGATCCTGCACGCGCTCTGGCGGTCGTGCGTCGAGCGCCACCAGACGGTCGTCCTCGTGACGCACGACTCGAAGGCCGCCGCCTACGCCGATCGGGTGCTCGTCATCTCCGACGGTAAGATCCGCGACGAGATCGATCTCGGGCGGCGCGAGGTCCACGATGCGACACCGCTCATCACCAGGCTCGCCGAGCTGGGCCTGTAGCCGATGCGCGGGCTGACGGCGCTGGCCTGGCGGAGCCTCGGCGCTCGCCGTGGCCGAACTGCCCTCTCGGTCGTCGGGATCGCCCTCGGCGTCGGGGTCCTGTTCGCGTCGCTCGCAACCAATGCCGGGATCGACGCATCGATCGATCGGACGGTCCGTGATCTCGTCGGCCGGGCGGACCTGCGAGTCGCGGCGCTCGGGGAGTCGGGCCTTTCGGCGGAAAGCATCGCGGCGATCGCCGAGGCTCCGGGTGTCGTCGTCGCGGCCCCTGTTCTCGAGCGGCGGACGTACCTCGAGGCCGCCCTGGATGACCCTAATGTGCTGCCGAGCCCGGTGACGATCCTCGGCGTCGTCCCGGCCCTCGAGGCGCGCGTGCGCCAGCTGCCGCTCGTTGCGGGCGCCGCGCTCGCCGGACCCGACGCGGCGGCCGTCCTCGTGACCGAACGCCTCGCCGACGAGGACGGCCTGAAGCTCGGTTCGGACCTGACACTCCAGGCCGGCGGGGAAGGCCCCGCGACGCTCAGGGTTGTCGGCATCGTAGAGGCCGACGGGCCGTTCGTGGGGTCAAGTGGGCGGACGGTCATCATGCCGCTGCTGACGGCCCAGCGGCTCTTCGGCACGGACGACGTCAGCCGGGTCGACATCGTCGTCGGCGAAGGCGCGACGCCGGGTGAGGTGACGCAGGCCCTCGAAGTGGCCCTGACCTCCGAGCCGTATGTCCTCTCGTCGCCCGGCCAGCTGGCGACGTCGCTGCGCGTCTCGACCGGGGACTTCCGCTCCACGACGGCGCTGATCGCCGCGGTCGTCCTCTTCGTCGGCGCCTTCCTCATCTTCAACACGCTGTCGATGACCGTCACCGAGCGGGTTCGGGAACTCGGCCTGCTGCGAGCGGCCGGCGCGACGCGGCGTCAGGTCGGCCGGTTCGTCCTGATCCAGGCGCTGATCCTGGGGGTCGGCGGCTCGATCCTCGGCCTCGTCGCGGGCATCGCCCTTGCCGAGCTGATGGCCGTCTATGTCCGATCGATCGGCTCGATCCCCTTCGAGCGGCCGGGGATCCCGGCCCAGTCGGCGGCCCTCGCGATCGCGATCGGCCTCTTCATCACGCTCGCCGCCTCGCTCGAGCCCGCTCGCCGGGCTGGCTCGATCTCACCGGTCGAGGCGCTCAAGGCTCGGCTCGATCCCACCGCCGCCCAGCGGGCGCGGCTTCGCTGGCTGGTCGGGGTGTTCGCCGCGGTGTTCGTCGCCGGGCTGTTGGTCTGGCCCCGGGACGCGGGCATCGCCGGGCTCGTCCGAGCCGGAGCGGTCTACGCGCTGCTGCTGGTCGTTGTGCTTGCCTCGCCGTTCCTCCTCGGCACCCTCGCCCGGCTCGCCGGCCTGCCGTTCGCCGGCCTGTTCCGGCTCGAGGAGCGGCTGGCGCGGGCGGCCCTCGCTCGCGACCGTAGCCGGACCGCACTCACGGTCGGGGCGCTGACGGCCGGCCTCGCGATGATCGTCGCGATCGGGGGAGTCGCGGTCCAGGCGCGATCGGCGGCGAGCGCCTGGCTCGCCGAAGTGGTCCCCGGCGACGAGATCGTCACATCGATCCGGCCGATCGATCTAGCGAACGAGTCCGACACGGTTGACCAGCTCGCCGCCGTCGACGGCGTCGGCCGGGTGAGCCCGATCGCGACCTTCGAGGTGGCAACCGAGGGCCTCCGGACCGACGCCGCGGCCGTCGTCGGGAAGGACCTGCTCGACGACGGACGATTGCGGATGGCGTTCGGCGACCGCGAGGTCGCCCTTACCGGGCTCGACAGCGGCGGCACGACGGTGCTGCCGCGCGCCCTCGCCGAGCGGATGGGCCTGGGTGTCGGCAGCATCTTCAGCATCACGCTTGGCAAGGGCCGGTCACTCGATCTGCGGGTCGCGGCGATTGCCGAGCGGACATTGCCCGGGCGGGCAGGGGAGTCGGTGCTCGTCGGCTGGAAGGACGCGACGGGCGCGCTCGGCGTGGCCGGGGCCGACATGTTCGCGATTCGCTACGACGCCGGTCGCGAGGCGGACGCCCGACCGCTTCTGGAGCGGACCGCGCGGGGCCTGGCTCTCGAACCGAACCCACTCGACCGCGTCGCGGGCGCCGTCGACGCCGCGCTGGGGCGGGTCTTCGGCCTCTTCGACGCCCTCGCGATCGTCGCGGTCATCGTTGCGGCCCTTGGCATCATCAACACCCTGACGATGAACGTCCTCGAGCGCGTCCGCGAGATCGGGGTGCTCCGCGCCGCCGGGATGACGACCCGCCAGGTGCGGCGGACCGTCGTCATCGAGGCCGGCATCCTCGGCGTCGCCGGCTCGGTCCTCGGGATCCTGACCGGGATCGTGGCCGGGGCTGTGATGGTCGCCATCGGTGGCGGCGACGCCGGACTCGGCTTCAGGCTCCCGTGGGCCTCGATCGGACTCGCGGCCGCCCTCGGCATCGGCCTGTCGATCGTTGCGGCGTGGTATCCGGCTCGCCTGGCGAGCAAACTCGTTATCGTCAGGGCGGTCCAGCACGAGTGAATCCGGATGATAGACTCGCGCCCTCGCGAGACATCGATCGAGCCTTGCCTGAGGAGGGACCCGCTAATCGAATGACGATCGCGATGCCGCGGCTGTCCCGCCTGCCGATCGATCAACGCGGGATCACCCTCGCGGACTTCCTGGTCCCCATCCGCCTCGGCGAGCGGCTCGGCGTCCGGGTCCGGAACATCGCCCTGATCATCGCCGGCGCCTTCCTCATCTACCTCACGGCACGCATCGCCTTCCCAGTCCCCGGCTCGCCCGTTCCCGTCACGGGTCAGACATTCGGTGTTCTGCTCGCGAGCGGAGCACTCGGCTTTCGCCGTGGGGTCTCCAGCGTCGTCCTCTATGTCCTCATCGGGCTGATCGGGCTGCCCTGGTTCGCCGAAGGCAAGGGCGGACTCAACGTCGTCCTCGGCGCATCGGGCGGCTATCTGATCGGGTTCGTCATCGCCGGCGGGGTGGTCGGCCGTCTCGCCGACCTCGGCTGGGACCGGCGGATCCTCGGCGCGCTCGTGGCGATGCTGATCGGGAACATCATCATCTACGTCGTGGGCGTGCCCTGGCTCATGGTCGTCCTGCAAGCGGACCTGCCGACCGGGATCGCCAAGGGCCTCACGCCATTCGTCGTCGGCGACATCGTCAAGCTCGCCCTGGCGGCCGCGGCATTCCCGATTGCCTGGTGGGTCGTCGGGCGACGGCCCAACGAGCGCTGAGGTCTAGGGAGCGTCGGCCAGCGCGGCGTGCAGGCTCCGATACGACTCGCGCAGCAGCCGGGCGACCTCCGGCCAGTAGGCACCTCCGCGCCCCTTCGGGCCATCCGGGTCGTCGGCGGCGCCCCGGTCCCTGACCTCCGCGGCGAGTCCGCGCAGGCGACCGGCCTCCTCGACCCGATCGGCCGGGATCCGATACAGGGCCGCGTAGGTCGCAGTGATCGCGTCGCCCGCGGCGGCGCCGGCGGCAAGGCCGATCTCCCGGCGGACCACCCACCAGCGCAGCTCGTTGCGGGCGACCGCGTCGAGGTCGACACTGTCGGGCAGCCCGAGGACCTGGTAGCCCCGGGCGATCGTCGGGCCAAATCGTTCATAGTCGCCCGATGAACGGGCGAACCCCACCGCGGCCTTTGTCAACAGGAGGCTCGACGCGAGGGCTCGCGGCCACGAAGCGTGGGCCTGTTCGTGGAGCCCCTGGACGAGCAGCCCGAACAGGCGCGCCGCCTGGCGTCGGTAATAGGCCTTCCACATCCCCGTCTCGAGCGCTGCCAGGCGATCGGGGTCGAAATCGGAGCCCCAGCGTCCCATGGTTGTCCCTTCGCACACGCCGGTCGATCGGATGAATTCGCCGGACATCGAGGGACTCTACGGCCCCGAGAGCGAGGCGTGGCGGCTGAATCGCGAGGCGATGCTGCTGCTCGGGGCCGGGCCGCGGGCATTGCTCCTCCAACTTGCCCACCCGCTCGTCGCGGCCGGAGTCGAGGAGCACAGCGATTTCCGCGCCGATCCGTGGCGGCGGCTGCAGGGCACCCTGCGGAGCTACCTGACGATCGTCTACGGGACGACGACGGCGGCGCGGGCGGAGATCCGACGCCTCAACGGGCTTCACCGATCGATCGTCGGCGCCGGCTACACCGCCCGCGACCCCGATCTGGCGCTCTGGGTCCACGCCACGCTCGTCGACACGACGATCGCGGCGTATGTCGCGTGGATCGAGCCGCTGTTGCGGGATGAGCGGGCCCGGTACTACAGGGAGACCCTGCCGATCGGGCGCGCGTTCGGCGTCCCTGAGGATCGCCTGCCGGTCGACCTCGACGCGTTCGAGGCATACGTCGCCTCGATGCTGGCGCCTGGGGGGCCCGTCCGTGTCTCAGCGGTGGCTCGCGACCTCGCCCACGCCGTCCTGCATCCTCCGCTCGGCCCGGTCATGCCGGCGCTCGGCTGGGTCCCGCGGTCGGCATATGCCTGGACCCTGTGGCCCTCGGTCGGGTTGCTGCCGGCCTCGATCCGCGCCGACTATGGCTTCCGCTGGGGACCCCTGGAGCGGCTGGTGTCGAGCTGGCTGGTCACGGCGTGGCGCTCGTGGCGGCCCATCCTGCCCGCCTCGTTCCGCCAGATGCCGCATGCGCTCGCCGCCGACCGCCGGCTGGCCGACGTGGCTGTGCGCCCGGTCCCGACACACTCCAACTCGTCCGATTCCGAACGCTACGGAAACTCACCTCCGTCCTGCCCGGTCGTTCGACTTCGGACTCCGGAATCGGAGGAGGCGGCGGGGGGCGAGTGACTTCCGGCGGCGTGCGAAATCGGAGGACTCTTGCGCCGCCGCAGCCTTCAGTAAAGCCGCGGGAAGCGCGGATGGAACCGCGGCACGAGGTTCAGCGACGTGTGGTCGTCGAGCGTGTCGAGGAGGGTCTTCGTCGGCGCCAGCTTGAAGCGGTTGGCCGCGACGTAGGCGCGCATCCCCGACCAGAACGCGGTGTTGCCCATCTTCTTGCGCAGGTCGTCGAGGAAATTGCCGCCCTGGATGTAGATCACCTCGTAGTAGCAGGTCGACGAGTACCTGTAGATCGACAGGTCGAGGCGGGCCGTCGAGCAGCGCGAAGCCCGCCGCTGACCCAGGACGTTGCGGGCGAGGAAGTCGGTGACCGCCTCATCGGTGAACGGCTCGGCGGCCTGGTCATTGCCGACGATCCCGTAGAACCACTGGTGGCCGGTCTCATGGTGAACGAGGTATGACAGGTTGGCACTGCCGACACCGGTCGGGATCCACGTCAGGCCCGGCGACTCCATGCCATAGCCACCCGCCGTCTGGGCAAGGTCATATGTCCGGTACGGATACGGGCCGACGAGCGCCTCCATCCTCGTGAACGCGTGCTTGGCGGCAGCCAGGATCGCCGACGCCGGACCGCCGGATCGGTAGTAGACCCGGATGACGTTGTCGCCGACCGTCGTCGAGATCGTCTTGAAGTCGGGCGCCGCCGCGAACGCGAAGTCGCGGACGTTGACGGCCTCGAACGTCTGGCGCAGGCCGCTTACTGCGACGCGCTCGCCCGTCGTGGCAAACACGAGGGCCCGATCGCTCGTGATCGTGACCCGGACTCGTGGCGTCACCGGAGTGACGAAGGGATCGCCATGGTTCGGTCGGTCGAAGGCGACCCGCTTGCTCACCCACGGGATCCAGCGATGCGCGTCGACGATCCCGTTGATCCGGGTGAACAGCCAGTTCGATCCGCTGATCGAATTGCGGAGCGTCGCGTTGAAGCGGACCCGAACGTCGACCGATTGGCCGGCCCCCAGAATCCCACCGAGCGGGACGATGATCGTCTGGTCGCTGATCGTTGCCTTGACCGCTTTGCCGGCGACCGTCACCGCCCCGAGTTTCATCGCCCCGAGCCGGGCGGCGATCGTGTTCAGCTCGAGCCGATCGATCGGGCCGCCCGACTCGTTCCGCACGGTCATCCTCGAATCGACGTTGAAGGCCCGGCTGGTGAAGTTGAGGGACAGGGAGACGTCGTACTCGGCCCTCAGCGCGAGGCTCGTTCGGTCGACCGAGCCCGGGACGATGCCGGTCATTCCAACGACGATCGGCTCGCGGTCCGACGCGGTCGCCACGACCTGGGCAGGCGAGGAACGCGGCGTTGCGCTCGGCGGAGCCGGGCTCGCCGGCGTCGGGGCGGAGGAACCGATTGCGACGGGCGTCACGGGCGTCGTGGCCGCGGGCGCCGTTATCGCGAGGACCGGCACGACGATGAGGCCGATCAGCGCCCCGGCGCTGACGATGTAAGTGAAGCGGCGGAGCCTGAGCACCGGTCGATCCTACGGCGGTCGGGCTGAACCGTCGACCGCCCGAAGGTCGCCGCCCTGGAGGACGATGCGCGAACTCGATGCGTAGACTTATCCCATGACGGCCTCGTCGGTCCTGCCGATCGCCTCGGAAGCGGCCCGTGGCCGATTCCTCGACGCGATTCGGTCCGCCGTGCCGGCGGTGCGGCTGCTGGACGATGAGGCCGACCGCGAGGGCTATCGGAACGACGAAACGGCCTACCTCAAGGCGGGCCTGCCGCTTGCCGTCGCCCTGCCGACCGAGACCGCCGAGGTCGCGACGCTCGTCAAGCTCGCGGCGGAACACCGGATCCCGGTCGTCCCGCGCGGCGCGGGAAGCGGTCTCTCGGGCGGGGCAGCGGGAATCGAAGGCGGCCTGACGATCGCGATGACGAAGATGGACAAGGTCCTCGAGATCGACCGCGAGAACCTCGTCGTCGTCACTCAACCCGGGATCCTCAACGCCGAGCTCAAGAAGCGCGTCGCCGCGGAGGGGCTGTTCTACGCGCCGGATCCCGCGAGCTACGAGATCTGCTCGATCGGCGGGAACCTCGGCACCAACGCTGGTGGGCTGTGCTGCGTGAAATACGGCCAGACGCGTGATTCCGCGCTGGGGCTGGAGGTCGTCCTCGCCGACGGACGCGTGATCCGGACCGGCGGCAAGTACATCAAGAACGTCGCCGGCTATGCGCTCACCCATCTGTTCGTCGGGTCGCAGGGGACGCTCGGAATCATCACCGAGGCGACGCTCAGATTGCGAGTCGCGCCGCCGCCGCGGACGACGATGCTTGCGTTCTTTCCGACGCTCGACAGTGCCGGCGACGCGGTCGCTCGGATCGTCGCTGCGGGCATCGACATGGTGACCCTCGAGCTCCTCGACCGCCCGTCGATCGCCGCGGTCGACGATGCCTTCAGCCTCGGGCTCGACCGCGACGCGGAGGCGATGCTCCTCGTCGAGTCGGACCGGCCGGAGGCCTCCGCGATTGCCGAGCTCGACGCCGCTGTCGCCGCCTGCGACGCGGCGGGCGCGACGACGACGATGCGGGCCGCCGATGCGGCCGAGGCCGACTGGCTGCGTCAGGCGCGCCGGCTCGCCCTTCGGGCCCTTGAGCGACAGGGGATCGTCCGGATGGAGGACGTCGGCGTCCCTCGCAGCCGCGTGCCGGATCTGCTCCGGGCGATCGACGCGATCGGGAAGCGGCACGGCATCAAGGTCGCGACGTTTGGCCACGCCGGCGACGGCAACCTCCACCCGAACTTCATCTTCGATCACGGCGATCCGCGGGCAGAGGAGCTGACGGACCTCGCCCGCGCCGACCTTTATCGGGCAGCGATCGCGCTCGGTGGGACCGTCACGGCCGAGCACGGGATCGGGCTCGCCCGGCGGGACGTGCTCGTCGAGCAGGTCGGCGCCGACGTCATCGATGTCATGCGGTCGATCAAGACCGCCCTCGATCCACTCGGCATCCTGAACCCCGGCCGCATGATCTGATGGTCCCCGAACGGGGAATCATCCGCGCGCCCGGCCCATTCGAACCACCGGCGTGAACCGATCAAGGGGCGCGATCGGCGCCGTGTGTCTTTGTGTGTTGCTCGTTGCGTCGGCGTGTGGCGACGCCGCCATCACGCCAACCCCTTCATCGTCGCCGAGGTCCGCATCCCCGCCGGCCGCGACGGCGTCTCCCTCGCCGTCCCCGACGCCGGTCGCCTCGTTCAGCGCCGGGACGCTCGCCGACATCGCCGCGCTCCGCGCCAGCCTCAAGAAGACTCCGAACGATCCGGACATTCTTCGCGCGCTTGGTCTCGCGTTGCTCCAACGCGTCCGCGAGACGGCCGATCCGTCGCTCTACGCTCAGGCCGAACAGGCGCTCACGCGAGCCCAGAAGCTCGCTCCCAACGATCCGCTCATCCTCGTCGGAATCGGAGGTCTCCAGCTCGGGAAGCATCAGTTCGCAGCCGCGCTCAAGACCGCCACCAATGCCCTGAAGCTCGACCCGACGCTCGAACCGGCCAAGGCCATCGAAGTTGATGCGCGCGTCGAGCTCGGCCAGTATGACGAGGCGATCGTGGCTACCCAGGAGCTGATCGGGCTGAACGTCGACATCACGTCGCTGGCCCGGGTCTCCTACCTGCGGGAGCTGCACGGCAACCTCGACGGCGCGATCGCCGCGATGCGACAGGCCAGTGAGTCGCCGGCTCTCGCCCCCGAGAACACGGCCTACGTCACAACGCTACTGGGCAACCTGCTCGTCTACGCCGGGAAGCCCGATGAGGCCGCCGCCGCCTACGAATCGGTCCTGCAACTTGTGCCCGACCACGCGGCGGCGATTGCCGGCCTCGGGCGCCTGGCGGTCGGACGGGGCGATCTTGTCGAGGCGGCCAGCCGGTTCGAGAAGGCCGCCGCGATCCTGCCGCTGCCGGAATACGTCATCGCCCTCGGCGAGACCCACGAGGCGGCCCGCAACAAGAAGGCGGCCGCAAGAAGTTATGCCCTGGCTCGGGCCGAGACGGAGCTCTTCCAGGCCGCGGGCGTCGACGTCGACCTCGAACTCGGCCTGTTCGAGGCGGACCACGGCGACAAGGCGGGTGCCCTGCGGCTCGCTGAGAAGTCCTACGCCAAGCGCCAGACGATCCGAACCTCCGACCTCCTCGCGTGGGCCAACCACCGGGTAGGCCGCGAGGACCAGGCGGCCAAGTACTCGACGGAGGCGCTGCGGCTCGGAAGCCGCGACCCGCTCCTGATCTACCACGCCGGGATGATCGCGCTCGCGAACGGCGACAAGAAATCCGCCCGGAGCCACCTCGCCGACGCGCTGGCGATCGATCCCGGATTCTCGGCGACCGGCGCCGCCGCCGCGCGGGCGGCACTCGCGGGATTGGGGTCGGCGCCCTAGGGGCTGACGGACTCGATGCACCGCAGCCGAGCGCAGCCGTTGTCCGGCGTGTCGCCGAGCCAACACGACGACCACGCGGACGGTCGCGGTCGACCCGAGCGGTGTCGTCGGGCGCAGCACGGGACTCCCGGTGATCCATCCGGACCGCTGCCGCGAACCATCGTCAGCCGCTTGGCGTTGGTCGCGACACGCCGGGGGGACTGACAGAGAGCAGGCGCCCAGGGCCTGCACCTACAACCACCGGGAGAGTGATTGTGTCAACCCGTTCAAAAGCCGCCGCCCTGACCGGCGCGCTGCTCATCGCCGCGACATCCGTCGGCGGTGTCTTCGCATCCAGTCACAGGGAAGCGCCGCTCATCGCCGGCGATCCCAGCGCGGACAACACGGACCTCTACGCGTTCGTGAGCCCCGACAAGCCCGACACGCTGACGATCATCGCCAATTACGTTCCGCTCGAGGAGCCGGCTGGCGGTCCGAACTTCTTTCCGTTCGACCCGGCCGTCCGCTACGAGATCCACGTCGACAACAACGGCGATGGCGTCCCGAACACCACCTACACGTTCAAGTTCAAGTCGCACCCGAAGTCGAAGAACTTCGCCGGGATCCCCACGTTCCTCTACAACGACGGGCCGATCACCAGCCTGACCGACGACAACCTGCTCGCGCCGCAGACCTACACGGTCAAGCGAAACGGCGTCGCAATCGCGTCGGACGTCAGCACCGCGCCCGCCAACATCGGCCCTCGCTCCACGCCCGATTCAAAGGGGCTGGCCGCCCAGGCCGTCAAGACGCTCGGCGATGGAACCAAGCTGTTCGCCGGACAGCGTGACGACCCGTTCTTCGTCGATCTCGGCTCGATCTTCGATCTCGCCGGACTCCGACCGTTCAACGCGCTCCATGCGATTCCGCTGGATGCCACCGCGGGCATCGACGGCGTCGGTGGGTTCAACACCAACACAATCGCCATCCAGGTCCCGATCCAGACCCTGACCAAGGACCATGCGCTTCCGACCGGCCCGAACGACCCCGACGCCGTCCTCGGCATCTGGGCCGCCGCCAGCCGCCAGAAGACCCGAACGCTCAATGCCGACGGCACGATGAGCTGGAGCGGTCCGTATGTCCAGGTCTCGCGGCTCGGCAATCCCCTCATCAACGAGGTGATCATTCCGCGAGAAAAGAAGGACTACTGGAACGCTCAGAAGCCGTCGGGAGACGCGCAGTTCGTCAAGTACTACCTGAATCCGGAGCTGACCGCGGTTGCGAATGCCCTGTATGCGGCGCTCGACACGCCGGCGACGTCCCACCGCGAGGACATCGAGGACATCCTCCTGGAGGGCATCAACATCCCGAAGTCGGCCGTCGTGCCGGGTGGGCTGCAGTTCACCAGGACGGGGACCATCGAAGCCGACATGCTCCGCGTGAACACCGGCATCAAGCCGAACGCCATGGGCGCCTGCGTCTTCGGAGCCCCCGCTGATGGGCCGAGCCGGCTCGGCGCCATCGCCGGCGACCTGTGCGGTTTCCCGAACGGGCGCCGGCTCCTCGACGATGTCGTGGACATCGAGCTCCGGGCCCTCGTCGAGGGCTACGGACCGACGCTCAACGCGGTGCTGGGCGTTCCCAACCGCACGCCGAACAACCTGCTCGGCGACGGTGTCGACCAGAACGACGGCTCGTTCCTGACCTCGTTCCCGTACGTCGGGACGGCAAAGGCCGGCTACAGCCATCGGCACCACCGGCCAGGGCCCACGCCCAGCTGACACATCTCAACGCGGAAATAGAACGGCCCGGGCAACGCCCGGGCCGTTCTGATTCGTGATTGCGCACGCGTCATTGCGCGCGCGACTGCACATCTGTATCGTGCAAGTGTGCAACGCGCCAGCGACATCGATCAGCTCATCGAGGCGAGTCGGCTCTACTACGAGCTTGGCGAGACGCAGTCGCGCGGCGCGACGCTGCTCGGCGTGACTCGTCCGCAGGTCTCGCGGATTCTCAAGCGCGCACGGGCCGAGGGAATCGTCGAGATCCGGATCGTGGATCGCACATCAGAGCCGTCACCCGCCGCGGAGGAGGTCCGCCGCAGGTTCGGCCTCCAGGCCGTCCATCTCGCCCCAAGCCTGCAAGGTCCCGAGGACGTCGGCCGCCGGATGGTCGGCCGGCTCGGCGCGGAGGTCCTCAGGGCCGCAATCCGCGAGGGAGCGGTCGTCGGCATCGGTGACGGATCCTCGATCTCGGCCGTCGCCGGTGCGCTCGACGAGCCGCTCGTCGAGACCGGCGCCACCGTCGTCCCGCTCTGCGGCGGCTATTGGTTCACAGGGCCCGCGGGCGAGCCGTTCCGCCGGGTCGCCGACGGGATCGCCGGCACCGCCCAGGTGCTTCTTGCGCCCGGCCTCGTCGACGATCCGACGACAAAGCAGTCGCTGTACGCCCACGCCGGGGTGCGGCGGATCCTCGAGCTCTGGGAGCGCCTCGACGTCGCCGCGTTCGGGATCGGCGGTCGGGCCTGGGGCGAGGCGGCTTTCGGTGCCACGGCGTGCCGCCAGCTCGACGCTGCCGGGGCGGTCGGCGAGCTGCTCATCGCGCCGTTCGACATCGACGGTCGGTTCGTCGACAGCGACGTGCGCGAGCGAACGATCGCCTTCGACGCCCGGCGGCTGGATCGGTTGCCGGTCCGGATCGGCGTGGCCGGTGGGCCGGCGAAGGTGCGGCCGATCCTCGGCGCGCTCCGCTCGGGCTCGGTAACGGTGCTGGTTTCTGACGTCCGGACCGCTGAGGCCGTCCTCGGGCTGGACGGGGTCGGGGCAGCAGCATGAGTGAGGCGGCCATACTCGGAGTTGACCTCGGGACGACCGAGGTCAAGGTTGGCCTCGTCACGCTCGACGGGCGACTCCTCGGGCTCGCCCGAGCCGGTTACCGAACTGAGACCGACGCGGCAACGGGGCGGGCAGAGCAGGATCCCGCGGCCTGGTGGGGCGCCTTGACGACCGCGGTCCGCTACCTGACCGCGTCCGCAAGGGCGGACATCCTCGCGATCTCGATCGACGGGCATGGCCCCACGCTGGTCGCCGTCGACGAGTACGGACGCGCGACTCGCCCGGCGATCATCTGGCAGGACTCGCGGGCGACCGATGAGGCCGCCGATCTGTCGCGAGGGACCGGACTCGAGGGCTGGTCGCTCGCCGGGCTCCCGGCGGCCCTCTGGGTCGAGCGCCACGAGCCCGATGTCGCGTCGGCCACTCGCTGGTACATGGCAACATGGGACTTCCTGGCGCTCCGACTGACCGGCCGGGCGACGACGAGCCTCCTCGAGGGCCAGCCCTTCCCGTCGCCTGCCGAGCTGGAAGCTGCCGGGATCCCCGCTGCCCGGATTCCCGCGCCGGCCCGAGCTGGCGACGTCGTCGGTGCACTGACCGTCGACGCGGCGGGCCTCCTCGGGATCGAGCCATCAATCCCGGTGGTCGCCGGCATCGTCGATGCCTGGGCGAGCTTCCACGGCGCCGGCATGACGGCGAAGGGGGATGCGATCGACGTCGGCGGGTCGGCCGGCGGCTTCGGCGTCTACTGGGACGAGCCTTTCCGGGTTCCCGGCTCCTTCGTCACGATCGCCCCGCTGCCCGGGCTCTACAGCGTCGGCGGGGCGATGGCGGCAACGGGTCGGGCGATCGACTGGTTTCGCACGGAGATCGTCCGCGGGGTCGACTCCACGGAATTGCTGCTCGAAGAGGCGGCCGGCACGTCGCCGGGCGCGGACGGGGCGCTCTTCCTGCCGTACCTCGCCGGCGAGCGCTCGCCGATCTGGGATCCGACGGCGCGAGGGGCCTTCGTCGGCCTGACTCTCGACCACCGGCGCGCGCACCTGACCCGGGCCGTTCTCGAGGCGTCGGCGCTCGCGATCCGCCACGTCGCGGAGCCGATCCTCGCCGCCGGCATTCGGACCGACGAGATGCGGGTCTGCGGCGGCCCGGCCCGGAGCGAGACGTGGAACCAGATCAAGGCCGACGTCACGGGATTCACGGTCGCCGTCCCCGAGGTTCTCGAGACGGCGGTCGTCGGGGCGGCGATCCTCGGCGCGGCGGGGATCGGGGCATACCCGGACGTAACCGCGGCGATCCGTGGCATGACCCGGGTGGCCCGCCGCCTCCGCGCGAATCCAGACAACCGGGCGCTCTACGACGCGGCCTTCGATGCCTACGTCCGGCTCCACCCGGCGATCGCGCCGATCGTCGCGGGCTTCGTTGCGGCGACGTCGGCGAGTGCCGTGTCGGCGGCACCGACCACGGCCCCGCGATGACGACCCCCGGCCGTCTTCTCGCCTCGGACGTGAGCGTCCGGTTCCCGGTCCCACGAGCGACGGCGGTCCTGGCGCTCGACGGCTTCAGCCTCGCGGTCGAGCGCGGCGAGGTGGTAGTGCTCATCGGCCCGAACGGGTGCGGCAAGAGCACGTTCCTCCGGGTAGCCGCCGGACTGCTCCGTCCCGACCTGGGGAGCGTCACGCTCGACGATCGGCCGATCGACGGCCCGGACCCGCGCGTGGGTCTCGTCTTCCAGGAGCCGCGACTTCTGCCGTGGCGATCCGTTGCCGGCAATGTCACTTACCCGCTCGAGCGGGCCGGCTGGCCGCGCGAGCGCCAGGAAGTGCGGCTTGCGACGCTGCTCGGTCTCGTCGGCATGCGGGAGTCGGCGTCCGCCCGGCCGAGCCAGCTCTCGGGCGGATTGCGACAACGGGCGGCGATCGCCCGGGCCCTCGCCCTGGAGCCGGAGGTGCTGCTCCTCGACGAGCCGTTCAGCGCGCTCGATGCGCTCACGCGCGAACGGTTCAACCTCGAGCTGCTCAAGCTCTGGGAGCGGACTGCGACGACGATCGTGATCGTCACCCACAGCATTCCCGAAGCGATCCTCCTCGCCGACCGGGTCGTCGTTATGACACCACGGCCCGGTCGTGTCGCCGCGATCGTCCCGATCCTCGCCCAGCGGCCGCGCTCGCTCGAGCTCCTCGATGGGGCCGTCGTATCCCGCGCTGCCGCCGAGATCCGCGCCCACCTCGAGCTGCCCGGAGAGGCGGCATGACCAGGAACGCGGTCGGATCGGTCGTGCTCTCGTTCGCGATCTTCGTCCTCGTCTGGAAGCTGATC
>JBBSCI010000055.1:0-17852 GCA_038250445.1 Candidatus Limnocylindrales bacterium | reverse complement strand
GGGACGATCAACGGCCATCCCCAGGGCCTGTTTCGAGGCCGCTGATGCGCAGTTACGCATCAGGTCGGCCTGAAACGTCCGCCAAGCGACCGTCAACATGGACCAACGCTCCGTGGGTGTGCATCTGTCCAAGTCGAGCGCGTAGGTACCTGCATGAGCGGTGCCGGCGGCCAATTATTCACCGGAGGACTCGTAGGCTTGGTGCGAGCCGCGAAATCGGCCGTGCTGAGGGGACGCGCGCCGATTCTCTGCGTGTAACGCGCATCAGTGAGGCCGCGAAAAGGCCTAAGAGTCCGAGCAGGAATATCTGGCCAGGTCCCGCCGCGCGGCCACGGAACGATCGCGGCGGCACTCGCTACAGCCCGGTCCTGAACAGGCGGACGTCGTCGGATGCCGCCACGTGGCCATCGCCGCGGGTGAACTCGAGGGCGCCGAAGGCTCCCAGGTCGTCCAGATCGACCGGGAAGCGGCGGATCATGTCGAGGACGACCTTCTGGATTCGCTCCGCGTTCCGGGCGAACACCTCCAGGACCGACCGTGCGTCAACGGCCTTGGTTCCCTCGAGGACACCGGCGTCGTAGTCGGTGATCAGGGCGATGTTGACCACCGCCATCCCGAGCTCGCGACACAGCCACGCCTCCGGATACTGGGTCATGTTGATGACCTCCCAGCCCGCGTCGCTGAACCACTTGGACTCGGCCTTCGACGAGAATCGCGGGCCTTCGATGACCACGACAGTACCGCCGTCGTGGACCTCGATGTCGTGCTCGCGGCAGACCTCGACGGCGATCCGCCGCAGCTCCGGGTCGTAGGTCTCGGCCGACGAGAGATGGGTGACGATCGGGCCGTCGTAGAACGTGTGCGGTCGCCCGCTGGTCCGGTCGACAAACTGGTCGCAGACGACGAAATCGCCCGGCTTGACCGCGAGCTGGAGCGACCCTGCCGCGCACGGCGAGATGACCGCCTTGACCCCCAGCGATCGCATCGCCCAGACGTTCGCCCGGTAGTTGATCTTATGCGGCGGGATCGTATGGCGACGTCCGTGCCGCGGCAGGAACGCGACCCGCCGGTCACCGACCATCGCCAGGAAGAACGAGTCGGACGGGGCCCCGTATGGCGTGTCCACCTTGATCTCGCGGACGTCGTCGAGGAGCGAGTAGAACCCGGATCCTCCGAACACGCCGATCTCCGCAAGATCCACCACGGGAGCCTCCTGTTCCGTCGACGAGCCGCTGGATCGACCGGGTTGGACGTCCGCCGGTCCGGTCGATTCTAGCCCCGACAGGCTCGCCGGCGGCCGCGCTCGCGTCGTGCTGGACTAGGATGACGGCCACAGAGAGGGCCCAAGCCATGATCGATCCCGCCGATTCGCCCAAACTGGAACCGGGTCCCGGCTGGCGTCCGCCGCACGAACCGGAGACGAATGTCGCTTCCATCGTCGTCGGCCTCGTCCTGCTGGCGATCGGCATCTGGTATCTGCTCGATCAGACACTCGGTCTCGACATGCCGCGGATCCGCTGGTCCGACCTCTGGCCGATCATCCTGATCGTGCTGGGCGGCGTCATGCTCTACCGGTCGACGACGCGGCGGACCTGATGGTCGCGGAGAGCGATCCAATCCTGAGTCTCGCTGCAATGATGGAGCTCGCGGACTGGCGGCGCCGCATCTCCGATCTCTACGCCGAGGTCCGGATCCTCGCGGCGACCGACGTCGAACGGGCCGTCGAGCTCTGGCGGACGACCCGCGAGCGGCTGTTCCGGGAACACCCGCAGTCGCCCGTGCGGCCGGGCGAGCGCCAGGCGTTCCGGGCTCGCCACTTCCGGGTCGACCCGTCGCTGCGATTCGAGGTCGTCGTCGCTCATGACGAGGCGACGCCGGCGCCGACGTCGACAGCTGGCGCCCTGGCCGGTCTCGGTCTCGGCGGCCTCGGCGGGTCGCTGGCGATGGACTTGCCGATGAGCGTCGGGGGGACGATGTCGTTCAGCCGGATCGGTCACGTGGTGATTCCCTTCGCTGACGGCCCGCGGCGACTCGGTGTCTACTGGATGGCCGGGTACGCGGGCGGGGTCTTCCTGCCCTTCCGGGACGCGACGAGCGGTGACGAGACGTACGCCGCGGGCCGCTACCTGCTCGACTCGGCCAAATCCGCCGACCTCGGCGGGGATCTGGAGCGCGGGACGTTGATTCTTGACTTCAATTTCGCGTTCCAGCCGTCTTGCGCGTTCGACCCGAAGTGGGCGTGCCCGCTCGCGCCGCCGGAGAACCGGCTCGACATCCCGATCCGAGCCGGCGAGCGGCTCGCTTGAGCAGGGCACCAGCGCCCGTACCAAGGTCCCATCGCTCGACCGGACGCTTGGCGTATCCGGCCTGATCGGAGCCATAGCACAATGATCCAGCCGGGCCTCCCAGACCTGTGCATGGATGCTTCGTCGCGCTAATCTTGGATCGCATGCGTTTTTTCTCAGCCCCCAAAGTCCAGGGCGATCAGCGGCTGTTGTGGTCGCGCGACATTCGTTTCGCCCATCGCCTCGCCCAGTCCATCGAGGGCGCGCGGGTCATGGAGCTCGAGTCGGGGACAGTTTTGATCGCACCAGCATCCGAGCTGACCGACTCGATGGCGGCAGAGGTCTCCGCCATGGTCCACTCGCCGGCCTACGGCCTGGTCAGCCTCGACGCGTCGCTGCCCGATGGCGAGCGCCACATCGCTGCGATGTCGGAGGCGGTTCTGCTGTCCGGCCTGGCCGATCGGATCGGGATGGCGCCCTCGACGCAGGTCGTCCAGACGAAGACGCTCGACTACTTCTTCAACCTCCGGAACGTCCACCAGGTCGCGTTCCAGCCGATCGTCGAGCTGTCCACGGGTGAGCTCTACGAGTACGAGTGCCTCTTCCGGCCGAACATGCCGATGCTGCCGCAGTCGATCACCTCGATCGTCCACGCCGCCATCGACACCGACCGTTCGATCGAGCTCGACTCGTTCATCGTGAAGCTCATCCTTGCACGAGCGGGCGACCTCGAGAACGCGCGCCGCGAGACCGGCCAGCCCTCGCTTCGCCTTGCGATCAACTTCACGCCGGCCAGCCTGCTCGACAACCAGTTCGAGGCGAAGGCACTGAAGGCCCTGGTCAATGACGTCGGCCTGTCGCCGCACCAGATCACGCTCGAATGCACCGAGCAGCAGGCCGTCGCCGACGTCGTACCCCTGATCAAGCAGGTCAAGGCTCTCCGTCGCCTGGGGTTCGGCTTCGCGATCGACGACGCCGGCGCCGGCTACGCGAGCTTCACCCTCATCGCCGCCCTGCACCCGTCGATCATTAAGATCGACCGCGAGATCGCCCACGGCATCGCCCGCGACGACGCGAAGCAGGCCCTTGTCGAGGCGTTCGTGTCGTTCGGCCGAAGAATTGGTGCGCGGCTGCTGGCCGAGGGCATCGAGAAGCGCAGCGATCTCGCGATGCTGACGTCGCTCGGAGTCGAGCTTGGCCAGGGCTATCTCATCGGCAAGCCGGCCTACCTGCCCCAGGCCCCCCGCCCGATCGAGCAGCTCCGCCTGGACGCCGCCCGCCGGACGGTGTCACGCAAGGTCCGCATCGCCGTCCCGAAACCGAACCCGAGGATCGCCGCGGCGAAGTGACCCGCGGCGTCCAGGCTGGCTCGCGTACCATCTGGAGCGATGACCCTCCCCGCGACAAGCGTCCTGACCGATCGCGTCCGCGGTTACCTCGCGGAGCCGCGGTATGCAGTTGTTGCGACCATCGACCCGGATGGTGCGCCACGCCAGGCGGTCATCTGGTTCCTCTTCGCCGACGACACCATCGTCATCAACAGCCTCGACGGCCGCCGCTGGCCGACGAATCTCCGGCGCGACCCCCGCATCTCGATCGCGATCAGCGAAGCTGACCGCGAGTCGTGGGTCGGCCTGACGGGCACGGTCGAGGTCGTCGACGACCAGGCCCAGGCGCAGGCCGACATCGCCGCGATGGCCCGCCGGTACCACGCGTCCAACCCCGACGCCGCGGAGGCCGTGATCGCGAACCGGTTCACCAAGCAGCGCCGGGTGAGCTTCAGACTTCGCCCGGCGAGCATCCACGACCACATCGAGGACGACTGACACCGATGAGTCGAAGGTGATGAGGTTCGGCGCCCAGCTCTGGTCGCAACAGACGAGCTGGCCGGAGTTCCGCGATGCGGCAATCGCGGCCGAGGCGAACGGCTGGGACTCGGTCTGGACCTGGGATCACCTGCTGGCGATCTTCGGGCCGTGGGAGCAGCCGATTCTCGAGGGCTGGACGACGCTGTCGGCCGTCGGCGCCGTCACGAGCCGTGTCCGGCTCGGGCTGATGGTCGGGGCCAACACGTTCCGCAACCCCGGCCTCACGGCTAAGCTGGCGACCACCCTGGACAACGTGAGTGGCGGCCGGGCGGTCCTCGGGATCGGCGGCGCCTGGTTCGAGCGGGAGCACGAGGCATTCGGGATCGCCGATTGGAGCCCGGCAGTCGGCGAACGGCTGGATCGCCTCGACGAAGCGGTGATGCTCATGCGTCGCCTCCTCGACGGCGAACGGCTGACGCACGAGGGGCGGTTCTACAAACTGGTCGATGCGCTTTGCGAGCCGCGGCCGCTGCAGGACCGGCTGCCGATCCTCATCGGCGGCTCCGGTCCGCGCAAGACCCTGCGGACGGTGGCCCTCCGCGCCGACGCCTGGAACACGGCGGGGACGATCGACGAGGTCAAGGATCGGCTGGCGATCCTGGACGGCCACTGCGCCGAGGTCGGGCGCGATCGCTCCGAGATCGAGTTGACCATCAGCTTCCCGATCATCATCCGCGACGACACGGCCGAGGCTCAGGAGCATTACGACGCGACGCTGGCCTACAACGGGGCCGATGACCTGGGCGTGCCGATCCTCGTTGGATCCCCGGCGCTGGTCGCCGACGGGCTGCGGCCCTATCGGGACCTCGGCTTCAAGACCGTGATCGTCCGGATGCCCGCGCCGTACGACGACGAGACGATCGAGCGCATCGGCGAGGTCGACAGCCTCTTGGCGGATGCCTGATCCGGGTTCCGTCGTCGCGCTTGCCGGTGGAGTCGGCGGCGCCAAATTAGCCCAGGGATTGCAAGTCCACCTCGGGGATCGGCTGACCGTGATCGTCAATACCGGGGACGACCTCGAGCGCCACGGGCTCCTCGTCATGCCTGACCACGACACGGTCATGTACACGCTCGCCGGGATCGCCAACCATGAGTTCGGTTGGGGCATCGAGGGCGAGACGTTCGCCGCATCCGAGATGCTGGGCCGCTACGGCGAACCGACCTGGTTCCGCCTCGGCGACCGCGATCTCGCGACCCATATCACGCGGAGTGCTCGCCTGCGAGCCGGCGCCGGCCTTACGGCGGTCTGTCTCGGGCTCCAGCGGTCCCTCGGCGTCCGGGCCGCCATCCTGCCGATGAGCGACGATCCCGTTCGCACGGATATCCGAACCGACGATGGCTGGCTCGAGTTCCAGGACTATTTCGTGGGCCGCCACCAGGAGCCGGAGGTCCACGAGGTGCGATTCCGAGGCGCGGACGGAGCGGCTGCCGCCCCCGGAGTCGTCGACGCAATCGCCGCCGCCGGCTCGATCGTGATCGCTCCATCGAACCCGATTGTCTCGGTCGGGCCGATCCTCGCGGTGGCCGAGATCCGGACGGCGATCGCCGCTGCCCGAGGACGGGGGGTCCGTGTCGTGGCCGTCTCGGGGATCATCGGCGGCAAGGCGCTCAAGGGCCCGGCCGACCGGATGCTCACGTCGCTGGGCCACGAGTCGAGCGCCCTCGGGGTCGCCCGGATCTACGAGGGTCTCGCGACCGACTTCGTCATCGACACGGCCGACGCGGACCTCGCGCCGCCGATCGAGGCGCTCGGCCTCCGGGTCCACGTCACGGACACGATCATGACCGATGATGCCGCCCGGGCCCGGCTCGCGGGCGAGGTCCTGGCGTTTGGTGGCTATCGCAGTCTGTAATGCTCTGATCAAGGCCGATGAAAACGCTGTCGAGGCCCTAGCGCTGCTCGGTCGTCCAATCGCCGGCCCAGGGCCCGTCAGCGGTCGCTGTGGGGCGACATAGTTCCGACCGCCGCTCCC
This sequence comes from Candidatus Limnocylindrales bacterium, assembly GCA_038250445.1. Taxonomy (GTDB): domain Bacteria; phylum Chloroflexota; class Limnocylindria; order Limnocylindrales; family CSP1-4; genus CF-46. The sequence continues at coordinate 11,726 of JBBSCI010000055.1, read as the reverse complement.
GGTCCATCGTCCAGATGGTTCCGCGTTGCTGGAACCATCGGCCCCAGAGTCCAGGTGCCGGGATCGTTCCACTGAAGCGGAACGATCCCGGCGGAGGCGTCCACGCGGTGCTCGGGATCCTGCGCCGCTCTGGACCCCGCGAGGTCGACGACCTTGGCTCGTACGAGCGCGCTCGGCGCGCGGAGCCGCCGGTCGCGTTCGGCGACCTCCTGCGAGGTCGTCCCTATGCGCTACGGCGGGCGCCGGGGTCGCCCGGACGGCCGCGGAGGCATTCACAGTCTTGACGGCGCGGGCGTGGCTGCGGCACAGTCCCGCCATGCGCGGAACCTCAACCCGAATGACGCGGCGCCAGCAGCAGTCCCAGGTGAGGGACGGCTCGGCCTGACGATGCGCGCCCGGAGCGGCGCCGACACGAACGGAACGAACGCCCTCGGACGGCCCCGAGGGTGTTTTCTTATGCCAGGAGATCGCCATGGACCCCATCCTTTTCGCTCGAGGCCTCGTCCTCGGTTTCGCGATCGCCGCGGTCGTCGGCCCGATCAGCCTGCTGACGATCCGGCGGACGCTTGCCCACGGCCGCAGTTACGGCCTCGCCACGGGGCTCGGCGTCGCCCTGGCCGACGCCACGTACGGTGGCATTGCGGCGTTCGGCCTGACGGCCGTGACGTCAATCCTCGTCGGCGGCCGGCTCGTGCTCCGTCTGGTCGGCGGGGTGTTCCTGCTCGTTCTCGCGTCGCGAACGATGACGAGCCGGCCCGACGTTGTCGCGGTCGCCGACGAACGACCGGGCCTGGCGGGCGCGTTTGTGTCGATCTTCGGCCTGACGATGACGAACCCGATGACGATCATCTCGTTCGCAGCGATCTTCGCCGGGCTCGGGGTTGTCGGTCGCGGCGGCGTCGACGCTGCCTTGCTGACGCTCGGGGTCTTCTGCGGCTCGGCGAGCTGGTGGCTGATCCTCACCACGGTCGTTTCCGCGCTGCGCACTCGGGTCACGGTCCGCGCGTTGACCTGGGTCAACCGCGTGTCGGGCGTGATCCTGTTCATCTTCGCGATGATCTCGATCGCGACCGCCTTCGGCCGCTGAGCGGCTACGATCCATCGATGATGCGCATCGTCGCGATCGTCCCGATCGGAGAGCTCGAAGGAGCGAAGTCGAGGCTCGGCGGGACATTGGACGCGGAGGAACGGCGTGACCTCGTCGACCGGATGTTCGATCGGACCGTCCTGGCGACCCTCGCCACGCCCGGCATCACCGAGACGCTGGTCATCAGCCCCGACCGCGAGGCGCTCGCGACGGCGGCCGCGCTCAGTGCGAGGACCCTCCTCCAGCGGAGCCAGGGCCTCAACCGCGGTCTCGCGGAGGCCCGCGATGACGCGCTCGCCGGCGGGGCCGACGCGATCGTTGTCGTCCCGATCGACCTGCCGCTCGTGACCCCGGCCGCCCTCGCCGAGCTCATTGCGCCGCTGTCGGTTGTCGCCGAGCGGCCCCTCGTCGTCCTAGCCCCGGATCGCCACGGCCGCGGCACAAACGCCCTCGTCCTCGCGCCACCGGCTGCGATCGAGTTCGGTTTCGGCGGTGACAGCCGGGCCGCCCATGCCGCCTGCGCCGCCGACGCCGGGGCCCGTTACGTGGAGGTCGATGGTCCCCTGTCGATCGACATCGACACGCCCGACGATCTCCTCCTCGTCGAGGCGCTCGCCACCGGTGCGACCGATGCCCGTTGACGAGGGTCGCGTCGAGGTCGTCGCTCTCGATGGCATCCCCGAGGTCGTCGCGGGCGACGACCTGGCCGCTCTCATCGGGGACGCGCTCGAACGGCAACCCGGCCTGCTCCCGCTTCTCGCGGATGACGTGCTGGTCGTCACCCAGAAGATCGTCTCGAAGGCCGAGGGCGCCGTCGTCGACCTGACGACGGTGGAGCCTCGAGCGGAGGCCATCGAGTTTGCCGCTACGTGGGATCGCGATCCGCGCCAGGTCGAGGTCGTGCTCCGAGAGGCCCGTCGTGTCGTCCGGATGGCGAACGGCGTGCTCATCACCGAGACCCCCCACGGGTTCGTCTGCGCAAACGGCGGCGTCGACGCGTCGAACGTCGGGCCGGGCAGCGGCCAGATCGTGACGCTCCTTCCGCGTGACCCCGATGCGTCCGCGATGGGGATTCGAAAAGCGATCGCAGCCAGGTTCGGCGTCGATGTCCCGGTTATCGTCAGCGACTCGTTTGGCCGACCATGGCGCTGGGGTATCGTCGATGTCGCGATCGGGGTGTCCGGCATGCTGCCGCTCGAGGATCTCCGCGGCGTCGCCGATCACGACGGTCGGGTCATGCGCTCTACGGTTCGCGCGGTAGCCGACGAGATCGCAACCGCCGCTGAGCTGGCATTCGGCAAGACGACGGCCCGACCCGCCGCGCTCGTTCGGGGAGCCAATCCGACCCGCGGCGAGGCGACGATCAGCGAGGCGCTCATTCCAGCGGGAAGCGATCTCTTCCGCTGACCCTGCGGTGAGGTTCGCGGAGCGTTTACACTGCGCCTGCGTCGCGCCACAGACCATCGGGCGCGTCGACCCGAACCGCGAATCCGGGATGGCCAGGGGACGTCGATACACGTGGAAGCCAAGCCAGGGGAAGCTCGCCGCGCCCTCGTGCTCCACAATCGTCAGCTCGTCGTTGACCTGATCGAGCTGACGCTCAATCACGGCCTGTTCGTCGTACGAGCTGCGGGCAACCTCGCGGACGCCGAGGCCATCCTGGCGGAGTGGCGCCCCCACATGACCGTGGTCGACATGGACCACGATGACAGCACGGCGCTGCTCCAGAGGCTCGGTGCCTCGAACAGCATGAAGCGGAGCGTGACCCCCGTCCTCGGTCTCACGCGGCGAGGCGATCTACAGACGAAGCTCAGGGCGTTCGATCTCGGCGTCGACGACATCCTGACGACGCCGTTCTCGCCCGAGGAGCTGCTCGCTCGCTCCATCGTCATCAGCCGACGGGCGTCGGGATCCGACCTGCCGATCGTGCCGACGATCAGGCTCGGCGAGATCGAGATCGACATCCTCACTCGCCAGGTGCGGGCTGGCGACACGGTGGTCCACCTGAGCGGCATCGAGCAGAGCCTGCTCTACCTGCTCGCCAGTCGGAGCGGTCGTGTCGTCACGCGGGAGGAGATCCTCGACTCGATCTGGGGCACGGACTTCGTCGCCGAGAGCAACATCGTGGATCGCCACGTCCGGAGCCTGCGGATCAAGTTGCAGGACGACTACCGGCATCCGCGATTCATCGCGACGATGGCCGGTCTCGGGTACCGGTTCATCCCGACGTTCACGAACCTGGGATGGGGCGATGCGGAGGCATTGAGCGGAGCGCCGCTCGCCTGAGGCACCTCGTCACATGACGGACCGTAATGACGGGGGGGTGCCCGGCCAACACACTGGCGCCGAAAGGCACGATGCCGCTCTCTGTCTTCGGTTGCTCGACCCGCAAGTGGTCTGTCCTGGGCGATGGACCAACCTTGCTCTTCGCGTGTTGTTCGTGCGTTCCAGGTAGGTGATTGTCATGCGTCGTTTGCTGACCCTTCTTGCCGGCGGGTTCCTCCTCACAGGTTTACTCGGGTTCGCGCCTGCTGTTCTGGCGGGGAACACGATCGCAACGACGACGACCTGCAGCAACGGCGTCGACAACACGGGCGGGCTCGGACTGATCTGCGAGATCACCGTCAGGAACACCTTCCGGGCAACCGGTGGCAGCGCGACGGTCACGATCCGTGAGTGTCACGGCGCCGCTGGCGACCCGACCGCAAGTTGCATCACCAGGACGGGCCGCCTGACCAAACCCGTCACCTTTGTCCGTCAATGCAACTCGTCGATCAACGGCGGCGGCGGGACACTCCGCTGCAGCGTTCGCGTCATCAACACGTTCGTCGGCATACCGGTCGGCAGTTCCGCGGCCACGGTCAACCAGTGTGTCGGTTCCGGCGGCGGAATCACGACGGGCTGTGACCCCTTCCCGGCGACGACGACCGGTGCGTCGATCACCCAGTGCAACGGGTCCGCCAATGGCGGAACCCTGGTCGGCCTCAACTGCACGGCCACAGGAACGCGCTCCTCGTCCCACGCCGTGAAGATCAACCAGTGCAACGGCGCGGCCAACGGCGGCGGGGCACTCGTGATCTGCTCGGCGTCGGTGTCGAACACCCGCGTGGCTGCCGGTGGCGGTGGCGGCCTGCCGCCGACTGATACGCCGACGACGACCGTCGCCGCAGCAGCCGCCGATCAAACCCCTTTGGTCGCGCTATCGGTCTTCCTCTTCACGATCGTCATCCTCACCCGGCGGCCACTCCGCGGGACCCGCGGTCGCTGAGCCAGTCAGTCCCTTGCGCAGAACCGCCCGGTCACGATCCGCCGTACGGTTGACTGATGGCCCTCCACGACTACCTCGCCGGCGAAGTCGGCGAGGACTGGGCCGATGGGATCATCAGCCGACGCGAGGCATTGCGCCGGCTCGCGCTGCTGGGCTTGTCGGTCACTTCGGCGATCGCCCTCCTCGAAGCCTGCGCGCCCGCCAGCCCATCCGCGAGCCCAGGTTCAACGAATGCGAGTGCGGCTGCCGGAGGCAGCTCGGGCTCCGCGTCGACATCTGCGTCGCACGCCATCCTGGTCGACGGCGAAGCGATCACCTTCCCGGGGCCGACGGTCGAGCTCAAGGGCTTCTTCGCTCGGGCCGAGGCACCGAGCGGCGCGATGCTGGTCATCCATGAAAACCGCGGGCTCAACGACCACGTCCGGGCCGTGGCGTCGCGGCTCGTCGCGGATGGCTATTCCGCGCTCGCGATCGACCTCCTATCCGAGGAGGGCGGGAGCGATGCGCTGGCCCAAGGCGACGTCCAGGCCGCTCTCTCGCGGGCATCGACGGAGCGCCTCGTCGGAGACATGAAGGCCGGGCTTGACGAGCTAGAGCGGCGGGCACCCGACGCCAAGCTTGGCGTGATCGGCTTCTGCTTCGGCGGTGGCATGGTCTGGGCACTCCTCGATGCCGGCGATTCGCGGCTTGCCGCCGCGATCCCGTTCTACGGCCCCGCCCCCGCGGCTCCTGATTTCTCCGGCAATCACGCCGCGGTTCTCGGGGTCTACGCGGAGCTCGACGACCGGGTCAACGCGTCGCGCGCGTCCGCCGACGCAGCACTGACCGCCGCTGGCCTCGAGCACGAGATCAAGGTCTATCCGGGCGTCGACCACGCCTTCTTCAATGACACCGGTCCCCGCTATGACGCCAAACAGGCCGCTGCCGCCTACGCCGACGTCCTTGCCTGGCTGAGGAAGTACCTGGCCTGAGGCGACCAGACGGTTACGTCGGACGAGATGCCTTCCGCGCCTCCGTTGCCCACAGGACGATACCCGCGCCAACGGACGTACTGGTGAAAAGGCGTCGGCCCACGCGCCGCCAGAACGTGGGACGCTATCGCCGATGAGTGATCTGTTAGTCGCCGAGCCGCCGGTCGAGCCACCTTTCGAGACAGCGGCCCATCCACGCCTCGATGCCGCACTCGCCGCCATCACGATCGGGGCGAAGATCGCGACGATCGGGCTCGCCGTCGACGCCATGATGAATGCCGAATCACCGCGGCTTCGCGGCAAGGGAATTCAGAAGCGGGCGTTCGGATACACGGCCGGCCTGTTCATCGTCCCGGTCATCTGGCGGCTCCTCCCCGAGCGTGGCCGCTACCCGCTGGCGCTCGATCTTGCCGTGACCGCGCCGCTCCTCCTCGACGCCGCAGGGAATGCGCTCGGCCTGTACGAGGACGCCCACGTCGACGACGTCGTGCACCTCGCGAACGCCGCGATCATCAGCGGTGTCGCGGGCGCGGTGTTCGCGCCCCGCGTCGACGAGCGCTGGCAGGCCGCACTCGCCGGAGCAGGCGTGACGATCGCTGCCGAGACCGCCTGGGAGCTGCTCGAGTACGGCGCCTGGCGCCTCGGGGCAAGCGGCCTGGACCTCAGCTATGAGGACACGATGGACGACATCGGCGAGACGTGGATCGGGGCGGTGCTGGGCGCGCTCTTCACGCTGACCCGGATGCCACACTCGAAGTCCGACCGGACTCAGGCCGGCTGGCGCGGGCCCCTTGGGTTGCGAGGCAGGAAGCACGTCTGAGGAAGCGGCCCAGCCGCCCGGCAAGGGCGGCGGTGTCCGAATCACCTGGCTCGGCCACTCCACGCTGCTGCTCGAGCTCGACGGGATTCGCATCCTGACCGATCCCGTCCTGGGCGATCGGCTCGGCCCGCTTCGTCGCCATGGAGCATCACCCGCCATGGCCGCCATCGGTGAACTCGATGCCGTCCTCATCTCCCACGCCCACCCCGATCACTTCAACTCATCGTCCCTTCGACGGCTCGGCGGGCCGGCGCGGCGCCTCGTTCCTCATGGCCTGGGAGCTGCCGCCAGGCGGCTTGGATCGCCGGTCGACGAACTCCGAGTGGGTGACGTCATCGAGATCGGCGGGGTCAGGGTCACCGCCGTCCCGGCGCTCCATCTGCGCTGGCCCCTGCGACCCCATGCCATCACGATCGGGTTCCTCATCGAGGGCTCGACCGGAATCTATTTCGCGGGGGATACGCGCTTCTTTCCCTCAATGGCCGTGCTGAGCGGGCGCGTCGACGTCGCGCTGCTGCCGGTGGGACGCTGGGGTCCCCACCCGGGACCCGATCGGCTGGGACCCGCGAGCGCCGCGCAGGCCGCCCGTGTCGTCGGCGCGAGCGTGGCGATCCCGGTCCATTGGGGCACGTTCTATCCGGCGGGTTTCTGGCGGGTCTGGCCACGGCCGCTTCGCGAGCCGGCGGCGAGATTCGTCGCGGCGATGGCGGCGCTCGCGCCGGAGATCGAGGTCAGGCTGCTCCAGCCCGGTGACTCGACCGACGTCACCCGGCCAGGGGGAAGTCGCCGCTGAGTCTCGGGGCTGGACGCTCCGTCACGACTCCGTCGTCGTACAGTCCAGGCCGGCGCCCTTCGCCGCCCTCCACAGGGCGAGCCGGCCGTACTCGAGCCGATCGAGTCCTGCAAACGCCGACGCCGCCACCTCACGCGCGACACTGTTTCGCACCTCTTCGCCGAGGCTTCGTGCCCAACGGCGGCCCAGCCAGCCGGCGTGCGCGCCGAGGAGCCTTGCGATCAAGTATCCGGCCAGGAGCGAGGCCACGAGGACCACGACCGGCACCGGCACGAGGCCGAGGACAGGGAACCTGATTGAATCGACCGGGAACCTGACCAGCACCCACAGCCCGACCCAGACCACGGTGAACACCAGCGTCAGGGTGACGATGGTCTGGAGGGCGCCGAGGATCGGCCAGACACGACTCGACGGCGGGAGCGACCCGCGCGCGGCGATCGCCCGGTCCACTGCCCGGCCAAGATTGGTGCCGAGCGCATTCGGCTCGACGCTCGCGGCGAGCGCCGGTCGAACCGCCGGCGGCGCACCGCGCAGTGGAACCGCGACCGCGCCTCGAAGGACCTCGAACGCCGGCGCCAGCGAGCCGCGCTCGCGCCAGCGGGCAAGGAACGTCGCGGGATCCGCGACGCGTGCCTGACGGCCCGACCAGCGATAGATCCGCGACGTGATCCCGCCCAACGGACCGGCGCCGCGGGCTCGGGCGCGGGCGCGGGTCGCCGCCACCGCCTGACGCTCCGCGGCCGTGAGATCGACGACACGGAGTAGCTCCCCGGAGACGCGGTCGGTCGTCTCGCGCCGCGACGCATCGTCGACGAACGGGACCGCCTTCCACGAAGCATCGACGCCGGCGGCCTCCGCGAGCGCGGCGACCGCGGCGGCAATCGCTGCCACAAGCCGGCCACGGACGACACGTTTCGCCTCGACCGCGCCGCCGAGCCACTCCCGGAGCTGGTCGATTCCGGCAGCACCAGGGGTCCGCGCCGAGGCGAGCAGCACCTGCGGCGCGCGCTCGTGGCTCCCGGCAATCCGCGCGAGGTCCCGCTCCAGATCGTGTCGGACGCGCTCGGAATCGTCAGCCGACAAGCGGTCGGTCTTGTTCAGCACGACGACCTGGCGGTCGAGCCGCGGGAGCCACTCGACGAGGAAATCGTCGTGGAGGACGGCATCGTGGTATTTCTCCGGATCAGTGACCCAGACGACCGCGTCGACGCGGGGCAGGACCGCCTCGACGCGCTCACGGTGCTCGGGCTCGACCGAGTCGAGGTCGGGCAGGTCGAGAATGGCGAGCTCTCCGAATTCCCCGTCCGCATGCTCGAGGGCCTCGCCCTCCGGGACGCTCAGCCAGTCGAGGAGGCCGCCCAGGTCTGAACGGCTGCCGCGCGGGATCCAGGCCACCGGATGAGCCGTCGTCGGGCGCCGCGCGGATGCGTCACTCACGGACGTCCCGGCGAGCGCGTTGAGCAGACTGGACTTGCCGACCCCTGTACCACCGACGAGCGCGAGGACGTAGGCGTCGGCCGGAAAACCGAGCCGGCTCGCGACCTCGCGACGGACGGCCTCCGCATCGGTGGTGGGGATTCCGAGTGTGGCCGCGGCCTCGATGGCATCGTCGAGCCGCTTCAGGCAGCCGCCGATCCCGCGGTCACCCAACAGGGGGCCGGCCCAGTCTGGCAGCGTCGCCGGGGCGCCGCGCAGCGAGACCAGCCGCTCGGCGATGCTCATCGCCGCTTCTCGGTCGACGCCGCCTCGATCGGTGCCGCGAACGTCGCTACAGCGCCCATCGGCACGCCAGCCGCCAACCGGCGCAACTCGCTCGATGTCTCGCGCAGGTCGGCCGCGAGGGCATCGAGATCCTCGGGAGCCGCAGCCAGAGCCTCGAATCTCGCCCGCTCCTCGGCGAACGTAGCGACGAGGGCATCGTCGAGGCGTTTCCGGGCCCGGGCGATCAGCTCGACCATCGCCGCCTCGCCGAACAGGGCGCCCAGCAGCTTCTGATTCACGAACGCCGTGGCGGCGGCGACCCCGACCTCGGTCCCGGTCAGGCCGGCCGTGTGGACGAACGTCGCGAGCATCACGCCCGTGCCGATCGCATTGACACCGATCGACGCGCCGCGGGCCAGCCGGCGCTTGCCTTCGCCGGTTTCCGCGATGTCGGTCCCGATCGACGCGATCCAGCCGTCGAGCCGCACCCGAAGGCGGTCATCGAACCCCGCCGATGGTCCCCAGAGGCTCGGGTCTGCGGCGACGGCGTCCGTGACCGAGCGGTCATCGGCCCAGGCCGCCGCCGTCCGACGGGCGGCGTCGGCGGCGTGGAGACGAGCAACCGCCAGCAGGTCGTCGGTCGTGGCCTCGCGGACCTCCGCGACCGGTGCCCTCGCCGGCCGGAAGATGCTCGCGATCGCGCCGCGAACCACCCCGATCCCCTTCGAGAAGATCCGCGTGACGTCGTCGGCGCCGACATAGTCCTGCCAATGCCGAAGCGCTTCCTCGCGCAGGAACGAGCCGCGCGCCAGGGCCTCGCGGACCGCCACCAGCCCTTGCTCGTAGTTCGTCGTCGCGATCCGACGGACCGCCGCCGCATCGATCGCCTCATGCGCGGCATCATCGGCGATCTGGTCGACGAGCGGCCCGAGTCCCGCCAATGAGCCTGCCAGGGCACGCCCCGCAAGCTCGATCCGCGCGTCCCTGTCGGACCGGAGATGCTCGATGCGGGCCGCCACCGCACGGATGGCTCCGGCGACGAACGCCTCGTGGCCTGGGTCGATCTCACCCTCCTGAACCCCGACCACATCGACGTCGGCGAGTCCCGCCTCCGAGAACAGGCGGGCGACGTCGTCCAGCACCTCGGCGCGGTCGCCCGACTCCGTCGGCAGCCGATTCACCACCACCATGAGCGGCAAGCCGCGTTCCTGGACGCGCTCGAGGACGAGCCACGGGACGCGGTCCGCGTAGCGTGTCGCCGTCGTCACGAACAGGCACAGATCGGCCGCCTCGACGAGCCGGTCCGCGAGCTCGCGGTTGGCATGCTCGACGCTGTCGATGTCGGGGGCGTCGATGAGGGCGAGGCCCGGGGCCGTCGTTGTGTCGATCTCGATCCGGAAGCGGTTTGGCTCGATGCCGGCGAGCGTTCCCTCCGTGAGCGCGGGGGCATCCTCGGAATGGGCGAGGACGATCGCCGATCGGGTCGTCGGCCGCAGAACGCCGGTCGGGCTGGCCGCGCGGCCGACGATCGTGTTGAAGAGCGTGCTCTTGCCTGCTCCTGTCGGGCCTAACAAGAGGACGACGAGAGGAGCATCAAGGCTTCGGGCGCGGACGCGGACGTGGCCGGCGAGGTGATCGCGCAGCCGGGTGGCACGGGTGCCGGCCGCCTCCGAGGCGATGTGGATCGCCGTGCGCCGGTCTGCGAGGGCCTCGAGGCGATCGACGAGCTGCCGCAGGCCAGCCGCCGGGATGGCGGCCCGCCGGTGGACATGGTCGTTCACTGTCACAGACTCACCCTCGTTCGAAGTCGACGCGCCGTCGAGAACCACCTCGCCTTATCGGTTCCGTTGCAGACTACCCGCCTCGGGCGGAATCGCCCATGCGCGGATGGCCCAGGCGCGTTACGCGGCTGCCGAAGCGATGAAGTGCGGCAGAAGCGTCGCCCAGCCGCCGTGGTTCCGGTCGCGCCAGGCCTCGCCTTCGGCTCCGAGCGCTTCCCAGCCTCGGTGCTCGATCTCGACCCTGGTCGTCGCGTCGCCTCGATCGAGGAACTTGATCTCGACCTCGGTCGCATCGGCCCGGTCACGGCGGAGGTGCCAGAGGTAGCCGAGGCGCGACGGCGGCTCCCAGATCGTCACCTCGCCCCACTCGTGCTCAGTTCCGGTCGTCGTCCGCTCGAAGATCCGGCCACCCGGGCGCCCCTCGAGGAAGACCGTCGCGTCGTCCTCGCCGGAGACAGTGTGATCGGCGGGCCACCATTGATCGATCCGGGCAGTCCAGACCTCGAAGGCCCGGTCAGCCGGGCAGTCGACCTCGAAGCTGAGCCGAATCGGCTCGATCACCGACGCCTTTCCCGGCTCGACGTGTTCGACGCGACGAGCGAGAAACGCGCCGCTGCTTCGCCCCAGACCTGCTCGAGGTAGGCCCGAACCGCCTCGATCCCCTCGTCGTGGAGCCGGTAGATCCGGCGCGTCCCGACGGGTTCCTCGCGGACGAGACCCGCGAGCTTCAGCAGCCGAAGATGGCGCGAAACGGCGGGCCGGCTGATCGGCAGGGCGTCCGCGAGCTCCTGGACCGACCGCCCGCCTGAGCCGAGCAATTCGACAATCGCGCGGCGGTTCGGGTCGCCCAGCGCGTCGAATGGATCGCCGACTGCGCCGGGCAGACGCTCCCGCACCGTCAAACCCGGCGTCAGGCAGCTCGCTCGGCGCGACCCTTGAGCCCGCGAGCGAACTGCGAGAACGAGGGGCCGAGGTCCGGCATCGAGCGCCACATCATGCCGAGCAGCGGACCGCTGTACTCCTCGCGGACATCGAACCGCGTCGAGCCGCCGGCGGTTGGCGTGAGGCGGAACGTCCGGACCCCCTTGAACAGCCCGAACGGCATCCCCCCGCTCCAGGTCATCGCCTTGCCGGGCTCGAATTCCGTGACCTTGACCGGAAACGAGCGTCCGGGATTCGCGCTCGAGACGACCTTAATCGTCTCTCCGGGAGCGATCCGGCCGTCGACGCTGAGGACGCCGGACTCCCAGTCGGGGTATTTCGCCCCGTCGACCAGGACCGACCAGATCGCATCGGGTGTCGCGT
>JBBSCI010000054.1:0-17991 GCA_038250445.1 Candidatus Limnocylindrales bacterium | reverse complement strand
GATCGAATGATCAGGAGGTCGTCCTCGGCGCCGGCGGCTACATCGTCAAGCCCCGAGGCGAAGTCCATGCGATGTGGAACGCCGGATCCACGGCGGCGCGGATGATCGAGGTCATCTCACCGGCGGGCTTCGAGAACTTCTTTCGGGCCTTTGCCGATCGGACCGACATCGGGCCGCCCGAGCCAGGCTTCGTCGCCGAGCTCGCGGAGCGCTACGAACTCCCGTTCGCGCGGCCCGAGTGGCTGCCCGACGTCATCGCTCGCTACGGTCTGACGCCGCCACCCGGGATGTAGCGCGCGTAACTCCGTATCGCGATCGATTGCGTGAACCACGGCCTCTGCGAGGCGTTCCAGCAGCCTCGACATCGGCCGAAAACAGGACCCGACGCCCGTGCGAGACTCGGCCACGTCCCCCGACTCGATCGCGCTCTGACGAGGCGAGCGCCGGTCTCGACAGCTCCACCTTTGCTGCAGTCTGGACACCCAATAGAACGTGGGGGTCGATCCAACTCATCGGTGGGGTTTGCCCGACCCGCCGGGTGCCCCGAACCATGTAGGATTCGGACTCCCTCCAGCCCATGGAGCATCCGATGGCCCGCATCCTCCTCTACACCGGCAAGGGCGGCGTCGGGAAGACGAGCATCGCGGCCGCAACGGCGCTCCTGTGCGCCGATCGCGGCCTTCGGACGATCGTCCTATCGACCGACATCGCCCACAGCCTCGCCGACGCGTTCGACGTGCCCCTCGGCCCCGAGCCGACCGAGATCGCGCCGAACCTTCACGGCCAGGAGCCCGACGTCTACTACAACATCTCGCGCTACTGGCGGACGATCCAGAACTACGTCTCGGAACTCTTCGCGTGGCGCGGGCTCGACGAGGTGATGGCCGAGGAGATGACCGTCCTGCCGGGCATGGACGAGCTCGGCAACCTGCTGTGGATCACCGACCACGTCGATTCGGGCAAGTACGACGTGGTCGTCGTCGACGCCGCCCCAACTGGCGAGACGCTCCGCCTGCTGTCGTTGCCCGACGCCAGCCGCTGGTGGATCGAGCGGATCGCGCCGCTCGGCCGGCGGATGACGCGCCTGGGGCGGCCGGTGCTCGAGAAGATGCTCGGCGTCCCGATGCCGCGCGAGGAGGTCTTTGCGGCCGCTGAGCGGCTGCTCGATCGCCTCGCCGAGGTCCATCGGCTCCTCAGCGACCCGGACCGGACGTCGGTCCGGATCACGCTCGCGCTCGACAAGCTCTCGGTCGCCGAGGCGCGCCGCTCGTTCACCTACTTCCACCTGTTCGGCTATCCAAGCGACATGGTCATCGCCAACAGGGTCCTGCCCGAGAACTCGGGGCCGTACTTCACTCACCTTCGCGAGGCGCAGCAGCGCTACCTCCCGATCGTCGAGCAGGAGTTCGGGCCGGTGCCGGTGCGAACCGTGCCCCAGTTCGATCACGAGATGGTCGGGGTGGATCGGCTGCGCGAGATCGGCGTGGCGCTGTTCGGCGACGGCGATCCGACGGCCGTCCACTATCGTGGGGAGCCCTACAAGATCAGCCGTGAGGACGGGACGTACGTGCTCCAGGTGCAGATGCCGTTCACGGAAAAGGGCGATCTCGAGTTGTCGCGCCGGGGCGACGAGCTCGTCCTGCACGCTGGAGGCTGGAGGCGGACACTGCTCCTCCCGCGTGCGCTCGTGGACGCGCCGACGAAGGGCGCAAAGATGGACGGCGGCGCGCTGAGGATCGAGTTCGAGGCACCGGCCAAGGCCGGCAAGCGAGGAGGACGACGATGACCGAACCGACACGGCCGAGCCGCCAAGGGTCCGCGAGCGCGAGCCGCCGACAACCCTCGGTTTCTCTGACGGGGCTGACGAAGGACGAGCGCATGGCGGAGCTTGAATCGCGGCTCGTCCGACTCGAGGGCGCACCCGGGTTGCGCGAACGTGGCCGGACCATGATGGACCGGGTCATGCCGCCCGAGGCGAGCGAGCACTTCCGGAACGCGGGCCGTGAGCACCTGCTCGGTGTCCGCTCGATCGTCGATCACTGGATCAGGCGCCTCGACGATGCTGACGCGAACGCCGCCAGCCGTTCCCGTGGGCGGGAGACGATCGAGATCGAGTGACCTGACCGAGCACGAGGAGTTGCGATGCGGCGCTATCACGCGCAGCCGGACGGCCTGCCGAAACCGAATGGATTCAGCCAGGCCGTCGAATTCGACGGCAAGCTCGTTGCGATCTCGGGCCAGGTGGCCTTCGATGCGGACGGCAAGATCGTCGGCCCGGGCGACGCCGAGGCACAGACGCGCCAGGCGTTTGCCAATCTCCGGACTGCCTTGGCCGCTGCCGGCGCGGGTCTCGAGAACGTCGTCAAGTTCACGATCTACCTGACCGACCGGGCGGACCTCGATGCTGTCCGTCGCGTCCGCAACGAGGTCCTCGATCCCTCAGCCGCGCCGGCGAGCACACTCGTCATCGTCTTGGGCCTCGTCGACCCTGCCCTCCGCGTCGAAATCGAGGCGCTCGCCGCGGTCTGAACCTGACATCACGTGGCGGGTCTGGCGGCTCCAATGGGGGAACCACCCTTGGAACGAGGAGTCGACGATGGCAACCAGCACCGCCTCCGGCATCGCCCCGAAAACGGCCGAACCCGGCTCGGCCGTGCATGACTTCGACTTCTACATGGGGAATTGGCGTGTCCATCACCGCCGATTGAAGGAGCGCCTCGCGGGCAGCGACGACTGGCAGGAATTCGAGGGCACGTCCACGGCGTTGCCGGCTTCGGGACATTCATTGGCGATGACACGTTCAACGACCAGCCGATCCTCGTCCGGTTCCTGTGGTCCGACATCACGCCGACCAGCACCCGCTGGGAGCAGGCCTTCTCGCCCGACGGCGGCAAGACCTGGGAGATCAACTGGGTAAGGAGTCGACGCGCGTCGGCTGAGGGACGACACACGCCCGACGCCCTAGCCCGGGTTCGGACCCGGGTCGCCACCTTTGGCCACGATCGCCAGCCGCGGCAGGAACATGTCCCAGCCGGCCCGGTGGAGTAGAACGTCTTCGGGCGGCAGGTCGCGGTGGGTCACCCGGACGATCGTGCCGGTCCCGTCGGGCACGAGGTTGAACTCCACGATCGACGTTCCGGCGGGCATCCGCGGATGGCCCTGCCAGCCCCAGCTGACGACGACTCGCGAATCGGGCTCGAGCGAGATGAAGTTTCCCTCGACAACCTGATCGTTGGACATCCGCACGATGAAGCGACCACCCGGCACCGGGTCGAGCTCTGCAGATTCGCCCTGCCATCGCGCCCACAGCGCCGACTCGGTCAGATAGCGGAAGACGGCCCGGGGACTCGCCTCGATGCGGCGCTCGACCCGGATGACGTCACGTTCGACGATCACGGGGAGCCCCTGTTGTCCGACGGGGCTCCTGGGGGCGCCGGGTTCGGGTCATTCTCGACCGCAATCGCCAGTCGATCCAGGGCCGACGACCACATCGCCTCGAGGGCCTGGGCCAACGGCCCGAGCCGCTCACGGTCGGCCCGGTAGAGGCGACGGTTGCCATCGCGGCGGGCGCTCACGAACCCCGCTTCGCGAAGCACCGCGAGATGCTGGGAGACGGCCCCGAACGTCACGTCGAACCGTCCGGCGATATCTCCCGCCGATAGCTCCCGATCCCAGACCAGTCGGAGGATCTCGCGACGTCGCGGTTCCGAGACGATCTGCAAGGCGTCCATCGCTGAGCATTTTAGTCAGGGTTGAAATACTCGCGCTCGGCGAGGTATTATAGCGACGACTAAAACAGTCTCGAGTCGAGGGAACTGATCGATGGGCGACTACAACATCCTCATGCAGCTCGACATTGCCGCCGACCGCGCCACTATCCATCGGGCGATCTCGACGGAGGCAGGGATTCGCGCCTGGTGGTCGAAGCGGACGGTTGGCCCGTCCGGGGGCCAGCTCAGGGTCAGCTTTCCGGACGTCCCGCAGCCGTTCGAATTCAGCGTCGCCCGGGACGACAGCGAGCGGGTCGACTGGGTCACCGGCGGCTTCCCACCCTGGTGGGCCGGCACGACGATCCGCTGGGACATCGCTGAAAACCCGGACGCGCCGGGCACGAGGCTTCTGTTCAGCCACCGAGGCTACGATCCGGAGAACCCGGTCATCCCGATCGTGACGCCGGCTTGGGCGCAGATCGTTCTCCGGCTCAAGGCCTACGCCGAGACCGGCGAGGCTCAACCGTTCTTCGACTTCTGAAGGCGGCGGTCTCGAGATGGGGATAGATGTCACCGCAAGCCTGCGGATTGATGCGCCACCGGCAGCGGTTGCCGCGGTTGAGTTCGATCCGTCGCGCGACCCGGAATGGATCGGCGGCGTGAATCGTGTCGAGTTGGTGACTCCGCCGCCCTTCGCCCTTGGTTCCCAGGTCCTGCGGACAGGCGGCTTCCTCGGCCGGCCGATCGAATGGCTCATGCGCGTCGACGCGCTCGAATCTGGGCGGCATGTAGCCATGCACGCGCTGAAGAGCCCGTTCCCGATGGATGTCGACTACGTGCTCGAGCCGCTCGACGACGGTCGGGCGAGCCGAGCCAGCATCCGGATTCGCGGCGAAGGAAAAGGGCTGTATGGTCTTCCCGGTCCGCTGCTCGGGCCGATGGTCCGGCGCTCGGTTCTAGGCGATCTCAAGCGACTAAAGGGGATCGTCGAGCGTCTGACGCCCCGAATCTAGGTCGTCGAACCAGGCATCTCCGGCATCGGGCTCATCAGCTGGAAGTAGTTATCGTCGGGGTCGGCGAAGGTCGCGATCGACGCGACGATCTCACCTTCGTCGAATCCGTACGGCTCCGCGACAACGATCGCGCCGGCGGCCTTCAGGCGCTCGAAGTCGCCCTTGACGTCCGGCGTCTCGATGTTCCAGATGATCCGGCCCGGGTGGGCGCTCTTGCCCTTGACCTCGCTGTGCGGACCGACCGTGAAGAAGCCGGACCCGATCAACCAGCCCGTGTACCCGCCTTCGGACATCGTCGGCGCGCCGAATAGCTTCGTGTAGTAGTCGACGAGCTTCTGCGGATCCTCCGACCCGATCAGCATGCTGTTGAAGTTCATGGCCTCTCCTTTCACTTGGCGATTTCCCAGATGTGGCCGCCGGGATCCCTGAACGAGGCGGTTCGGATCCCCCAGGGCCGATCCATCGGACCGTTCAGCAGCTTCACGCCGCGTTGCGCCAGCTCTGCGCACACTGCATCGACGTCGTCGACGTCGATTGTGAACTGAAAGCGCACTCCGGCGTCGGGTGTCGCGACCGTCGCAGGCTCGATGAGCTCGGGCGCGGCGGAGGTCTTCAGCAGGTTGATGAGCGTGTTCCCGAAGTTGAAGACGGCCGAGTCCTCGTCCTCGAAGTAGATCGGCAGCCCGAAGACATTCCGGTAGAACTCCTTGGTCGCGGCGAAGTCCTCGACGAATAGCGTGATCGCGCTGATCCCCGTCGGCCAGGCAGGGACTTCTGAACCTGTCATGCGAGGAACGAGTTGGCGGCGGCGGCGAGGAGCGGCGAGCTGAAGATGTTGTAGTGGGTCAGGCCCGGCAGGATCGCCAGGGCGTGCCCGCCCTTCGGTCGGCCTTCGCCCATCCAGCCATCGTCGCGGAGGCCGCCGACGAGGAGATTGAAGACCTCGGCATAGTGGCTCAGCGGGGCCATGTCGGCGTCGGCCGCGACGAACATCGTCGGGACCTCCAGGCTGCGGACGACGTCGCTGAAATCGAAGTCCTTGGCCATCGATTCGCCGGCCTTGTCGAGCAGCCGAGGAAAGTCCTCCGGGCGCGGCGCGACACGGGCGTAGAGCTGATACATCGGCGTGTCTTTCATGGCCTCGGCCGCCGCCGCGCCGACCTGGGCCTGCTGGCCGAGCATCTCGGGGTAGATCGCGTCGCGCCGGACATTGGCGGAGACGACGACGAGCCGTCGGACCAGCTCCCGATGCTTCGCCGCCGTGAAGAGCGCGACCCCGCCACCGAGCGAGTAGCCCAGGACGTCAGCCTTCTCGAGGCCGAGATGGCCGATGAGGACGGCAATGTCGTCGGCATGAGCTCGACGCTGAGCGGCCGATCGATGTCGGCCGTGCGGCCATGGCCCTGGAGGTCCGGAGCGATCAACTGCCGCCCCTCCGCGAACGCCGCCAGGATCGGCCCGAACATTTCGCCCGACCCGAGCCCGCCATGCAGGAGGATCAGCGGCTTTCCTACGCCGTACGTCTCGTAGTAGAGATGGACCCCATTGACGTCGGCGTACTGCCCGGTGCCCTTGGTGTCGGTGGTTGTCACGGCCACGCTCCTCGCGTCTTGGGTTCTCGTGTCGAGTACTCATTAGACCGCGATAGCTGGCACGACTCATCGGTCTGGCCCCGCGAGCCGCCTCCTGGCGGGACTCAGTGGTTCGTGGTCACCGTCGCCGTGAAGCCGCAGCACTCGACCTTGCCGACCTCCGGCCCGGAGAGCTTGGCGAACCTGACGTGGTTCAGCTCCACCGTCGTGTCGGAGGCGGCGGCGATCACCCAGACCCCGCCTCCGCCGCCAATGATCTGCGCACGGTCGACGACGAAGTTGCCATCGAACAGGGCGAGTCCGAAGAAGTCGTTATTGACCATCCAGTTGTCCCGGAGCTCATCGACCTCGCCAAGCAACATGCCGACCTGGTTGTCGAACACGAGGTTGTTGGTGACGACCGTCCCCGGACCCCAGCCGCCGGCGCCGATCCCGGCCAGCTGGAACTGCGTGAACCAGTCGGTGCCGCAGGTCGGATCGGCCGCCGCGCAACCATTGCCGCTGACGACGTTGTGCGAGATCGTCCCAACCGCGCCGACGGGGAACTCGATCCCGCCGGTGGAGACTCCCGAGGCCGCGCCCGGGCCTGCGACCCTGTTGTGGGTGATCGTCGCCGTCGAGCCGAAGCCGAGGACGACGATCCCAGCGCCCGCGTAGTTTGTGATCACCGAGTGGTCGATGGTCGCGCTGGCCGTGGGTCCCGGGACGTCACCCACGAAGATCGCAGTGGAGCTGTGGAAGCAGGAAGCGAACGGCGTGTCGTGGATATCCCGCACAGCGGCGTGCCGTAGGTTGAGATCGGCCTCATTGCGGACCCGGACCCCAGCCAACAGCGTCCCGTCGTCGCACGTGCCCGTGCCCGGCCCGGCCACGGTCAGGTGCGACATCGACACCGAAGCGCCGTCTGTGACGTCGACGATCGCCGTTTCGCCCGCGTCGTTCGGCTGTAGGTCCGAGGGCGCGCGGATGACCGTCTTGTCCATCCCGGCGCCGACGATGGTCACCGGCTTGCCGATCAGCACCTGCTCGGTGTACGTGCCACGGAGGACCCGGATCGTCGCGCCGGGCCTGGCAGCGTCGACTGCGGCCTGGATCGTCGGGAAGGCGGTCGGCACGACGAGCGCGGCGGGCTTGGCGGCGGCCGCCTGGCCGGACGACCCGAGTGCCCCAAGAGACAAGGCCAGCGCCACCGCGGCGCCTGCGGCCACCTTCGTCAGCGAGCCAGACATGGCTGAAACTCCTCTCCGACCGCGATCCATCCCAGCGTGAAGGCGACTGTACTACCTACCTCGTACGGAATCGCTCCAATCCGTCGAGAACGAGATCGAGGCCGAACGCGAATTCGACGTCGTCGTCGCATCGGCCGAGGACGCCCTCGTGGCTGGCTGCCTGCGCGAGCTCGGTGATGCGCGGATAGCCGGCCAGCGCGCGCGCGGCTGCGGCCGCAACCTCAGGCGATGGATCCTCCGGCCCCGAGTCTTCGAACAGGTCCTGGTTGAACCCGAAGATTCGACTGCCCAGGACGTGGAGCGCGTGATGAGCCAGGTCGAGCGAGAACCCCCCATCACCAAGGGTCGCGAGAGCCAGCTCGATGCGGCCGAGGATCGCGGGGCCGGTGGTGCCCCTTTCCTCGAGGACTCGCCGCATCCAGGGGTGGCGCAGCATCACCTGCCGGGCCGCCATCGCCTGCCCGCGCAGCGCGGCCTTCCAGTCCGCATCGGCGTGGGATGGCAGGATCTCCGCGACGAGCGTCTCGATCAGCCCATCGAGCAGGTCGTCCTTGCTTCGGACATGGCGGTAGAGGGCCATCGCGTCGACCCCGAGTTCTTGGCCGAGCCTGCGCATGCTCAGCACTTCGATCCCACCGCGGTCCGCGAGCTCAACGGTGGCCCGGAGCACCCGGTCCCGATTCAACCGAGTCCGGCGGCCGCTGCTGCTTTCCTGGATTGCCACCTTGACAAGTCTACAGCGTAGTGCCTAATGCCTACGGCGTAGTCTACAACGTAGACCTAGATCCAAGGAGCGACCCGTGCAAGAGACACTCGATCGACCGTCACCGAAGGTGCCGCGCTGGCTCGTTCGCACGATCTGGATCGTGCATCGCGCGTTGTACTCGCTCACGGGCGGTCGCTTCGGCCTGAGGCCATCGACTGCCAACCAGTGGGGCATGCTCCGGCTGCGAACCGTCGGGCGCCGGTCGGGCAAGGAGCGGGTCGCGATCGTGGGCTTCATCGAGGACGGTCCGAACCTCATGACCCCGGCGATGAACGGCTGGGCCGATCCAGAGCCCGCCTGGTGGCTCAACCTCCAGGCGAACCCTCAGGCAACGGTCGAGCTGCCGGGCGGCTCCCGCAAGGTGACTGCCCGAGCCGCCGACCCCGAGGAACGGGCGCGACTGTGGGCGAGGTTCCTCGACCTGGGAAGCGCGGCCTTCTCGGATGCGAGCGCCGCCGCCCGATCACGGGAGACGGCGCTGGTCATCCTCGAGCCTCGTCGCGACTGAGGATTGCTCGTCGGGCTCACCGAACAGTGGCGGTCTCCGCGAGCGTGATCACGGCCTCGACCGAGAAGTCGGCCTCGTTGACGACGAGCGCCAGGCCGTCGCCCGCAAGGCCCCCAAACGCCGTCGCGACCCCCGCAGACGTAAGACGCCCAGGCGATGAACCTGGGCGTCTTTGCATCGCTCGCCTATTTCGTCAGCTGCAGCCGCTCGTTGAGCCGCAGTTCAGGCACTTGTAGCAGCTGCCGTTGCGGACCATGATCGAGCCGCATTCGGCGCAGCTGGGGGCGTCTTCCTGGATCTTGAAGGCCACATTCGTCGTGCCCAGCGACAGCGTGATCGTGCTGCCGTTGGTCGCCTTGCCATTGCCGGCCTTGGCATGACCGTTCGTGGCCACGACGGCCAGCTGATCGGTCACCGGCTTCTCGACGAGTGGCTCCGCCTTCGCGGGAGTCTCGACCGCGAGCGACGCCCTCGGCTCGTCCACTTTCTTGGGAGGATCGCTGGCCCCGTCGACCGTCGGCCGGTCGGCCCCCGAAGTGCCATCAGGCACAGAGGCCGCAGCCGTTGTGCCGTAGGCGACACCGGGGGCCGAATCGGGCGACGAGGCGACTGAGAGAGGAGACTCCGCCACCATTGCCGACCGGTCGATTAGCCCGAGTGCTGCCTTGTCATCCGGCCCGAGGAACCTCGAGCCGAGCCATCGGAAGATGTAGTCGATGATCGACTTGGCGATCGGGATCTCCTGGTTGCCCGTGAACCCTGACGGCTCGAACCGGACATGGGCGAACTTGTTCACCAGGTCGCGCAGCGGCACGCCGTACTGCAGCGCGACCGACACGGTGGTGGCGAAGGAGTCCATCAACCCCGAGACCGTGGACCCCTCCTTCGCCATCTTCAGGAAAATCTCGCCCGGCTGCCGATCGGGATAGAGGCCCACGGTGATGTAGCCCTCGTGTCCGGCGATATCGAACTTGTGAGTGATCGCCTCGCGCTCCGACGAGAGCCGCCGCCGATGCGGCTTGCCGGCTTCGGCCTGGGCCTTGGCGAGTTCCTTGCGGAGCTTCGCGAGCTCGGCGGAGTCGACCGCGGACGCATCGGCCGCGTCGCCGTCCTTCTTCTTGCCGGTGCTGAGCGGCTGCGACCGCTTGCTGTTGTCGCGATAGACCGCGATCGCCTTCAAGCCGAGCTTCCAGCCCTCGAGGTAGACCTTCTCGATCTCCGCCTCGGTGGCGGCCTCCGGCATGTTGACGGTCTTGCTGATCGCGCCCGACAGGAACGGCTGGACGGCGCCCATCATCCGGACGTGGCCCATGTAGTGGATCGAGCGCTCGCCGTTCGCGGGCTTGAAGGCGCAGTCGAAGACCGTCAGGTGCTGTGGCTTGAGGTGCGGCGCACCCTCGATCGTGTCGTGCTCGTTGATGAAGTCGAGGATCTCCGAGACCTGCTCGGCGCCGTAGCCGAGCTTGCGGAGGGCCGACGGGACCGTCTGGTTGACGATCTTGAGGAAGCCTTCGCCGACGAGCTTCTTGTACTTGATGAGCGCGATGTCGGGCTCGATGCCGGTCGTGTCGCAATCCATCATGAAGGCGATCGTTCCGGTCGGGGCGAGGACGGTGACCTGCGCGTTCCGATAGCCGTGGACCTCGCCGAGCTCCAGCGCCTCGTCGTAGACGACGCGGGCGGCCGCGATCATGTCCTTGGGCACGGCCTGATCTGCCGGGATCTTGTAGGCCGCGTCGCGGTGCTTGTTGATGACCCGCAGGAACGGCTCGCGGTTCTCGGCGTATGCCCAGAACGGACCGCCGTGATCGCGGGCGATGATGCTCGACTGCTTGTACGCCTCGCCGTGCATGATCGCGGTCAGCGCAGCGGCGTAGTTCCGGCCCTCGTCGCTGTCGTAGGCGAGGCCGCGTGACATGAGCAGCGCGCCGAGGTTCGCGTAACCGAGCCCCAGCGGGCGGAACTTGTGGCTGTTCTCCTCGATCCGCGGCGTCGGGTAGGACGCGTTGTCGACGAGGATCTCCTGGGCGGTGATCGTCAGCTTCGCCGCGTAGCGATAGCTCTCGACGTCGAACTCGCCGTCTGGCCCGACGAACTTCATGAGATTGAGGCTCGCGAGGTTGCAGGCGGTGTTGTTGAGGAACATGTACTCCGAGCACGGGTTGCTCGCGTAGATCCGATCCGTGTTGGCCGACGTGTGCCAGTCGTTGATCGTCGTGTCGTACTGGATCCCCGGGTCGCCGCAGACGTGAGCGGCCTCCGCCATCTTGCGGAAGATGTCCTTGGCTTTGTACGTCACGGCCGGCTTGTGGTCGACGACGTTGTGGGTCGTCCACTCCTTGTCGTTGACGACGGCCTGCATGAACTCATCGGTCACGCGGACGCTGTGGTTGGCGTTCTGGAAGTACACCGATCCATAGGCCTCGCCGGTGAAGCTCGGGTCGTAGCCGGCCTCGATCAGGGCCCAGGCCTTCTTCTCTTCGTTGAGCTTCGAATCGATGAACTCGACGACGTCCGGGTGGCCGGCGTCCAGGATGACCATCTTGGCGGCGCGGCGGGTCTTGCCGCCCGACTTCACGACGCCGGCGAAGGCGTCGTAGCCCTTCATGAACGAGACGGGGCCGGAGGCGGTGCCGCCTCCGGTCATCTTCTCTTTGGAAGACCGAATGGTGGAGAGGTTCGAGCCTGCGCCCGAGCCGAACTTGAACAGCATCGCCTCTGTCTTGGCGAGGTCCATGATGCTGCTCATCGTGTCCTCGACCGAGTTGATGAAGCAGGCACTGCACTGCGGCTTCTTCTCGATCCCGACGTTGAACCAGACGGGCGAGTTGAAGCTCATCTTCTGGTGGACGAGGAGATGGGTGAGCTCCGCCTGGAAGCTCTTGAGGTCGTCGTCCGTGGCGAAGTAGTGCTGGGTCTCCGCCCAGGCCGCGATGCTGTTGACGACCCGGTCGATGAGCTGCTTGACGCTTGTTTCCCGCTCCGGCGTCCCGACATGGCCGCGGAAGTACTTGCTGACGACGACGTTCGTCGCGAGCTGGCTCCAGAACTCCGGAACCTCGACGTCCTTCTGCTCGAAGACCAGCTTGCCCGACTCATTGCCGATCGCAGCGGTTCGCGTCTCCCACGTGATCTCGTCGTAGGGATGGACGCCCGGGCGGGTCCAGCGGCGCTCGAAGGTGAGGCCTGGGGTGCCCTCACCCGAGAAGCTCGCGCCCCAAGGGCCGGTCAGTTTCGGCGCCTGTTCGGTCGTCGCGTCGTCCAGGACCGCCACGGTCTCGCTGCTCTTTCGGGCCATCGTATGTCTCTAACCTCCACGTTCCGCGCGGTCTGTTGGCGCGCCCGCCGCTGTAGCTTCTGTAGCTGCGACGTCCGAACGAGACCCGAGCGATTGGTGCGTGTCCCGAGGTTGGCGGACCGGAGGTGTGGGGCCGGTGGGCATCCCGGGTGGGGCGCTTAGATCGCTCGGAGCGACCCGTAAACGATACGCTGTCGGGCAGCGACAGTCAAGGCCAAAACACAAGATGTAGTGGTTGGTGGCGTCGACTGACCGCAAGATGTAGCGGTTTGGATGTTGAGGGCATGTGGACAGGTGGGCCCCCAATCGTGGAGAAGCCGGGGTTGCCTGTGGACTGTCGATCGGTCCGTTGTGGAGATGTGTCGGTCGACTGTGGACCACGACCAGTATAGAACAACCGTTCGTTTCCTTGACGCTGCGTCGGGTCGCAGGTAAGTCGCAGGTGATCGGCGCGAGCCAGACTCGGGCTAATGGACGACCAGCGAATCGGAGCGGCGATCCGGGCGGTCCGCCTCAAGCGCAGGCTTCGTCAGATCGACCTTGCGGAGACGGCGGGTGTCTCACGAGCAACGATCTCGCGGCTCGAGCGCGGGCACATCGGATCCCTGACTGTTGACACCCTGCGTTCCGTCGCCAAGGCACTCGACGTCAGGATCGAAATGGCGCCGCGCTGGCGGGCATGCGACATGGATCGCCTCCTCAATTCGCGGCACTCCGCCTTCCACGAGCAGGTCGCCCGGCTGTTCCATGACCTGCCCGACTGGATCGCCGAGCCGGAAGTTTCGTTCGCGATCTATAGCGAGCGAGGAATTATCGACATCCTGGCCTGGCATCCGCGCCGTCGGATGCTGCTGGTGATCGAGCTGAAAACGGACATCGCCGATGTCAACGAGCTCGTTGGCACGATCGACAAGAAGCGCCGGCTGGCTCCACAGGTCGCCGCGGAGCGAGGGTGGGATATGGCCGGGGCTACCGTTTCGATCTGGCTCATCATCGCCGACAGCAAGACGAATCGCCGTCGGGTCGATGCCCATCGGTCGATGCTTCGCGCGGCGTTCCCTACCGACGGCCGATCGATGGGTGGCTGGCTCGCGGACCCGTCCCGGAGGGTGGCTGCGCTCTCTTTCTGGACAGATTCACACCCAGGGAACGTTAGTCCAACTCTGACGTCGGTTCGCCGGGTATCGGCGGCGCTGCGGCGCTCGAGCTGAGCGTGGATCCGAGCTGTGGGCAGGGCTCCGCAGCATCGTGGAGGCCGAAATCGGGCCCGGACTTCCTCTTACGTTCCTCGGGCGTGCATATGTCCAAGTGCGGGGGCGACGGAGCGACGGTGGCCGTGTCTCGGCCATTTCGGCGGCGACCGCCCGAGACGGCTACTCGGCGGGTGCTCCCACCTATGTTTCGCGCCGGGGCCGCGGCCGCTCCTTACGACGAGCCGCGGTGCGGCCAGTCACCGAAATCGACGCCCGCAGACCGCACCAGACCGTTGCACCCCCAACGGCCGCTGGTAGCATCCGGCCGATGCGCCGGTTCGTTCGCTGCGCGGCGGTTGCCCTGGGTCTGCTGGTCGTGCTCTCGGGCACGCTCCCGTTCGCCGCGGCCTCGGCCGCGAACCCGACGACCGCACCTGCCAACCCCGACATCGGCCCTGGCCGGCCCGGCCCCAAGGTCGTCAGCAAGAAGCCCTGCCCCGCGAGCCGCTTCACCTGCATCACGCTCCGCGTCCCGCGCGACCACTTCAGTTCCGCAGGCGCCGCGACCTTCGACGTCACGTTCGCCCTTCAGAAGGCGACGGGCCACCGCAAGGGCGTCTTCGTCACCGCGACCGGTGGGCCAGGAACGAGCGGCCTCGCCGCTGCCGACAGCTACACGGACCTCTTCGCCCCGGGCATCACGAAGAACTACGACATCGTGTTCTTCGACCAACGAGGCGTCGGTAAGTCGGAGCCGCTCCAGTGCCCGGACGCGACCCTCGCCTTCTACACGACCGATGCCAACCCGACGCTCTCGCACGCGCAGGCGCTCCAGTACGCGGCAGCGGCGAAAACGTACGCGTCGGATTGCGTCGCCGAGACCGGCGTCAACCCCGCTGACCTGCCGTTCTACTCGACTCGCCAGTCGGTCGAGGATCTGGAGGCGTTCCGGGTCTACCTGAACGCGGACAAGATCGATCTGTACGGCGAGAGCTACGGCACCCAGTACGCCCAGACGTACGCGGCCGCCCATCCGAACCGGGTTCGGGCGCTCTACGTCGACGGTCCGGTGGACCTGACCCTCGACGGCTGGCAGTACTACTCGGAAGACGTCCGGGCGTTCGAGGACGTCCTCGTGAATACCCTCAATCGCTGCAGCGCCAAGAAGATCTGCCGGGCCGACGTCGTCGGGGCCGACGCGCTCAAGACCTACGACAAGGTCGCCGACATGCTGCGGGCAGGCCCGCGAACCTACTCGTTCATCAAGGCCAACGGCAGGGTCGAGCACCGGTCCTTCGGGCTCGGCGATCTCGAGACCGCCGCGGCCGGCTACGTCTACGGGACATTCGACCGGATGCTGTTCCAGCGGGCGATCGCCCAGGCCTCGCGCGGGGAGTTCCTGCCGCTCGCCAGGCTGACCTACATCTCGCTCGGCCAGGATCCGGAGACGCTCGGAGCCATCCTCGACCCGACCTACTCGGATGCCATGTTCTACGCAGTCGAATGCATGGATTACGCGTACGGGTCCGGCTCGGCGGCGAGCCGAGCGGCGCTGTACCTGCAGAAGGGCGAGAACGCGGGTGTCGCCGACGTCCGACTCGGCAGCATCTTCTACGGCGACCTGCCGTGCGCCTACTGGCCGGTCCACCCGACAACCCAGGCTCGGCCGGACTACCTCATCGACACGCCGTACCCGATCTTCGTCCTCGCCTCGACCTGGGATCCGGCCACGCCGTTCGCCGGCGCGCTACGGATCTACCACCATGCCGATGACGCCTATCTCATCGTCCAGCCGGGCGGTCCCCACGTGATCTTCGGCCGCGGCAATACCTGTCCGGACGATCTCATCACGGCCTGGCTAGTAAACGGGAAGCGGCCGGCCCATCGGCGGACCGACTGCGACTTCGCCGGCACGGATCCGTACGTCCCGATCCCGGCGGCGACCGTCGGCGGCTACAAGAACGGACTGGCCGCGATGTCGGCGACCGACGACGAGATCAACAACTCGCCCGATTACTGGAACTGGGATGGCGTCGATCCACTCCAGGTCGGCTGTCTGCAGGGCGGTTCGATCCGCTGGACGGCGACCGACGATGGCTCCCGCGTGCGACTCACCGATTGCGCGTTCACGGCGGGCCTCCCGCTGACCGGCCGCGGCGTGATCAACGACACCGACGGCACGTTCTCGCTCGACGTCACGTCGCCGGGCGGCACGAGCCTGTCGTACTTCCGCGACGCCGACGGCAATCGATCGGTGACAGGGACGTTTCGAGGCTCGAAGGTCGCCGTTCCGGCGCGCTGAGCGGCGCCGCCTCGCCGCGGTTCTACAGGCCGCTGTACGAGTGCAGCCCGTTGAACCAGAGCGATCCCGAGTAGGTCACGATCACCATCCCGAACGCGACGACCAGCAGGAGGGCCGCCGGCCGGCCCGACCAGGCCCGCTGGTTGCGCGCGTGGAGGTAGACCGCGTAGATGAGCCACGTCACCAGGGCCGCAGTCTCCTTCGGATCCCAGCCCCAGTAGCGCGACCAGGCGATCGATGCCCACCACGAACCGAGGATGATCATCGTCGCGAAGATCGGGAACCCGAAGATCACCGAGCGGTAGGCGACCTCGTCGAGGACCTTGTGCGACGGAAGCCAGCGGAAGCGGTCCTCGCGGCCCTGGATCAGGTACGCGACTCCGGCCCCGAAGCTCGTCGCGAACGTTCCATACGAGATGACCGCCATCCCGACGTGGATCGTGAGGAGCGGCGCGTTCTGGAGGGCCGGGACGAGATCCTTGATGCCCGACCCGAGACTCGCCGCGTAGAGCAGCATCGCGAGCGAGATGCCGACCGGGATGAAGCCGATCGAGCGGATCGGGTAGCGGCGCCCGAGGACGAGGTAGCCGCCCACGATCGAAGTGCCGAACGCGACGGTGAACTCGAACATGTTGCCCCACGGCCCGCGCCCAACGACGATCCCGCGAAGGATCAGCGACGCGAGCAGGACGCCGAACCCGCTCGCGGTCAGGACGACGGCGGCGCGGCCCAGCGGAGTGGGCGAGCCGGCAAGGTCGGCGCCAGCGACGGCCGCCGACGTGCGGCTGTCGGCGAACGACCCGGTCACGACGCCGGCCCAGGCGGGCTGGCGACTCGGGACCAGGGATGGAATCAAGCGGCGGCCGTTGGCCAGCATGACCGCGTGGCCAATGTGGGCGGCGAACCCGAGCGCAATCGCGATCGTGCCGATCGGGAAGAGAAGCTGCGAAATCTGCGCCATCAGTCTTGCTCGCTCAGGCCAGGGCCGCACCGCCCGGAGGCGGTCGGTCGGTGGCGATGATGAGCGCCCGCGGCTCCATGTTGAGGATGAGGCCGCAGTTGCCGCAGGCCTCGATGCTCGCCTCGCGGACGAGCTCGCACTTCGGGCAGCGGAGGGTGAGCGGTGTCTTATCGCGGTCGCAGCGGATCGTCCCGAAGGGATAGATCAGGCCGTCGTTGGCGCAATACGGCTCGCCGGCGGGAGAGATCGGCTCGCCGAGGTAGTCGAGTGGCGCCGTCCGGACACCCTCGTCGTAGGTGACCTCCGTCCGCGGCTTCGTCATCCCGTAACCCAGCCAGGCGAGCAGGATGATCGACAGGATCGGGCCGACGATGCCGATCAAGATCAGGAGTGGGAGCAGCCCGATGATCGAGGCCCAGTCGGGAATGATCAGCGTCGAGAGGAAGCCGAGAAAATCGGTCCAGAACTTCTGGATCTGCTCGATGATCGTCACGGCTGCATTCTAGCCACGCGGCCGCGCGCCGCGCGGAGAGCGCTTCGGATTGCCGCGCTTGGTGGTCGCGCCGCGGCCCGGACTCCAGCGAACCCCCTGGTCCTCCGCGGTTTCCTCGCCCGGCTTCTGCTGGGCGATCCGCGGCGGCGCCGGCGGCCGACGGTTGCCGACGCCCGGACTCGACAGCCCCGGGCGATCGAGCCGGCCGATCAGCCAGGCCGAACCGGTGGTTCGGGCACCGCGCTTGCGCAGGGCGAATTTGAGATCCCGGTCGTCGGTCACGACGAGGATCGAATCGGTCGCGGTCGACGACTCGGACGACATCGCGGCGTCCTCAACAAGCGTGACGAGAATCGTGTCGGCGCTGTAGCGGCCGCTGTACTGGACGGTCAGGCCGGCGGCGATCCGCTCGCCCCGGATTCCGCGTTCCGGCGGTCCGTCGAAGACGATCGTGATCGTTGCCGTTGGCGGGATCGCGCCGCGAAGGCGGCCGATGAGTGCCGCCGGCGGTTGCCGGTCGGGGCCGCGCGACATTGCGTGGAGGAGGTTCGTTCCGTCGACGAGCAGCTGGCTGATGCCGAGGAGCGGGTCGCGGCGGGAGACGGGTCGGGTCACGCGGCAATCGTACGCGGACGCGGCGCGAGGCCCCGCCCGCGTTGGCACGCCGCACGTGCCAAACATCGGCCGAGCGTGCTGTCAGCCGCCGTTTGGCGCGCCCGGCGGTCCAACCGTCGTCGGAGGAGGTCAAATCGGCCGTTTGGGAGGCTCCTTCGACGTTTGGCACGCGGGACGGTCCACGTCGGGGTCGCGAGCCGCCTGGCCGGCGCCTGCGCCGCGTGACGCCGCCCGGCTCCGCGACGGTCGCGGCCCGGCTACGATCCCCCGCATGCCCCCCGGCCTTCTCCTGCTCGTTGACCTCGATGGGG
>JBBSCI010000053.1:0-18181 GCA_038250445.1 Candidatus Limnocylindrales bacterium | reverse complement strand
TGCTCATCCTCGCCGCCATCGCCGGTGCCGTCGGCCTCGGCCTGCCGGGACTCCGGATCATCTTCGGCGAGGCTCCATCGCCCTCGCCCTCGCCACGACCGAGCGCCAGCGTCTCGGCGACACCGACTCCAAGTGGTTCGCCCGGTTCGCAGCTGGGGCTGGGGATCGCCATGTCGCTGGCCGACGCCGAGGAGCTCGCCGGCTTCCATCTGATCCTCCCGCCTGATCCGGCGATCGGCCCGCCCGATGTCGTGTACATGGATCGCCTGCGCGCCACGCTCATCTGGGGGAGCCGACCGGGGCTACCGGGCACGCTCGATCCTGGCATCGGTCTGCTCATCAGCGAGTTCCAGGGCCGCGTCGATGACGGCTACTACAAGAAGATCGTCGATACCGCATCGAAGCTGACGCCCGTGAAGGTGGCGGGCTCGCCGGGCTACTGGATCAGCGGGCCTCCGCACTTCTTCTACTACGTCGATCCGGCCGGCAATTTCGTCGACGACGCCCATCGCGAGGTCGGTGACGTCCTCATCTGGTCGACGGGCGACGTGACCTACCGACTCGAGTCGAGGCTCGACATGGCCGGTGCGATCGCCCTGGCGGAGTCACTCAAGTAGGCGAGCCGGGAACGCCGGAACCACGCACGGTGTAGTTCGGTCGACGACGGCGACAAGTGGTCGCCGTGGACAGGAGCGGACCGATGCGAAACGCTTGGAAGATCACGGGACTGATCGGCTCGGCCGCGATCGCGATCTCGGCCTGCTCGTCGCCAGGTTCCCCAAGAACGCCTGATGCCGCGCCTGCCGCCACGAGTTCGCCTTCCTCTGGAGCGCCGGCTGCACCGACATGGGCGCCCCGGACGCCCGACGCACTGCTGCTCACCGGCAGGGCAACCGATCCAGGAGTCCACATCATCCAGGCGAGCACCGGCGAGACCATGCTCGACCTCCCGGCCGGCGCCCCTGCGACGGCGGAGTGGCAACGCATGATCGTGGCGGCTCCGCACGCAGCCACGACGACGGTCAGCGATGTCTTCGTCCAGCCGGGTCTCGATGGCCCGGATGTCGTCATCGACGGCGCCTGGCGGTTGCCGACGATCGGCTACGAGCCCACGCCGGTCGGGCTGTCCGCCGACGGCTCGACGGCAGTTCTTGTCGAGGCCACGTCGGCGCCGGAGGGCCCGTCGGCGGTGAGCAGGTTCGCCGTTCTGAAGATTGACCCGCTCGAGGGCGCACCCCAGATCCTCGAGCTCAGCGGCTCGTTCGAGTACGACGCAATCTCCTTCGACGGCCATGTCCTCTACGTCGTCGAGCATTTGACGGGAGAGGGCAGCGCGTACCAGGTGCGCGCGATCGACCTGCCGGCCGGGACGATGCGTGACGGGATCATCGCCGACAAGCGGAACCTCGGCGAGGCGATGGCTGGCTGGCCGATCGCCCAGCTGCGTTCTCCGGACGGCATGGTCTTCACGCTCTACCGCGGTCTCGAGCACCCGTTCATCCACGCCCTTAACACGACCGATGGATGGGCCATCTGCATCGACCTGCCCGCGGCTCATACCGACGACTTGGAGGCGGCCCTCCACTGGGGTCTCACAGCGTCGTCCGATTGGTCGACCGTGTTCGCCGCCAATGCCGCGCTCGGGATCGTGAGCGAGGTCGACACGGCGGAGCTATCGATCCGTCGCTCGGTGACCGATGCGTCCGTCGGGGTGACAGACCGAGCGGTAGCTCTGGGTCCCTCGATTGACCTCGCCAAGTTCGGTCACGAGGCAGGCGGGCCAGTCGGTCGCCGGATCGTCATCGCACCCGATGGCAAGACGGCCTATGCGGCCGGGCCGGACGGAATCGTGGCGCTCAACACGAGCGACCTGGCGGTCACGGCGCGGCTGCTGAATGGGGCCTCCGTCGACGGGCTGGGTATCACGCCCGACGGCAGCGCCCTGTTCGCCCTGCTGCACGACGG
This sequence comes from Candidatus Limnocylindrales bacterium, assembly GCA_038250445.1. Taxonomy (GTDB): domain Bacteria; phylum Chloroflexota; class Limnocylindria; order Limnocylindrales; family CSP1-4; genus CF-46. The sequence continues at coordinate 16,216 of JBBSCI010000053.1, read as the reverse complement.
CGGACGGATCGTCGAGCTGGATCCGGCGAACGGACACGTGTTCGGCACGGTCCCGGGCGATGGCTTCAACCGCCTCTTGGCCGTTGTTCCCTGGTAGTGGTTCCTCTCAGAGCGTGCCGCTGAAGTAGGCGTATGCAGACGTGATCCAGATGACGACGAACGCCACCGCGACGTACCGCCCGAGCCACGGCGCTGCATCGTAGGCGAGCGCCGGCCTCCAGCGGAGCAGCGAGAACTTGACCGCGAGAGCCGCGAACGCCGTCGATCCGAAGAAGGCGTGGATCGCCGCCCGCGGAAATGGCTCCGTGGCGGCCCCGCGATCGACGATGCAGAACCAGGCGACGGCGACCGCGAGCGCGATCGCGATCCGGCCGCCGTAGCGGTGCCCGCGCATCAGATATTTCATCTTGATCTGGCCGCGCGGGATGGTCCCCATCGCCGCGTACATCGTCAGCGCCTGGAACCCCGCCAGAGCCGCGACCACCGTCGCCCCGACTGCCTTGAGCAGGTTCTTCTGGTCGTCATAGAGGAAGTGGGGCTGAATGATCGCGAGAACGGTGAGGATGAACAGGCTCACACCCCACACGCCGAACGCGGCGGTCAGCACCAGGAACACCGCGCTCAGCGTGTCCGGCTTGCGGGTCCGTTTGGCGGGCGGGGTCGCGGGAACTTCGGCGGGGACGGACGTCGACATCGGGCGTCACCTCGTCTGGGCGGGCGGACCGATCAAACGGTAATCCGTTTGCCAGGCCGGGACAAGATGCCCGTCAGGGCGGCCCGGCGGCCTGCATCCTTACCAGGTCGGTCAGGGCCTCGACCGCATCGGCCGCAAGGTGATCGCCGCTCTCCTCGTCCATGATCGCCAGCGCGGTATCCATCGGCATCGCCGCCCGATACGGCCGATCGGCGGTCAGCGCCTCCCAGACGTCGGCGACCGCGACGATCCTCGCGCCAAGGGCGATCCCCGACGCGGTCAGGCCGCGGAAGTAGCCGCGGCCGTCGAGGCGTTCGTGGTGGCAGGCCGCGAGCTCGGCAACACTGGCGAATGTCGGGATCTGCGACAGGATTCGCAATGTGAGCTCGGGATGCCGCTTGATGATCTCGAACTCCGCCGGCTCGAGGCGGGCCGGCTTGTCGAGGATCATGTTGGGCACGCCGAGCTTCCCCAGATCGTGGAGGAGGCCCGCTCGTCGTACGTCGATGACGTCCTCGGGCGCGAGGCCCATCTTGACCGCAACTCCCTCCGCCACCTCGGCCACGTGCTTCGAGTGCGACCCCGTGTAGGGGCTTTTCGCGTCGATGATGTCCGCAAACGAGCCCGCGATCCGGTCGATGGCCGCGTCGTCGGACAGCCGGATCATGCTGTCGGGCTCGAATGACATCGTCCGCCCAACCAGGTCGGGTGCCGCGAGGTCGTCGAGCAGGCCGCGGGTTGCCTCGTCGAGGAGCGCCCCGGCGACCTCGGGGTCGTACCAGTGGCCCTTGCGGTCGGCAAGGACGCGCAGCGCGTCGACGCGGCCTTTGGTCGAGACGAAGACGTCGAGGCCCTGGCAGGCAGACAGGATTCGCGCCCGCCGATCGATGCCATGGCCCTTCAGACCGCGCGGATTGCCGCCTCCGTCCCAATGCTCGTGTACGTCGTGAACGGCGGACGCGACGGCCTCGCCGAAGCCTGCCTTGCGGGCAATCATCGCGCCGCGCTCGCAGCGGATCTGCTCGACGGCCCGCTGCGAGGCTCGCCCGCCCAAGCCGATCTTGATGAGCCGGCGCAACCGCAGCGGCAGCGGCTCCGCGGACGGCAGGTTGCGGATCGTGAACGCGGCGTACGCGATGATCGAGCGATCGACCGTCGATTGGCGGCCCTTGAGCGCGATGTCGTCCACGCCGAAGATCTGGGTCACGGCGGCGGCATTGGACGAGCAGCCGGCGTCCTTGAGGAACGCCGCGAAGAAGAGCGTCTCGCGGTCCTCGCCGGACAGGCCGAGGGTATCGGCCAGGCGCATCGCGAGGTAGCAGGTCCGGAGCGAATGGCCGGGCAGCTGGCCTTCGGTCAGGTCCAGCGCGGTCGAGAGGGCGGCCATCAATCGGCCGGTCTGGATCGCCTCGCGCCCGACCAGTTTCAGGCCCGGGCGGTCGACCGCCTGGGGCAGGACCGGGCTCGACGTCGTCGTGCCATCGAGATACCCGATGACATACGGGTCGACGGCGTCGGCGGACGATTGTCGGGAAAGGGCCATCGTCCCGATCATCCCGGGCGTGCGGCCGGCATGGACTTACCCGAAGGTCCCTCCGGATGAACTACTTCGTGTAGACCCCGCCGGGATCCAGCTCTTCGCGGATGAGGCGTAGCTCGTCGTCGGTGGGTGCCGGCGTCGTTGCGATGTCGTCGGCGACGCGCAGCGGCCAGCCGATCGTGGCACGCGCTCGTTCGATCGTCGCCCCCGGATGGAGCGAGTCGAGGCGCATCTCGCCGTCCTCGTCGAAGTGGTAGATCCCGAGATCGGTGACGACGACCGTCGGGCCGCGCCCGATCCAGCCCTGTTCGCGCCGGATCCGCTCGCTCTGCTCCGCCCCGCCGAGGTTGCCCGGGCTCGTCCGGAAATCGATCCGCTCGACGAATGAGCGCGTCGACTGGCGCAGGATCACGAACACCTGCCGGGCGTTGATCGCGATCTCGCAGGCACCGCCGCTGCCGGGGAGCCTGGTGGTTGGCGCGTCGTAGTCGCCGATGACGGTCGTGTTGATGTTGCCGAATCGATCGATCTGCGCCGCGCCGAGGAAGCCGACGTCGATAAGCCCGCCCTGGAGATAAAACGTGAAGAGCTCGAACATGCTCGTGACCGCTGTCGCTCCTGTCACGATCGTCGGGTCGCCGATGCTGAGCGGGAGACGGGCCGGCCTGGCACCGAACACGCCCGCCTCGTAGACGAGCTCGAGGTCCGGGGCGATCGTGCGCTTGGCGAGGTTGACCGCGATATTGGGCAGCCCGACGCCGACGAAGCAGACGCGTTGACCGGCGAGCTCACGGGCGGCGGCCACGATCATCATCTCGGACTGCGAGAAGGCGGTTTCCGGGCTCATCGGGCGCGCCGTTCTGGTTCGTGGGGCGGGCCAAACGTCGAGGAGTGCCCGCCCTGACTTGCAGATGGTTCGCCGGGCGAGCCACATGTCGACGGAAGCCCCGCCCCAACCGACGTTTGGCACGTGGGGCGAACCAGGCCGATAGCGTCCGTCACGGAATCTCCTCGATGTCGGTGAAGACGGTTTTGCCGAGCTCGCGGGCGCGGCGAACCATGCGGTCCGCGCCCTCGGATGGCCCGCCGATCCGCAGGCAGGCGTCGCATCTTGCAAGGACGCGTTCCGCGATGGGGTGGAAGATCTCCTCGTCGGCGCCCGCTGCGCCATCTTTCTCCGCCTGTTCGATCAACGGCAGCGCGAACCACTCCCCCATCACCGGAAGGTGGCCGCGGCGATAGAGCTCGAGCGAGACGGCGGTCATCGCATCGACATTGGCCCCGATCAGCGCGGGATCGCCGTTCGTGCCGGAACGGTACGGACCCGCGACGAGGATCATCAGCCCGTCAGTCATCGCGTCACCGTCATCGGTAGTCGCCGTAGTTGACGGAGCCGGACGGCGCCGGGCCGGCTGGTCGCAGCGAAGCGAGCCGCTCGGCTCCCAACTTCTCCACGTATGCCGCCCGGCCATCGAGGTCATGGACCCACTCGCGGAGCCACGCCTGAGTCGCTTCCTCGTCCCGCGAGATCGGGTCCCAATCGAGGTAGAAGCGATTGTCGCGGTCGTACGAGCCCTGGACGTACGAGGGATGCGCGCCCCATGGTTCGGCGACGACGGCATCGACGATGAGTCCCGGAATGATCGTCCGGTTCGGGTCGGCTCTGATCACCTCATCGGAGACGACCTCCTCGACCACGACGATCACCCGGTCGGCCGCGAAGGCCGCCTCCTTCTGGCAGCCGAGCAGGCCCCAGACCTGGGTGTCGCCGCTCTCCGACGCGCGCTGGGCGTGGACGATCGTGACGTCCGGGCGGAGCGGTGGGACCGCGTAGACCACGCCGTCGCCGTACGGCGACTCGACCTGGCGGATGAGCGGGTTCACCTTCGGCAGATCGCTCTCGAAATAGGAGCGGAGCGGAAAGAACGGCAGGTTCGCCGCGCCGGCCGTATAGCGCCCGACCATCCCGAAATGGCTGTACTCCTCGACCTCGAGCGCAGGCTCGCCGGAGGCCGCGACCGGCCCCGCCTCGATCCGCCGCCGGATCGCGTTCAGCCCGCCGACACCTGGGTTGCCGAGCCACGAGAAGATCAGCTTCCGGGCGACGCCCCCGGCCACCATCTGATCGTAGATGACATCGGGCGTCAACCGCGCGAGCGTCAGGTCGCGCTTCCGCTGGCGGATGATCTCGTGGCCCGCCGCGAAGCAGATCAGGTGGGTGAACCCCTCGATCGCGACGGTGTCGCCGTCATGGACCAGCTCGCGGACAGCGTCCGCCATCGAGGCGACCTTCGAGGTCACGATCCCAGGCCCATCGTCATGCCGGAAGTATCCGCGATGGCTCGGTCAGCCCGCGGCTTCGACTCCGGTGATCGCGTGAGCCGCCTTTGCGGCCTCGAGGACCTCACCGTGCTCCCCGGCAACGTCGGCGACAGCCGCCTCGAAAATCCGGAGCGCCGTCACCATTTCGTCCTCGGAGACCGTCAGGGCGGGCGACATCCGAACGCTCCTCCGGCCGCACTCGAGCACGAGCAGACCTCGCTGGAACGCGGCCCATTGGACTTCTTCGGCGTGCTCACCGGTGTCGAACTCGATGCCGATCATCAGGCCCCGGCCGCGGATATCGGTGACGAGGTCCGGAAATCGGATCCGAAGAGCAGCCAGGCCGGAGAACGCCTGCTCGCCTCGGATTCGGGCGTTCTCGACGAGGCCGCCCTCGAGCAGATCGAGCGTGGCGAGGGCCGCGGCGCAGGCGACGGGGTTGCCGCCGTAGGTCGAGCCGTGGGCGCCGGGTCCCCACGATTCGAGCAGGTCGGCCCGGGCGATGAGCGCGGCAAGCGGCATCCCGGATGCAATGCCCTTGGCCGCCAGGACGACATCGGGCTTCACGTGCCAGTGCTCGGCGGCCCACATCGTCCCTGTCCGTCCGGCGCCCGACTGGATCTCATCGAAGACGAGCACGATGCCGTGGCGGTCGCAGATCTCGCGGAGGCCAGCGAGGAAGCCGTCCTCGGGGACGAGGTAGCCGCCCTCGCCCTGGATCGGCTCGACGATGATCGCGGCGACCTCGTTCGCTGGGACCAGCCTGTCGAAGAGGACCTCGTTGAACCAGCGAAGGTCATCGACGCGCCCGAACGGCGCGTGGTAGACGCCCGGAAGCAACGGCCCGAATCCGGCGTGATACTTCGCCTTCGAGGCCGTCAGCGAAACCGAGCCGTAGGACCGACCGTGGAAGGCACCGAGGAACGCGACGACGTACGGCCGCTTGGTCGCGAAACGGGCCAGCTTGATCGCCGTCTCGACGACCTCGGTCCCACTGTTGCCGAGATAGACCCGGGCCTTGCCACCCGCGACCGGCGTGATCTCGGCCAGCCGGCGGCAAACCTCCGGGTAGATCGGCAGGTAGAAGTCCGACGCCGAGAAGTGGATCAGCTCGGCCGCCTGCTCCTTGATCGCCGCGACGACGCGGGGATGGGAATGGCCCGTCGAGTTGACGGCGATGCCAGCGGCAAAGTCGAGGAACAGATTGCCGTCGATGTCCTCGATCATCAGGCCTTGGCCGCGAACTGGAACGATCGGATAGGCGCGCGGGAGGCTCGGCGACGTCCACATCTCGTCGAAGGCGACGTGTTCTCGGGCCTTGGGGCCGGGGATCTCAGTGATGATGTCCGGGACGGGTCGCGCCCCTGAAACGGAGGCCAAGAGAGCACCTCGGACGCATAAGAAGTATGCAGAGTGGATATTCTACGGCGAGTCTAGCAGACCCTCCGGAGCGCTCGAGGCGTTGTTCCGCGGCCGCAGTCAGGTCGTTGGGCGGGCTTGGGGTGATCCGAAATCGTACGCCGCGGGAAGTCACTCCCATCGCGAGCCTTGCTCCGAAATCGGAGTCCGGATTCGGAGGACCGGGCGTGACGGAGGTGAATTCGCGCGGCGTTCGAAATCGGAGCAAGTCGGCCCATTCCGCGGCCCACAAGGCCGGGCGCTCCCCGGCTCAGTCGACGACGGTGTGGCTCTGCTCCCGCAGGAACTGCGCGACGTAGTACATCGAGAGGCCGGCCTTGCCCGTCGAGCCCGAGCCCTTCCAGCCGCCGAATGCCTGGACGCCCGGCCACGCGCCAGTCGTCGCGCCGGCCCGGCGGTTCACGTACGTGACACCGGCCTCGATCGTGTCGAGGAACCGCTGGACCTCGCCTGGATCCTCGCTGTAGACGCCGGCCGTGAGCCCGTAGACCGAGTCGTTCGCCAGGCGAATTGCCTCGTCGAACGTGTCGGTTGCGAGAACAGCCGTGAACGGTCCGAAGAGCTCGTCGCGGAAGACTCGATGGTCCGCTGGCAGGTCGCCGACGACGGTCGGCTCGACGTAGAAGCCGCGTTCCATCCCGCGATCGGTGAGCCGCTCCCCGCCGACGAAGACGCGGCCGTCGCGCCGGGCATCCGCCGTGGCTGCCTGGTGGCGATCGACCGCTTTCTGGTCGACGATCGGGCCGAGCCAGTTCTCGCGGAGCAGCGGGTCGCCGATCGTGATCGCGTCGGTCTTCTCGACGAGGAGCCGGACCAGCTCGTCGTGGACGGACCGCTCGACGTAGACGCGGGAATTCGCCGAGCACTTCTGGCCGCCGAACCCGAACGCGCTCCGGACGATCCCCTCGGCCGCCTCCTCGAGATCGGCCGTCCGCGAGACGACGGCAGGATTCTTGCCGCCCATCTCGACGATCGTCGGCTTCGGGAAGCGCTTCGAGAACGTCCGATAGAGGTCCATCCCGACCTCGTACGAGCCGGTGAAGACGATCCCGTCGATGCCCGGGTTCTCGCGGAGCTCGGCGCCGACGGTCTCGCCGGGCCCCATGACGAGGTTGACGACCCCCTCGGGGAAGCCCGCGTCGCGATACGTCTCGACCAGCTTGACGCCCGACATCGGGGCCGCCGAGCTCGGCTTGAAGACGACCGTGTTGCCGGCCATGAGAGCGGCCGCCGTTGGGCCCGCCGCGAGCGCCATCGGGAAGTTGAATGGGCTGATGACGGCGAAGACGCCGTGGGGTCGCAGGATCGTGCGGGTGTGGACGGTCGGGTCCCCGAGGTTGTCCATCGGGTGGTCGTAGCCGTTGTTGTCCTCCATCGTCTGGGCGTAGTAGCGGAGGAGATCGGCCGCCTCCTCGACCTCGCCGAGCGCCTCGAGGCGGTTCTTGCCGACCTCGATCGCCATCAACCCCGCGTACCGCATCTGCCGCTCGCTGATGAGATCGGCCGCCTTCCGGATGAGGGCGAGTCGATCACGCCACGGCGTCGCGGCCCAGGCCGGCTGGGCGGCCCGAGCTGCGGCGACCGCGTCGCGAACGTCGTCGCGCGTGGCGCGGGCGAAGTGGCCCAGGATGAGGTCGCGATCGATCGGCGAGGCGACGGTCATCTCGCCGTCGCCTTCCCGCTCCTTGCCGCCGACGAAGTTCAGGTGATGGCCTGCCAGCTCTCGCTTCGCCTCCTCGAGACCGGCCTCGTAGAGCCCATGGAGCTCCTCGTTGTCGGCGCGAAGGGTGGCGTACGTGATCTTGAGACGCGGCTTCGATTCGGTGGTCATCGGACGGGGACCTCGGGTTCGGGAGAAGGGTTCGGATGCGGGGCCCCAGTCTAGCGCGGCGACCACGTCGAGCAGGGACTCGGCGATGGCCGACGGACGGGACCTGGCTGGGCCCGCGGCCACGGCGGCGGCTGCCTCGGGGCCGACCTTGCCGGTGAGGACCAGCACGCCGCGCAGCCCGACCCGGCGGGCGCCCGCGATGTCGGCGATCGGATCGTCGCCGACCATCGCGACATCCCGCGGGCGAAGCCGCGTGTCGTGGAGATCAGCGGCCAACCCCGCCAGCGCCTGGCGGAAGACCACCGGGGACGGCTTGCCACAGATGATCGGGGCCTTGCCCGTCGCGACCTCGAGACCGGCGACGAACGCGCCGGCATCGAGGGTCTCGCCACGCGGCGTCAACCACCACGGGTTGCGGTGCATGGCGACGAACTCCGCGCCGCGGCGGATCGCGCGGAACGCGACGTTGAGGTTGCGATAGCTGAGGTCGTCGCCCCCGTCGCCGATGACAACCGCGGCAAGCTCGCCGGGCGGGATAACGTCGGCCTCATCGGCAGACATGAGATGCTGGCCGTCGAACTCTCTCAGCGCGTCGGGCGGCGACAACACGAACAGGCGGCCGCCGGGATGACGAGACGCGGTGTACGCGGCAGCAGCGGACGCGGCGGTGATGAACCAGTCGCTGGGGACCGCCCCGCCGGCGAACCTTGAGGCCAGCGTGTCACGGTGAGCGGCCGAGAAGTTCGTGACGATCCTGAACGGAATTCCCCGCTTCGTCAGGCGGGCCAGGCCATCCACGGCCCCGGGGAGCAGCTCGCCCTTGAAGACGATGACCCCGTCGGCGTCGAGCACGAGCCCGCGCACGCCGGCAAGGGCTGTCCTGAGGTCGGTCATCGCGCCATGCTAGGTCGCCTGGCGTCGCAGCGACGTATCCTCGCCGCAGCACGGAGGAGCCATGGGATTGCTCGACGGTAGAACCGCCCTGATCTTCGGCGTCGCGAACGACCATTCGATCGCCTGGGGAATAGCCAAGGCGTTCCGCGCCGAGGGAGCCGAGATCGGCTTCTCGTCGGTGGAGTCGCTGATCGAGAGGCGGGTCCGGCCGCTGGCCGAGTCGATTGGGTCGACCTTCATTGAGCCGTGCGACGTCCAGGACGACGAGCAGATCAAGGCGGTCTTCGCGAAATGGGCGGAGACGCACGACTCGCTCGACATCCTCGTCCACGCGCTCGCATACGCCAAGCGCGAGGACCTCGAAGGCAGCTTCACCTCGACGTCCCGCGACGGCTTCGCGCTCGCCCTCGACGTCTCGGCCTACTCGCTGGTCGCGCTCACGCGCGAGGCGCGGCCGTTGCTCCGGCAGGGTTCGTCGATCATCACGCTGACCTACTACGGGGCCGAGAAGGTCGTCGCGAACTACAACGTCATGGGGGTTGCCAAGGCCGCCCTCGAGGCATCAGTTCGGTATCTCGCTGCAGATCTCGGGGCGTCCGGAATCCGGGTCAACGCGATCTCCGCCGGCCCGATCCGGACCCTGGCCGCGGCCGGGATCGCGGGCTTCAAGAAGATGTACGGCTCGTTCGCGGAAACAGCGCCGCTGCGGGCCAACATCACGCCGGAGGACGTCGGAAGGGCGGCGGTCTTCCTGGGCTCGGACCTGTCGGGGGCAGTGACGGGCGAGGTCCTCTATGTCGACGGCGGCTTCAACGTGGTCGGGGTGCCGGTCGCGGACTGACTGGGCGAGCTGGCTCGCGCGCGCCCACGCGATCGAAACTTAGTCGGCGACCGTGCCAGTGAAGTCCTTGACGTAGCGCGTCCGCGTATCGGCGGCGTCCTCGCCCTCGTCGACGTCCGCCTCGTCGGGCTCCTCGGGCTGAACCTCGATCCAGCTCGTGCGGGCGCGATTGACAAGAATCGTGTCATGCGTCTCGGTCGTCTTGACGTCGACGCAGTCGTACGTGATCGACGCGTCGGTGACGGCGACGAGCACGTCCCGCCCCGCGAGGATCGAGGCCGGGTCGGACCGCCGCGGGAAGTTGCCCTCGGATGGGTCGACATGGAGACAGCCGCTGACCGTGTATCGCCCGAGGCCGAGACTGACCCGTCGGACGGCGGTTCGCCGCCGTCGCGATTCGCTGCCGCGGCGGCCGGTCCCGACCACTGCCACGAGGTCGCCGACCGGAAGCGTGACGTCGCCGCTCAGTGGCAGACCGCCCTCTGCCAAGTCTCCGACGACCGCGTCGCGGAGGACGATCCGGGTCACGGAGTTCAGCATGTCGCTGAGGCGGTCATCCGCCAGAGGGATCATCGCAGTGATCCGACGATCCGCGGTGAATCCGACGAACTCGATGGGCATGGGCCAAGACTGCGCCGATAGTCCGCCGGTCGCAACAAGCCGTTGGTCCGGGGTCCCAACTGGCCCTCTTGTCACCCCCGCCAGCAGAGCGAAGCAGGTCAGTCGGTGCCGCGGATCTCGTAGGTCGACAGTCGGAGGCTGCCGAAGCCGATGGCCAGGACGAGCACGATCGCGGCGTACGCGAATCCACCCGCCCCGACGATCGAATCGGCGACGGCCTTCGGGGCCAGCGCCTGGGCGATTCCGCCGATGTATTCGCGGACGCTGAAGACCTGGCTGCCGGGCAGCAGGCCCGCGACGACCCCTTCCCAGATCAGGGCATAGGCCAGCCCGATGATCAAGCCTCGCGAGGTCGCGACGCTGAGGGTCAGGAAGATCGCGACGTAGAGATACGAGCCGATGAAGTTCGCGAGGGCGAAGGCGAGCGTCACCCCGAGGTTCGGGGACCCGGTGCCCCCGAGGAGGATCCCGCCCAGAATGGTCGACGGAACGACGAGGGCAGCCGTCAAGGTTCCCGCCATCGCGGTCTTCGAGACGACAATCGTCCAGCGGGAGATCGGCTTGGTCAGGATGTGGATCGCCGTCCCGTCGTCGAGTTCCGCGCCGAGCGCAGCCGTGCCGAAGACCAGGGCGATGAGCGGCAGCACGACCCGAACGACGAAGCCGTCGATCGTCGGGCCCACGTTCCGCAACTCGTTGTCGTTGGCCCGGACGAGCAACCCGAGCAGCACCGGCGTACTGGCCAAGAGGAGCATGAGCAACGTCCGCCGGCGTCCGAGCAATGCCCGCAGCGTCACCCCGGCGATCGTCGAGAAGATCGTCATCGGCGCGACACCAGGTAGGCGAAAACGCTCTCAAGCGAGTCGTCGGTCGGGCCCACCTCGTAGAGCGTGACCGACGCGTCGCGGGCGACCCGGGCAACGGCGCGGGTGAACCCGGCGAACTCCGCGACCCGGACGGTCAGCCGGTTCTCGCGGAGCTCCGCTCCGAAGACCGCCGGCTCGGCCATGAACGCAGCCGCAAGGCTGCGATCGTCGGAGGAGCGGACGAGGAACGTGTGCGGCCGGTCGGTCATGAGGCGCCGGATCTCGCGGTAGTCGCCGGCCGCCGCGAGTCGGCCCGCCACGATGACGAGGACGCCGTCGGCCAGGCGCTCGACCTCCTCGAGGATGTGCGACGAGAAGAGGATCGTCCGGCCCGCCGCGGCCATCGACCTCAGCAGAGCCATCATGTGGATACGCTGGCGGGGATCCATCCCGTTGAACGGCTCGTCGAGCAGCAGGATCGGCGGCTCGTGGACGAGAGCGGCCGCGATCTTCGCCCGCTGCCGCATTCCCTTGGAGTAGGTCCCGATCGGGCGGTCGGCGGCGGCTTCGAGATCGACCGTTTGCATCGCCTTCGCGGCGGCCGCGACCGGGTCGTCGAGACGCTGGAGGCGCGCCGCCAGGGTCGCGAACTCCCGCCCTGTCAGGAACGAATGGACAGCCTCCCGTTCCGGCACGAGGCCGATGGACCGGTAAACACTCGGGTTGTGCCATGCGGCCTGGCCGGCGACCCTGATCCGCCCCGACGACGGGCGGAGGAGTCCGGCAAGCATGTGGAGCAGGGTCGTCTTGCCGGCACCGTTGGGTCCGAGGAGGCCGGTGATGCCGGGGGCGAGCGCAAATGAGATGTCGTTGACCGCGACGACGTTGCCGTACCAGCGCGACACCCGTTCGAGGGAGATCGCCGGCTCGGGTCCGTTCGGGGTCGGGGCAGACGTGGGGGTCGGCGTCGCGGTCGCCGGACCGACTGCGCCCGGGTCGGCCGCCGGTGACATTGTCATGCAGTGAGCCTGAGGAACCGCCGGACCGTGATCGCGACCGCCCCGACGATGCCGACGATTGCCGCCCCGAAATAGGCGACATCGGGCAGCTGGACGAAGAAGAACTCGGAGCCGAAGTCGGTGTTGAAGAGGACTGCATTCGTGCCGTCGAGCACCGATGTCGGGCTCGCCAGCGTGAGCCAGTCGCCGATCCGCGACGAGCCGAGGCTCGAGATGACCGAGGCGACGATACCCGGGATCGTGAACAGGGCGATGATCGCGGCCGTCGCGTACGCGCGTCGCGGCGTGAATGCCGAGACGGCCATCGACAGGCCGCCGAGGAGCGCTGCCGCGACGAGGGCCTGGATGAAGATCGGCGGAATCGACGGCAGGTCGTTCCTGGTCGCGGCAACGACGTCCGGAGAAAGCAATGCGCGTCCCAGGAAGAGCACGATCTGTGGAATCAGTTCCAGGATGAGGAGCGCCGTCACGAACCCGCCGATTCGGGCGAGGGCGTAGTCGGACCGCCGAAGGGCCCTGGCGAAATAGAGCGACACGACCCCGTGGCGCTGGTCGCGCCCGAACAGCTCCGGCGCCTGGGCGGCGCAGAACAGGATGATCACCGTCGAGATCGTGCTGAAGTACGTGTCGTACCGAATCGGCGAGCTGTCGGCGAGCCGCTCGCCGGCCCCGAAGCGCGCGGCCAGCGTGAGGACGCCGACTATCGCGACGGCCGGCAGGATTGCCAGACCGCCGAGGAGGAACGGCGCGATCTTCGCCCGTCCGCCACGACCGATCCCGTACGTCGTCCGGAGACTGTGGGCGAAGAGCGAACGCACGGCGTGAGCGCGTCCGAGCCGAGGACCTTCATAGCCCCGGTAGCCGATGTCGTAGATAGAGCCGGTCGGGCTGCCGACCGAGATAGGGGCGGTCATTGATCTGATCCGGGATCTGATCCGGGCGACTGGGCAACCGGAGCGGCGGTCACCCCGGCGACTGGCGGATGATCGGGCTCGTCTCGGAAGAGGTCCTCGAGCTTGTGGCGGCGCTGTTCGATCCGGACGAGCGCCAGCCCCAGGTCGACGATCGTGTCCCGGACGATGTCGTATGGCCGCTCGTCACTCAGCGCAATGAGGACGGCCCGACCGTCGGCGATGGCCTCGAGGCCCTGGGCAGTCAGGCGAGCCGCGAGGGCCTCGCTCCCCTCCTCGACCTCGACAGCGAGCGTTCCGGTCCGCTCGGTGAACGAGACGAGCGGCGCTGCCCTGAGCAGCCGGCCGCCCTCGATCGCGACGAGGAAGTCGCAAACCCGCTCGATCTCGCCGAGCAGGTGCGAGGCGACGATCGTCGCGATGCCGAATTCGCTCCCCGTACGGTGGATGAGCTCGAGCATCTCGTCCCGGCCGGCGGGATCGAGGCCGTTGGTCGGCTCGTCGAGCAGGAGCAGGCGCGGGTCGTGGACGAGCGCCTGGGCGAGCTTGACCCGCTGCTTCATCCCCGTCGAATAGCCACCCATCGCGCGGTAGCGCTCCTCGTACAAGCCGACGTGTCGAAGGACCTCCGCCGTGCGTTCGCGGGCTGCCGTCCGAGGCAGGCCGGACATGAGCGCGAGGTGCGACACGAAGTCGGTTGCTGTCGCGTCTGGCGGCAGGCAGTCGTGCTCGGGCATGTAGCCGACGAACTGGCGGATGTCGGTGCCATGGGTTCGGACGTCCATGTCGAAGACGGTCGCCTCGCCGGAGGTCGCATCGATCAGGCCGAGGAGGATCTTGAGCAGCGTGCTCTTGCCCGCGCCGTTCGACCCGACGAGCCCGACGATGCCGCGGTCGATCTCGACCGTCAGGCCGTCGAGTGCAGTGATGCCGCCCGGGTAGCGCTTGGTGAGCGACCGGATCGAGATGAGAGCCACGATCCAAGGGTACCCGAGCCCGTTCCTCCGCTCGGCCCTCGCCGGCTCAGCGAAGGGCGCCCTCCAGTGCGACGCGGGCACCAGTGCCCTCGTCGCGGTACTTGACGATGAGCGCGGTCGCGATCGAGAGGCCGTGCTCCGAGGCGAAGGCGCCGGACGCCGCACGCGAGCCCGGCACCACGACGGCACCGGCAGGAACCACGAGTGGCGCGCCGACGGTGCCGCTGAGGATCTCGTCACACGTCAGGTCGTAGAGCCGCGACATGCCGGTCAACGTCACGCCCGCCCCGATGACCGCACCGCGGCCGACCAGGACGCCGTCGAGCAGTGCGCTGCCGGCGCCGACGAACGCGCCGTCCTCGACGATCACCGGTTGGGCGCCGGGCGGCTCGAGGACGCCGCCGACCTGGACCCCGGCGGCAAGATGGACATCGGATCCCACCTGGGCGCACGACCCGACGAGGACCTGGCTGTCGACCATCGTCCGCTCGCCGATCCACGCCCCGATGTTCACGTACGACGGCGGGATGACGACGACACCCGCCCCAAGGTGCGCGCCGGCCCGGATGCTCGTTCCGCCGGGAACGATCCGCCACGGCCCGTCGCTCGGTTCGCGCGGGGGAACGGAGGCACGATCCCGGAACCAGAACGGCCCGACACCCCAGTCACGCGTTGTCCGGTCGGCGAAGCGGGCAAGGATCGCCGTCTTGACCTCCGGCCGGACGCGCCAGCCGCCGGGAGCCGTTGGATCGGGCTCGGCAGCCCGAATGCGGCCACGCTCGAGATCCTCGAGCAGCGTCGCCTGGTCGATGTCAGTCAGGGCAATCATGCGACGGCCTCCTGCGTTCGGTCGGCCATCCGGCCACTGGATGCCTCGACGAGACCAGCGGCGCGTAGAACAGCGGCAAGCGCGGAGCGCGGTGTGTCGTCAAGTGGCAAGAGCGGCGCCCGGACGGCGTCGCCGTCGAGCAGCCCCATCATCGCAAGGGCGGCTTTCACCGGAACCGGGTTCGGACCGCCCCGGAAGTTCGCCATGAACAGCGGCAGCCAGCGCTCGTGGTGGCGCCGCGCCGCGTCCCAGTCCCCGGCCAGCGCGGCCGAGCACAGGGCCGCCATCTCGCCGGGGATCTCGTTCGATGCCACCGAGACGACGCCGTCGCCGCCCATGGCGAGAATTGGCAATGTCCACGCGTCGTCGCCTGCGAGGACCGCGACATCGCGCGGCCGCTCGCGGCAGATCCGGGCGATCTGCTCGAGATTGCCCGACGCCTCTTTGACCGCGACGACCGCGGGGTGTTCGGCGAGCCGGAGGAACGTATCGGCGTCGACGTTCGCACCGGTTCGCGACGGGACATTGTAGACGACGATCGGCAGCGCGCCATCGTCGGCGATCGCGGTGAAGTGAGCGGCGAGCATCCGCTGGTCGGGTCGGTTGTAGTAGGGCGTGACCACGAGGGCCGCGTCGGCGCCGAGGTCTGCCGCCCGCCGGGTCGCCCGGATCGTCGCTGCAGTGTCGTTGGTGCCGGTGCCGGCGACGACCGCGACGCGCCCGCGAGACGGACGCTCAGCGACCGTTTCGACCGTGATCGCGATGAGCCGGTCGCGCTCGGACTCGGACAGGGTCGGCGCCTCGCCGGTCGTCCCGACCGGGACAACGCCATCGATCCCGGCGAGGACCTGCCAGCGGACAAGCCGTCGGAAGGCTGCCTCGTCGATCGTGCCGTCCGCCGTGAACGGCGTGACGAGCGCGGTGAGCGCGCCGCGGAGGGCGGGCCGGCCGGAGCCGGGAGTGCGAACGATCGTTGTCATCGGAGTCTCCTCGTATCTCTCTTCAGGTCAGGCCGTTGCGGCGAGTGTCGGAGCCGCGAGCAGCTCGTCCACGACCGCGTCGAAGGAATGGATGCCCGCGGGCCCGGCGGTGCGCGATAGCCAGTCGGCGGCGGCCAGGGCGCCGGCGGCGTAGGCCGATCGATCACGGGCCGTCAGGCGCAGCTCGATCGTCTCGCCGGGCGAGTCGAACCCGACCAGGTGCATGCCTGGCGACGCACCGGCCCGGATGACGGCGATCTCGAGCTCGTCGTCGGTCCGCGAGCCCGACGTCGGGTCGGCCGGCGCTGACAGCGTCGGGTGGCGCGCCACGATGCGACGGGCAAGTTCACGGGCGGTTCCCGACGGGCGGTCGCGCTTCGAGCGGCGGTGCCACTCGACCAGGTAGGGCTCGAATCCGTCGATGGGCCCCAGGAGGTCGGTCGCCCGCTCGACGAGCCGAAAGAAGAGCGCCGCCCCGAGACTGAGATTCGGTGCAGCAACGGCGGCGGCGTCGCGAGCCAGGAGGTCCGCG
>JBBSCI010000052.1:0-18198 GCA_038250445.1 Candidatus Limnocylindrales bacterium | reverse complement strand
GAAGCGGCGCTTGCCGAGAGCGAAGCGGCGCCCGCCGAGAGCGAAGCGGCGCCTGCCGAGAGCGAAGCGGCGCCTGCCGAGGCGGCGTCCACGCCCGCCGAGAGCGAAGCGCCCGCCGCCGCGGCCGCCCCCACCGAGAGCGAGGCGGCCCCCACGCCCGCCGCGCCGACCGAGGCCCCCGACGCGGCGCCGACGGACGGCGAGAGCAAGAGCTAGCGCATGCCTCTGCTGCTCGAGATCGTGACGCCGGAGCGCCTGGCCTACTCCGACGAGGTCGATGCCGTCACGCTGCCCGGCGGCGAGGGCGAGCTTGGCGTGCTGCCGCACCACGCGCCGCTCGTGTCGACGCTCGGTGTCGGCGAGCTCCGGATCCGGAAGGGCGCCGCCGAGGAATCGTTCGCGATCGTCGGCGGCTTCCTCCAGGTCCTGCCCGACAAGGTCGTCGTGATGGCGGAAACGGCCGACATGGCGTCGGAGATCGATCTCGGGAAGGCGCAGGAGGCGCGCCGCGAGGCGGAGCGCATCCTCGAGGAGGGCCACGTCGAAGCGTCGGACCTCGCCCGGGCGCGGGTCTCGCTCCAGGCGGCGTTGCTGCGGGAACGCCTTGCTCAGCGCAGACATCGAGAGGGTCGTCGGCCCCATGGCTAGCAGGAGCGTCGCCGGGTGCCTCCGAGGGCGAGTACCTGCTCCCCGCTGAGGGTGCCGGCTCACCAATCTGAATCATGGCAGACGCAAAACCATTCCACTGGGAGGTCACTCTTGAGGCGGTCACTCGCGAGGTGTTCCGCATCGAAGGTGGCCTTCCCCTGCACGGGACCGTGCCGATCAGCGGCTCGAAGAACGCCTCGCTCAAGCTGTTCGCCGCCGCGACGCTGACCGGCGAGCGCTGCCGGTTCACGAACGTCCCGGAGATCGAGGATGTCCGGGTCATGGCCGAGACCCTTCGCGATCTCGGCGTCGTCGTCGACCACCCCGAGCCGAACACGTACGAGGTGGCCTCGGGCGACGTCGAGTGGCTGTTCGTGCCGCTCGAGGCCGCGGCAAAGATGCGGGCGAGCTTCATGCTGCTCGGGCCGCTGCTGGCGCGCTTCGGCCGCGTGATCATCAGCAACCCCGGCGGCGATCGGATCGGGCGGCGCCCGGTCGATCTCCACGTCGACGCGATGCGGGCGCTCGGCGCCCAGATCGACTACCGCAACGGCTACTTCTTCGCGACCGCGCCGGGCCGGCTGAAGGGAACGGACGTCAACTTTCCGTTCGTGTCGGTCATGGGCACCGAGAACGCAATGCTCGCCGCGACGCTCGCCGAAGGCACGACGAGGATCCACCCGGCTGCCCAGGAGCCGGAGACCGACGACCTCATCGCCTTCCTCCAGAAGATGGGGGCGGATGTGCAGCGCACCAGCCCGGACACGATCATCGTCCACGGCAACAAGCGCCTCCGAGGCGCCGACCACCGCGTCGTCTCCGATCGGATCGAGGCAGGCACGTTCGTCGTCGCCGGTGCGGTCACCGGCGGCAAGATCACGCTCACCGGCGCTCCCTGCGACCACCTCGGCGCGTTCATCGAGGCGGTCGGCCGGACGGGTGTCACGCTCAACTGCGGTCGCGACACGATCGAGGTCGATGGAAGCACGATCGATGACCCGGGTTTCCGTGCCTCCGACATCGAGACCCAGCCGTATCCCGGCCTCGCCACCGACCTCCAGCCGCCGACGTCGGTGTTGCTGACCCAGGCCAACGGTGTGTCCAGGGTCAGCGAAACCATCTTCGAGGATCGCCTCGAATGGATGAGCGAGCTGAACCGGATGGGTGCCAAGGCAGATATCGAGGACAGCGGGCACGCTACGATCACCGGCCGGACGCCACTTCATGGCGCCGAGGTGGAGATCGGCGATCTACGGGCTGGCGCCTCGCTCATCCTCGCCGCACTCGCGGCCGACGGCGTCACGACGATTCACGGCGCGCATCACGTCCATCGGGGGTATGAGAACATCGAGAGCAAGTTCCTGGACCTCGGCGCCAGGATTGAGCGCCTCGCAGAAGGGACTTACCCGACAACCTCATGAAAATCGGCATCGACCTCGGCACGGCCAACGTTCTCGTCTACGTCAAGGGCAAGGGCGTGGTGATCACGGAACCTTCCGTTGTCGCCGTGTCCGACGACAACCGGATCGTGGCCGTCGGCGAAGAAGCGCGCGAAATGATCGGGCGGACACCCGGCAACATCCAGGCAATCCGGCCGATGAAGGACGGCGTCATCGCCGACTATGTCATCACCGAGGCGATGCTCCGCTTCTTCATCGCCAAGGCGACGAAGGGGCACCTCGGGTTCGGCCGGCCCGAAGTCATGATCAGCGTCCCGGCCGGGGTCACTTCGGTCGAGAAGCGCGCCGTTCGCGATGCCGCCCTGAAGGCCGGCGCGAAGGCCGCGTACCTGATCGAGGAGCCCCTGGCGGCGGCGATCGGCGCAAATGTCCCGATCAGCGGACCGTCCGGCAACATGGTCATCGATATCGGCGGCGGGACCAGCGAGATCGCCGTCATCGCCCTCGGCGGGATCGTCGTGTCGACCTCGTTGCGGGTCGGCGGCAACAAGTTCGACGAGCACATCGCCACGTACATCCGCAAGAAGTACAACCTCATGATCGGCGAGCGAACGGCCGAAGAGGTGAAGATCCAGATCGGCACCGCGCTGCCGCTGGAGCGCGAGCTGACAATGGAGGTCCGCGGCCGCGACCTCATCGCCGGCCTGCCGCGGACGATCCCGATCACAAGCTCCGAGGTGATGGAGGCGATCGAGGCGCCGCTCCAGCAGCTTGTCGCCGCCGTCCGGCTCGTCCTCGAGCAGACGCCGCCGGAGCTAAGTTCCGACATCATCGACAAGGGGATGGTGATGTCCGGCGGCGGCTCACTCCTCCGGAACATCGACAAGCTCCTGACCCAGGTGACCGGCGTGCCGTGCCACGTTGCCGAGAACGCGCTCAACTGCGTCGCGATCGGGACCGGCCTAGCCCTCGAGCACTACGACTTCTTCAAGAAGTCGCTGGTGTCCCAGATCTAGAAGTGGCACCTTCAGCGTCGAACAGAATCACGCCCACCGAGGCCCGTGGCGGAGCTCCGCCGACGCCATCGGCCCGAGGTCTCCGGGGCGGAGCTCCGCGGACGCCGTCGCCCCGACGTTTCTTCGTCGATCTGCATGTGCATACGTCGGCATCTTTTGACTCGATCGCGTCGCCGGAGTCGGTCGTCCGGGCCGCGGCGTCGCGCGGCCTGACCCATCTCGCGATTACCGACCACGACGGAATCGAGGGCGCGATCGCGGCCCGCGAGATCGCCCGGAAGGTCGCCCCCGAGCTCACCGTGCTCGTCGGCCAAGAGGTGAAGACCCAGGGCGGCGACCTGATCGGCGTCTTCCTCGAGAGGTCGGTCACAAGCGGCCTTTCGCCGGCGGAGGCGATCACCGAGATCCGGGCGCAGGGCGGCCTCGTCGGGATCCCGCATCCGTTCGACCGGTTCCGCAGCTCGCTCCTCAGCGACGAGCTGATGGACGGGATCGGCCCCCTCGTCGACTGGGTCGAGGTCCACAACGCCCGGATCATGGTCGGCAACGGCAACGAGCGGGCGGCGACCTTTGCCGCGGCCAAGGGGCTGCCCGGAGTGGCGGTGTCCGATGCTCACTCGGCGATGGAGATTGGGGTGGCTTACATGGCGGTGGACGGCGACCCGTCCTCGCCGGCGGGCCTGCTCGCAGCGCTGCCTGACGTCGAACTGGTCACGGGTCGGGCCACATTCTTCGTCCGGGCGGTCACACCGATCGCCAAGCTCGTCCAGATGGCCCGCGGCAACGGCCGGAAGGCGAGCGTGGGTTGAGCGGGCCCGATCAGCCGGACCAGCCGGACGAACCGACCCAGCCACCGCTGCCCGGCTCCGGGCCCGGTCCTGCCGCCACCGGCGATTCGGGCGAATCGCCGTACCCGAAAACGGATCGGCGCGCCGGATTCGACCGGCGGGGCACTCAGCGGCGACACGCACAGGTAGATCACGACCCCGAGCGTCGGGCGGCAGACGAGCGCCGCGTCGCCGACGACCGGCGCAGCGCGGACCGCGTCAGCGTCGACTCGCTGTCCCTCGGCCGACGACTCCGCCAGCCGAAGACAATCACCTCGCTCGTCGTGCCGATCATCCTGCTCATTTTCCTGGCGCGGGCCCTTCCGGGCTTCAAGCTGGACGAGCTGCCGGGCGTCATCCTCAGGGCGAATCCGCTCCTCCTGCTCGCCGCGTTCATGGTGTTCTACCTGGGATTCCCGCTGCGCGGCCTGCGCTGGGCGCTTCTCATCCGCAGCACCGGATTTCAACTGGGCGTTCGCGACGCCACGGAGATCATCTTCATTTCCTGGCTCGTCAACTGCCTCGTCCCGGCCAAGCTCGGTGATCTCTACCGTGCCTACCTCCTGAAGATCAACAGCACGGTCTCCCTGAGCCGGACGTTCGGGACGGTCTTCATCGAGCGCGTCCTCGACCTCTTCGCGATCGTCGTCCTCGGGTTGGGATCCGGGTACTACAGCTTCCGAGGCAAGCTGCCGAGCGACGTCGAGATCGTCTTCGCGATCGGCGTCGGGGTCGTCATCGTCCTGGCCGTCGGGCTGCTCTCGATGCGGAACTTCGGCCGCCGCGTCATCATCGCCCTGCCGTTGCCGCACCGGGTGCTCGAGCTGTACGACCGCTTCGAGGAAGGGGTGTTCTCGGCGGTGGGGTTGCGCGCCCTGCCACGGCTCATCTTCATCACCGGACTCATCTGGACGTCGGAGGCCATGCGCCTCTTCGTCGTCGTAGAGGCGCTCGGCTTCTCGGACCTGCATCTCGGCATCAGCGGCGCGTTCTTCGTGGCCCTGACCGGCTCGCTACTGACGGCAGTTCCGTTCACACCGGCCGGGATCGGGGTCGTCGAGACAGGCGTCATCTTCGTCCTGACCCAGGTCTACGGGGTGCCGACGACCGAGGCCGTGGCGATCACGCTCGTGGACCGGGTGATCAGCGTCCTGTCGATCATCGTGTTCGGCGGGATCGCCTACTCGATCTCCGGCAAGCGGCGCGGTGAGGGCCTGCGCGGCCACGAGCGGAGGCCGGAGCCAGAACCCGCCGGCTGATCCCAGCCCACTCTGGAGCGTGGTGCCCGGCCCCGAGATGGGCTCCAAGCGCCTGGCCCACGAACCGACCCTTCCCGCTCGGCGTATCAAGCGTCGATCGTTGCCGCTCCCAATGTTCTCTCGCCCGAACGGGAGCAGACCGCACCTGACCCGTCGTCACCGTCACGACGAGCCGATCGGGACCGGTACCAACGGGTGATACAGGGAGGGGGGTCCCAGACGGGATAGTTCAGGTAGTGCGGGACTCCCCGTGCGGGCGATTTCATGGAGCGCCTTACTACACGATGACCAGCCAGAACGGTCGCGCGTTCAACGAATGGCTTCGAGCCCAGCTCAAGGCCAAGAAGATGTCGCAGCGCCAGCTCGCACAGCAGTCCGGCGTCGATCACTCGACGATCTCCCGGCTGATCCGGGGCGACCGGATGCCCTCGCTCGGCACGGCGACGAAACTCGCCCGCGGCCTTCGAGAGCTTCGCGAGGACGCCGACACCGCGCAGTACCTCGGCCTGGTCACCGCCGGCGCCATGAACCCGACCGCGCGGGTCGAATACGCCCTCCGCGCCGACGAGATGCTCAGCGAGCCGCAAGTGCGCCAGATCATGGAGTACTACCTGGCAGTCCGGATGCGCCGCTTCGGCCGCGCCTTCCCGCCTGCCGAAGGCTCCCAGAACCGTCCGCCCGATCGTCCGCTCGCCCGATCCCAGCCGTCCGTCGGCGGACCGGTCGTCGCAGGCGTCGGCCAGGCCTCACGCAGCATGTCCAGCTCTCGCCCCATCGGACGGCCAATGGGTCGTCAGGGACGGCCCTAACCGGGCTTCTCACCGCCTATCCCAAGGGCTCGACCCGTACGCCTCCACGTCCGGGTCTCGGGGACAGCGAATGCCGGCGTCTGGGGCGCCGGCATTCGCATGTTCCGTGCCTGCGGTGGACGGCTGTCGCGCAGGAACGACGATGGCGGCCCTGCGCGACGAACGCAGTCGTGTGTAAGGCGCCGGCTGTCGCGCCTGGACGCCGATGACCGCGTTGCCGGCTGCGCCGCTCGCTCATGCACCTTGAGGTGCGTTCGCTCCGCTGCTCTCCGGCGCCTTGCCCTCCGCACCCGGGTGCGACGAACGCAATTGCGATTCTCAGCGGTTCACGTAGACCGATACCCAGCGGCCGGAGGCTGCCTCGAATCGATCGGCCAGTCGTGTTCCCGAGCCCGACATCAGCGCGTCCTCGGCGGGGCCGCCGCACGCTGCGCCGATCGCCGTCTCGAAGAGCGAATCGCACAGAACGACGTGAGTCGGGGCGCCATCGGCCGAATCCCGTCTACCCGAATCCGGGACCACGATGGCCCCGGCGGCGACGAGCGGAAACCGCATCGCATCGCCGGACTTGAAGTCCGGAAGGCTCGCCAGCGAGATCGTCGAGCTACCAACTTGTAGGACGCGAGCGGCGGCAGCGCGTGCAGCGGGCCAGCCTCCGTCCGCGACGATGGCCGGCGGTTGACGGGTGAGGTTGAATGCCACCAGGACCACGACGACGACCGCCGCGACGAGCTGGCCGATGAGGGCCGCCGGTGCTCGTCGACGAACGGCGGCCTCCTGGCCCGGCCGCAAGCCGGCCAGCGCCGCGACGCCCAGCCCGACGACGATGAACACGATCGGGTCGGCGAATGCGTGGTAGTGATCGTTCGGCAGGCCGGGTACGACCGTCGCGAGACCGCTGGCCGCGAGCGTCAACGCCGGGATCGTCCAGGCGAGCGTCGCCGCGAACCAGCGGGCGGCCGTGCGCTCCGGACCGACTGCGGCCACGGCCCGCCAGGCAAGCAGCGCAATGACGAGGCCGGCCGCCAGGAGCGCGGCGATCGGCGCCTCGGTCACGAGGCCGGTCAACGGCCAGGCCAGGACGCGCAGCCCCACGATCACGAGGCGCACGGGCAAGGCAGCCGCGGAGGGTTCGCCGCCGCCCGCGATGAAGTCGATCGCGGCCCGCGCCTCCGAGAAGTCCAGCGTGAGCTCGTGCACGGCGAGCGGGACGTAGCTCGCGGCAAGCAGGAGGGCAGCGACCAGCCCTGCCCGAAACCGAGCGGATCGCTCCGGCCCCGCGGGTCGGCGGCGCAGATCGGCGATCCACAACCCGACGACCGGCGGGAGGAGGATGCTGCCGAGCACGTGGCAATGCATCGTGACGATGACGCCGAGACCGGCCACGGCCCACCAGCGGGCCCGGCCGCCCGTCCACGCCCGCCACGCCGCGGCAAGCGCGACCGAGCTCGATAGGGCGATGAGGTTGGGGTTCCAGATGAAGATCGACTCGTCGACCGCGCTCGCCGACACGGCCATCAGGAGGCCGGCGACCGCCCCTGCCAACGGGCCGCCGATCGCCCGCGCCAACCACCACGTGACGGCAACCGCGGCGACACCGGCGAGCGCGATCGCCGCGACGACGCCGAGCGGGTCGGCCCCGCTCAATGCGGCGGCAGGAGCGAGCAGGTAGTAGTAGAGGACGCCGTGATGGAAGTCGCCGATCGAGGTCGGTGGGCCGAGGAGCGGCAGCTCGCCCGCCCGAACGAGCGCCCGCAGGACGAGCATGTCGTGGCCCTGGTCCGCGTCCCATGTCCCCCGTGTCCCCAGGTTGACGAGGCGCAACGCCGCGGCGAGCAGGATCAGCCCGGCCAGAACGAGGCGGTCGAGCGTCGGTTGGGCGACCGACGAGCGGAGACGGGCGAGCACGTCCGACTAGACCGGCGTCGGGTCGGAGTCGAGCTCGGGCTCCGGTTCGGGGGCCGACCTGGCCCGACTGCCGCGCACGTTCATCGCCCCCGGCGGCAGGGGCTCGAGCGGACGTCCCTCGGCCAGCGCGAGCGCTCGGGCGACGTTGATCGCGTCGTAGCCCTCGTCCATGCCGGGCGTCTCGAGGTAGTAGGCGGCTCCGGCGAGGAGCGGATGGCGCAGCAGGTGCGCCATCCCGACTTCGCCGATCTGCCCGGCACCGACGTGCTCGTGGCGATCGTTGCGCGAGCCCAGATCGGACTTGGTGTCGTTGAGGTGGAGCATCTTCAGACGGCCGATGCCGATTCGGGCGTCGAATCCTTCCAGGAGCGCGTCAATGACCTCCGGATCGGAGAGGTGGTAGCCCGCTCCCCACGCGTGAGCGGTGTCCAGGCAGAATCCGACCCGGTCGTCAGCGACGCCGCGAGCGGCGATCGCCTCGGCGATGCCGGCGAGCTCCTCGACCGTCGTCCCGATCCCGAAGCCGCCGCCTGCCGAGTTCTCGAGGACGAGAACGGCCCCGTCGGGTTCACCATCCGTCTCGGCGATGACCCGGGCGATCCCATCGGCGATCCGTGCCGTGCCGGCCGCCACGCCGGCTCCGCGATGGGATCCCGTGTGGACGTTGACGAAGCTCGCGGCAAAGCCCGGCGCACTGCGGAGATCGTTCGTCAGCACCTCGACGGAGCGCTCGAAGAAGCCGTCGTCCGGCCCGGCCAGGTTCACGAGGTAGGCAGCGTGGATCGCGACCGGCCGAATGTCGCGTTCGAGCAGCCGCTCCCGGAATGCCGCCTGCTCGCGCGGGGGCTCGGCGCGGCGCCGCCAGGCCGTCGGGTTGTCGCCGAAGATCTGGAGCGCGTTCGCTCCGATCTCGCTGGCTCGATCGACGGCCCGGACCATTCCGGTGCCAAGGGGCAGGTGGGCGCCCAGTCGGCGGCCATCGGGGAGCATGTTGGCCATCGTAGCCGACGCCGCATCGCCCGGACCCAGGTGCTACGTTCCGTCCATGGCCGACGAGCTGCGCCGACTGACCGACGAGGAGAAGGTGATTCGGGCGTTCGTCCGCGATGGCCGGCTGACGTCGATCCCGGCCAAGCCGCGCAAGCGCGAGCTGCTGTTGCCGTACCTGCTCGACACCTGCTTCCCGGAGGACCGGGCGTATGAGGAGCGCGAGGTCAACCAGCGGCTGGCCCTGCTTCACCCGGACGTCGCGGCGCTCCGCCGATACCTCGTCGACGGCGGGCTGCTGACGCGCAACGCAGGAATCTACCGGCGAGCGGCGCCGCTGGCGGAAGCTGGGCCTCGACCGGATCCCTGGCCGACCGCACGACCGCCCCGCCGCTCGAAGCTAGGCGCCGATACGTAGGGCCGCTCAGAGCTCGCCGTTTGAGCGGCGGCTGCCCTTGGGGCTGCCCTTGGAGTAGCCGGGCGAGTATTCGCCGCTGATGACGGGCTCGATCAGGCCGAGGTTGCCGTCGCTCCGCCGGTAGAGGACGTTGATCCGCTCGTTCTCGGCATTCACGAAGATGAAGAACTGGTGGCCGAGCTCCTCCATCCTCGTTGCCGCGTCTTCCTCGAACATCGGCTCGATAGCAAACCGTTTCGTCTTGACGATCTGATGCTCTCGATCCGTCGTCGACGTGCCATCGGCGATGCGGCGCAGGATTTGTTTCTCCTGCTCCGGTCGGGCGCGGACCCGCGGCTTCTCGCGGTGGTCGACGGCGCGGCGCTCCAGCTTGTCGACGACCTCGTCCACGCCCGCCTGATGGCTGACGGCAGATGCGTGTGTTCGAAGAGGCTGCCCGTCGATAACGAGTGTCACCTCGACGATGTGCGAGTCCGACGTACTGCGGTGCTGTTCGACCGAGAGTTCCACGACGGCGTCGGAGCGATCATCGAGCATCCGCTCGAGGCGCTTCATCTTCCGCTCCGCGTAGGCACGGACCCGATCCGGGACCTCGAAGTTCTTGCCCTTGACGATCGTCCTCACACGCTCACCTCCCGCGGGTGCGCGCCCTATCAGCAGCGCGTGTGCTGGGGCCGGCAGAGGCGGATCGGCAGGACGACCCGCCGCCACCCGAGTCTACACCTCCAGCCGAGCGCTCCTCCTCGCAGGCCGCGGCCGACGAGTTTGCCGGCAGCTAAGCGACGCATGCAACGATCGCCTGATGGACCGTCTCGCTGGGCTCGGGACGCGCGCCATCGATCTCGCCCTGCCCGCCCGCTGCCCAGGCTGCGGCACCGAGGGCCTGCCAATCTGCGCTGCGTGCCTGCCCTCGCTCGACGCCCGGCTGGAGGTGCCGGCCGGGATTGCCATCGGCCTGCCGTCGGACGTGCCGCCGCCGCTGCTCCAGCTGGAGTGGTGCGCGCCGTTCAACGGCCTCATCCGAGACGCGCTCCACGAGTTGAAGTACGCCGGTGAGAAGCGGCTGGCAGTTCCTCTCGGGGCGGCCCTCGCGAGGCGCTGGCGAAGGGCCGGTGCGGGCGGCGACCTGCTCGTGCCGGTCCCGGTCCACGCCGATCGGGCGCGGACGCGCGGCTACGACCAGGCCGAGCTGATCGCCCGCGCAGCTGCCCTAGAGCTGGGCCTGCCGTGCGCCCTGATCCTCGAGCGGGCGCGGGCGACGATCGCCCAGTTCGACCTCGACCGATCGGCGCGGGCGACGAATGTCCACGACGCGTTCCGGCTGCGGCCGAGACCGGGAGCCGGCGGAATCGAGGATCGGCGCCCGCTCGAAGGGCGGTGGATCGTCCTCATCGACGATGTCGTGACGACAGGCGCGACGCTCGCGGCCTCCGCGGCGCCACTGCTGGCTGCTGGTGCGATCGGGGTCTCGGCGGCGACGGTCGCCCGCGAGCGTTGACCGAGCGGCGGCGGCGTCCGCGGACCGCCCGCGATCACGAACCGGCGTCAGTCGAGGGCGACCCGATCTCCGACCGAAGTCGAGGTGGCCGCGATCGTCCCCACCGGGAGCTCGAGCACGCCGTGGGCGCCCCTGACGAGGGGGACGAGGCCGCGCCATGCCGGGAGCCCCTCGTGGACGGACATGACCGGGCGGGTCCCGTCTGCCTCCGGTCGCCCGAGAAACACGGCGTCGATCGCGAACCGCATGAACATCATGTGGATCCCGTTGCTATCCGGCAGCCAAAGCGCGGCGCCGGCGTCGAGCGATGGACGGCCCATCAGGCCCTTGAACTTGCCCCAGAGCCCGGCGGCCGTCTCGACGTTCTGCGCCAGCACGGCACCGCGCGTCACGTTCCGCGCGGGAGCGCCGCTGTCTTGGGCGGGATCCGGTGTCGGTTCCTGCATCGAGGCGTACAGCGTTCGTAACGAGCTGGCCTCGTCGCTCGGCTATCCCGCGTTTGCGAGGTTCAGGATGATCAGGATGATGGCCGGCCCGAGGATGACGATGAACAGCGACGGGAAGATGCATCCGACGAGCGGGAACAGCATCTTGATCGGCGCCTTCGCCGCCTGCTCTTCGGCGCGCTGACGGCGCTCGATGCGGAGCTGCTCAGACTGGACCTGGAGCACCTTCGAGATCGACACACCGAGCTGCTCGGCCTGGATGATCGCGCCGATGAAGTTGGTCAGCGGGCCGACCTCGGTCCGCGGGACGATGTCGCGGAGCGCCTCGCGGCGCGCCTTGCCGACGCGGACTTCGGCGAGCGCCCGGCGGAACTCCTCGGTCAGTGGACCCTGGAGCTTCTCGACGACCTTGCCGAGCGCCGCGTCAAAGCCGAGACCGGCGCGAACGGAGATCGTCAGCAGGTCGAGCGCGTCCGGGATCATGAGGATGATCGCATGCTGGCGCTTCTTGACTCGACCGCCGAGCCAGAACTCGGGAATCGTGTAGCCGAACAACGCGCCGACGACGCCCATCGCGAAATTGAGCGGGATCGGCAGCTTCATGAAGCCGACGACGACGAAGAGGAGCACGAAAATGATCGCCCCGACGACGGCGCCGATGGCCTTGACGGCCAGCCAGTCGGCCACCCGGAGGTTGCCAGGGTTGCCGGCCAACGCAAGGCGTTTCTCGGCCTTCTCCTGGAACGAGCTGCTCGCCATTCGCGAGACCCGGCCCGAGAGCGCGGCGGCGAGCGGACGCAGCGTCCGTTCAAGGAACGGCTGCTGAAGCTCGAGCTCCTCGAGGTTCTTCGCCTGCATCGCGCCGAGCTGGGTGAGGCGAGCCTGGACCGGGTCGACGGCCGAGCCGCCGGTCAGCGCGACGAAGATCAGGAGGATGGCTCCCGCCGCGACTCCGGCGATGAGCAATGGAAGGAACGGGGGCATCAGGTCAAACCTCGATGTCGACGATTTTCCGGATGAGCATGAAGCCGACGAACATCATGAATCCGCCGGCGATGAGGATGACCACGCCGGCCGGAAGTCCAAGGACCTCGGGCGGATTGAGGAACATCGCATCCATGAAGTTGGGGGCGGCGATGAAGAGGAAGCCGGCGAGGCCGATCGGGAGGAACCCGACGACGTAGCCCGACAGCCGCTGCTGCGCGGTAAGGGTCTTGATCTCGCCCTTGATCCGGACTCGCTCGCGGATCGTGTAGGCGATCGAGTCGAGGATCTCGGCGAGGTTGCCACCGACGGTGTGCTGGATGGAGATGGCCGTTGCCATCAGCTCCAGGTCGTCAGAGCGAACGCGCCGGACCATGTTCTCGAGGGCCTGCTCGAACGGCAGGCCGAGGTTGGTTTCGCGGATGACGCGCCCGAACTCGATCGAGACCGGCGGCCGCGACTCGCGAACGACGAGCTCGATCGCCTGGAGGAACGACGAGCCGGCGCGGAGCGCGTTGGCGAGGAGAGTAATCGTATCGGGCAGCTGCTTGTTGAAGGCGTTGAGGCGGCCGCTGCGGCGGCGCCCGAGCCAGATCCTCGGCAGGAAGAAGCCGAGGACGATGCCAGGAAGCAGGGCAATCGGTGTCCGCAGGGCAGCGAACGCGACCGAGAAGATGATCATGAGGAGTGGCACGCCGACGATCGACGCGGCCCAGATGCCCAGGAACTCACTCGGTTTGAGCTTGAGGTCCGCGCGGGCGATGTCGCGGGCGAGGTTCGCCCCGAAGTCGCGCTTCTCGACGACCCGGTTGAGCGACGCGAGCGCGACGCTCTTGGAGATCATCTCCTGCAGGCCGCCTTGGCCGCCAGCGGCAGTGACGGATGTGTCCTTGCCCGAGGCATAGCGCTCGAGTCGGGCACTTACCGCGGAACCGCTACCGGACGTTGCGATCCCGATTGCGATCAGGAAGATCGCTGCCGCCGCTACTCCGGCGACAGCCAGCACCATCGGGTTCACAGGCCTACCTCCTCCAGCTCAGTATGTGAAGCCGAAGACGCCGGGTGGGAGGTTGATCCCCATCACCTCGAACTTCTCGACGAATTTCGGCCGGATACCGGTTGGCTTCAAGCGCCCCTGGATCTTGCCTTCGATGATGCCCGTCTGTTCGAAGACGAAGACATCCTGCATAACGATTACGTCGCCTTCCATGCCCTGGACTTCGGTGATGTTCACGATCCGGCGGGTACCGTCCTTGAGACGGCTCTGCTGGACGATGAGATCGACCGCCGAGGCGACCTGCTCGCGGATGGCGCGGACCGGGAGGTCGACGCCGGCCATTAGGACCATGGTCTCGAGCCGTGACAGCATGTCGCGGGGGCTGTTGGCGTGGCCGGTCGACATCGAGCCGTCGTGGCCCGTGTTCATGGCCTGGAGCATGTCGAGGGCTTCGCCGGAACGGCACTCCCCGACGATGATCCGGTCTGGCCGCATCCGGAGCGAGTTGCGGACGAGCTCGCGGATCGGGATGGCGCCCTTGCCTTCGATGTTCGGCGGGCGGGACTCGAGGGTGACGACGTGTTCCTGGCGGAGCTGGAGCTCGGCGGCGTCCTCGATCGTCACGATCCGCTCGTCGTTCGGGATGAACGAGGAGAGAACGTTGAGGGTCGTCGTCTTGCCCGAGCCTGTGCCGCCGGAGACGAAGAGGTTCAGGCGAGCCTCCACGCAGGCGCGGAGGAAGTCGAACATGTCGGAGGTGGCGGTACCGAACCTGATGAGGTCCTCGGTGGTGAACGGCGAGGCCGAGAACTTCCGGATCGTGATCACGGGTCCGACGAGAGAAAGCGGCGGAATGATTGCATTGACGCGCGACCCGTCGGTCAGACGGGCATCAACCATCGGGCTCGACTCGTCGACGCGGCGACCGATCGGCGCAATGATCCGATCGATGATCCGCATCACGTGGTCGTCGTTCTGGAAGACAACGTTCGTCAGCTCGAGCTTGCCCGATCGCTCGATGTAGACCTGGCGCGGTCCGTTGACCATGACTTCCGAGATCGACTCGTCGCGCAGAAGCGGCTCGAGCGGCCCGAGGCCAATGATCTCGTCCGTGATCTGCTCGAGCATCCGGACGCGCTCGGCGCGGGTTAGGGCGAGGCCTTCCTCGTCGATGACCTTGCCGAAGATCTCCTCGATCTGACGGCGGACCTCGACCTGGTTGGACAGGTCGAGCTTCGGGTCGAGATCCTGGATGACGCGGCTCTGGATTCTGAACTTGACATCCCGGAAGGACTCGCGGACCGGAGCCTGCGTCATCAGACGCTGGGATGGCGTCGGCGGGCCGCCCGGCGCCGAGCCTGACCCTCCGCCTGGTACCGCGGGAACGCCAGGTGCGGTCGCGGGACCGGCCCCCGGTCGAGCGCTCTCGATTCGCTTCAGGAGTGACATTGCATCAGACCCCTTGTCGCCCCGAAGGGCAGGCTATCACCGACATAATCATCGGAATGAAAACAACGACTTCTTTTGAACAACCTTGCGCGGTTCCTCCGCTCGTTCGATCGCTCGATCGCCTGTCACCGCGGTGGCAAGCCGGAGGATGTCGAGGGAGACCTGGGTCTCCCGGTTTGAGAGGAAGAAGGGGACGCCCCGGTTGAGGGCGTAGACGACGCTTCGGCCGTCGCTGACGATCGTGTGTTCGACCTTGCGGCCGATCGAGTTCTCGACGTCGGTCACGCGGATGCCGAGGCTCGAGTCCGCCCGGTTGAGGACGAGCTTCACCTTGGTCTGCTCGTAGCCGAGCTGGTCCGCGACCTCGAGGAACAGGCGCATGTTCTTGATACTGGTGATCTCGAGGCTGAGCGGTGTGAGGACGATGTCCGCGGCGTCGAGGATGGCCAGGGTCGTCTCGTTGAACCATGACGTGCAGTCGACGACGACGAGGTCGTGCTCCCTGCGGAGGGCCTCGAGCACCCGCTTCACCACCGCCGGCGTGATGAGCTCCGCCATCTCCGGCGTTGGCGGCGCGAGCAGGACCCGGACGCCAGACGAGTGGTTGATCACGAACGTGTCGAGCGACTCGGGCTCACCGGCTTCGAGCTCGGGGACCAGGTCTGCAATCGACTTGTTCTTGGGGTCGAGGTTCAGCAGGACGCCGACGTCGCCGAACTGGAACGAGGCATCGAAGAGGCAGACCGTTTGGCCGAGCTCGGTCGCCGCGGCGATCGCCATGTTGACCGCGATCGTCGTCCGGCCGACGCCGCCCTTGGGACTGAAGATGGCGACGATCTTGCCGTCCTTGTCGCCGCCACCTGCACTCGCGCCCGGCAGCATGACCGGCTGGGCTGCTCGACGGCTCTGCTTCTCGAGCTCCCGCGAGTAGACCTGGCGGATGGACGCGGTCAACTCGTCGCTGCTGAACGGCTTGACGAGGAACTCGCGCGCGCCGGCAAGCATCGAGCGCCGAAGGTAGTCGGCCTCGCCCTGGACCGACATCATGACGACGGCGGCGTCCGGGACTTCAGCGCTGAGGCGCTCGGTCGCGGTGATGCCGTCCATGTCGGGCATGTTGATATCCATCAGAACGACGCCCGGGAAGAGCTGCGCGGCGAGCCTCAGCGCCTCTGCGCCGGACGCAGCCGCGCCGACCACTTCGATGTCGCTCTCGAAGCCGAGCAGCTTCGTCAGGTGGTCGCGGGTCTCCGAGATGTCGTCCACGATGAGGACGCGGATCTTGTCGGCCATGAGGCTTCGGTTCTTCTACCTATCTCTGATTCGATGGTCGTTGTTTGGCGGAGCGTCGGACGGGCGCGGGACCGGTTGGTCCTTGGCGCCCGTCGTGTCGCCGGGGTACGTCGCCGAGGGCGGCGCTGCTACTTGGTCGGAAGGATGGCCTCGATGAGCTCGGGCCTGATGACGCCGTAGCCGCCATCGATGAGGGTCTTGAGGATGACGCCGGTCGTGCCGGCGGCTTCGCTGACGATCGGCTGGCCGTTGTCGTCGACGAAGTCCTTGGCCGAGCGAAGGGTCAGCGTGATGAGACCGTCGGTCTTGGCGAACTGGATCACTTCGGCCTGCTGGGCGGTGACCGCCAGGATGACGATCTCCGACTGCTCGGTGAGCGTCGTCACGGGCTGGCCGTTGTCGCCTCCGGGCGAGGCGTCGGCCTGGACGGTCGTGGGTGCCGGTAGGAGGGTGCCGATGACCTGCATGCCCTGGAGCAGCAGCTTGACGCTGGTGCTGTTGACGCCCTGGACGACGCTGATCACATCGGTCTGCGGATCGACCTGGACGACCGGAAACTGCTGGCCGGTCAGGGCGACGAGCATGTCGACGTAATCGCCGGTCTTGATGACCGTCCCGACGCCGGAGATCTGGTCGACTGACACCGCGATCGCGCGCATGCCGGCCGGGACTTCGAGCTGGGAGATGCCGGGCCCGGTCTCAAAGTCGGCGGCCTCGACTTGGGCCCCGCTCGTGATGGGGCGGCGGGTGATCTGGCCGATGACGAGCTCAGGGTTGGCGAAGGCGCCGGACTTGCGCTCGTTGTCGATCTTGCGATCGACCGTTTTGAGCATGTCGGCCTTGATGGCAATGCCCAACGGGATGTCGCGCGTCGCGACGACGGTCGACAGTGTGGTAGCGACAGTGGGCTGGGCTGAGCCGCCCCCGCCGCCGTTGAGAATCAAGGCGATTCCGACAAACGCGACGATTGCCAGGAACACGCCAATGAGCAGGACAAGACGATTAGAGCGCTTCAAGTTGGATCTCCCGAGCCGTGTGACAGGTGGCACCACTGTAGCACCGCTCCAAGAGCGCGCGACTATACCAAAGGGCTAGGACCAATGGGAGGATTAGGCAGGAAACCGAGCGTGTCGAAAGGTGTAATGCAAGGTCCGCCACGGGTTCGGCCGCGGTGCGCCGGGGTGTTGACAAAGAGAACGGCCCGTCTTGGCGGACGGGCCGTTTTGCGTGTACGCGGGATGTCAGTTGTTGACCACAACTGACTGCAGGTTGCCACCGATGACGCTGAGCTTGTCGCTTACCTGGCTGCCGAGGAAAACCATCGCGACGATGGCGACGATTGCAATGAGAGCAAGAATGAGTGCGTATTCGGCCAGGCCCTGGCCGTCGGCGTGACGGACGCGGTCTGCGATCGCGCGGAGGTGTCGTTGCAACGACATCTGCTTTGAACCTCCTTTCTCAGAGGATCCCGTTCCCGAGGATTGAACCCTTCGACGATTTGGCCGGGCACAATGGCCGGTAGGTCCAAGGTATGGTTAGCCGAGGGGGTGTCAATAGCCCGAACGGTTCGGTCGTCGCGCGTGCGCACCGCTGGATGGGTGAGGGGCCGCGTCGCCTGTCGGCGAGCGCGGCCCCTCCTCGAGTCGATTGGCGCCGCCTAGATCGAGGCGCCGACCTTGCTCAGGATCGTCGAGACCTGGCCCCCCAGGAAGATGAGGGCCACGATCGCGATGATTGCGATCAAGGCAAGGATCAACGCGTATTCGGCGAGACCCTGGCCGCGATCGTCGCGACGGATTGACGAGATGAGAGCGCTAAGTACTGACATGCTGGTAATCACCTCCTTTCGCACAAGTCTCCGGAACCCTCCGGGAGCGCGCCACACTACCCGGTCGGCGAAAATGGTGTCAATGGTAGGTATCTACCTATCCGGCGAATCGCAATCAGCGACGTTCGTCTGAGCGACGCCGTTTGAGCGACGATTCGTTGGCAACCGGACATGAAAAACCGCCGGAGCCACGTGGCCCCGGCGGTTCTTCTGTAGCGACTCGATTAGATCGAAGCGCCGACCTTGCTGAGGATGGTCGAGACCTGGCCGCCAAGGAAGATCAGGGCGACGATCGCGATGATCGCGATGAGGGCGAGGATCAGCGCGTACTCCGCGAGGCCCTGGCCCTCCTCGTCGCGACGAATCGAGGCGAGGAACTGGTGAATGAGTGCCATTTGTCGTTTCTCCTGGATGAGTACTCGACCTCGGAT
>JBBSCI010000051.1:0-18419 GCA_038250445.1 Candidatus Limnocylindrales bacterium | reverse complement strand
TCGCCGGAGCCGGCGCGATCGCCCTCTTCCCGATCGCCACGCTCGCGATTGCCTTCGTCGAGGCGGCCCCGCTCTCGATCCCCGACGCGTCGCCGATCTACCTCGTGGCGGTCGTCGGCGTTGCGGTCGTTCTGGGCACGCCGGCGGCGATCGCAGCCGCGATCCTGGCGTTCCTCCTGTACGACTGGCTGTTCGTTGCGCCACGGTTCACGCTCATCGTCGAGGATCCAGCCGAGTACCTGAACCTCCTGTTGCTGCTGTTCGTCGGCATCGTCATCGGGCGGCTCGTCGCGCTCCAGTCCGAGCGGGCCGAGGATGCCGCTCGCCGCGCACGGGAGTCGCAGGCGCTGTTCCGCATCAGTCGAACGCTTGCCACGTCGCCCCGCGTGACGATGGCGCTCCCGGCGATCGTCCAGGGGCTCAAGACCGAGACGAGGATGGACCGGATCTGGATCGGCCGGCTCGTCGGCGGGCGGGAGGTCGTCGTGGCTGACTCGGGGACCGGCCCTCACCCGTCGCCACCGATCCACGTCCTCCTGACCCGAACCCCGGGCGACACGCCGGCGCGCTGGGTTCGGACGCACCTGCCCCAGGACCACCGCACCGCGCGAACGGCACCCACGAGTGCCGACCTGTTCCGGACGAAGATCGCGGCCGACGACGAGGCACTCGGTTCCATCTGGGCGACGCGGCCACGAGCGGAAGGGC
This sequence comes from Candidatus Limnocylindrales bacterium, assembly GCA_038250445.1. Lineage (GTDB taxonomy): Bacteria > Chloroflexota > Limnocylindria > Limnocylindrales > CSP1-4 > CF-46. Next base: position 17,711 of record JBBSCI010000051.1, on the reverse strand, counting down.
TTCCCGATGGCGAGGAGACGCGCCTGCTCAGCCTCGCCGCCGACCAGGTCGGGCTCGCCTTCAAGCGCGAGCAACTCGCCGAGTCCGGTAACGCCGCCGAGGTCGCCCGGCAGAGCGAGGCACTCAAGGACGCGCTTCTCGATTCGGTGTCGCACGACCTGCGAACGCCTCTCGCGACGATTCGCGCCGCGGCCGGCGGCCTCATGGATCCGGAGGTCGCCTGGACCGACGAGGAGCGCCGCGCGGCGGCACGGACGATCGACTCCGAGGCCGACCGCCTCAACGGTCTCGTTCGCAACCTGCTCGACATGAGCCGGATCGAGGGCGGCGCGCTCCGGCCGAGCCTCGAGGTCCTCGATGTCGAGGACCTCGTCCAACCTGTCATCGGTCGGCTGGCGAAGACGCTCGACGGCCACGAGATCGAGCTCAGCTTCGAGCCTGGCCTGCCACCCGTCCGCGCCGACGCCGTCCATTTCGACGAGGTCCTGACGAACCTGCTCGAGAACGCGGCGAAGTACGCGCCGCTCGCCCCGATTCGCGTGGCGGCGACTGCCTGCCCCGACGGCCGCGTCCGGTTGCGAGTAGAGGACGGCGGGCCGGGCGTCCCGGCGGAGGCGCAGCCCCGCCTGTTCGAGAAGTTCTATCGCGTCCCGCGCTCAGGTGAGGGCTCGCGGCGCGGGCTCGGGATCGGCCTCGGCGTGGTCCGGGGCCTTGCCGAGGCGATGGGCGGCGAGGCCAAGGTCGGGCGCAGCGAGCTCGGCGGCCTGGCCGTCGACGTCTTCCTCCGGGCCGCCCCCGAGCCACCCGGCGAGCCGGAGGCATGACGGTCGGCGGGGCGCGGCTGCTCGTCGTCGAGGACGACGACCCTACGCGTGCTCTGATCACCTCGAACCTGAACGCCCACGGCTATGGCGTTTGGGAAGCGGGAACCGCCGCCGAAGCGCTGCGTGCCTGGGACGCCGGCCGGCCCGATCTCGTCGTCCTCGACCTCGGACTGCCAGACGCGGACGGCACGTCGGTCATCCGCCGGCTCCGCCGCGACGCCACGACGCCGATCCTCATCCTCTCGGCGCGCGGCGAGGAGCGCGACAAGGTGGCGGCGCTCGAGCTCGGCGCCGACGACTACGTGACGAAGCCGTTCGGGCTGGAGGAGCTGCGGGCGCGGGTTGCCGCGCTGCTCCGCCGAGCGGCCGGCCCGGCGGCAGACGGCGCGGGATCGTTGGCGCTTGGGCCGCTGACACTCGACGTCGCCCGCCGGGAGGTCCGGATCGGCGGCACGCCGGTCGAGCTCACCCCCCGCGAGTACGAGCTCCTCAAGGTGCTGATGAGCCAGTCCGGCCGGCTCGTGACGCATGGCCGCCTGCTCCGGGCGGTTTGGGGCCAACAGTACGCGGGCGAAGACCACTACCTCCACGTCTACGTCAGTCGCCTGCGGCGGAAGATCGCGGCGGCCGATACGACCGGCGAGTTCCGCGATCTCATCACCTCAGAGCCCGGCGTCGGGTACCGCATTCGCGAGGCCTGATCCGGGCAAGTGTTGAGCGTCTGTTGAGGGCAGCAGTGCACCTCGAGACCCGTGGCCTCTTGGAGTCTCGATCTACATTCGGTGCATGGACCGCCTTTGGTCGCCAGTTCGTACTGCCGCGGCTGCGGACCCGCTGCAGATCGCCCTCTCCGAGATCGACGTTGCGATCGAGCTGGTCCGGCGGCGTCAAGCGCGCCGAGTCCGGCTCGTCGGGTTGATCGCCGGTGAGCAAGCGGCGGGGCCCGGGCTCGCGCGAGCGCAGTCCGTTGGCGTACGATTCGTCCTCGAGCGTGATGCGGCGTCAAATGGCGCCGTCAGCCTCCTTATTGGTCCTGCCCTCGATGACTGACGGCTCGATCGCGAGCCACCTCCGGGCCGCACCCATTTGATCGGGGGACGGCGGCCGCTCCAGGGTCGCAAGGCCGGTGATCGGCGTGTCCGCGTCGAGCGGCCGCACGCGCCGTACTTCCGCTACGCCGGCCCCAACCAGCTCGTCGCTCGTGAGGCCGCGTCCACCCCGAGGACCGCCCGCGGGCGCGCCCTGGCGCGACTGCGGCAGACGGTCTTTGGCCGACCGCTCTCGAACGAGGCGGAGATCGAGGAGCGACTGACAAAGAAGAAAGCACTCGCGATCTTCAGCTCGGATGCCATCAGCTCCTCGGCCTACGCGACCGAGGAGATCATGCGTGTCCTTGTGCTGGCCGGGGCAGGCGCGCTGTTCTTCTCAATTCATGTGTCGATCGCGATCGCGATCCTGCTCGCGGTGGTCTCGGTCTCGTACCGCCAGGTCTGCCGGGCCTACCCGAACGGCGGCGGCGCTTACGTAGTCGCCCGGACCAACCTCGCGCCGATCTTTGGTCTGATTGCCGCGGCCTCGCTGCTGATCGACTACGTGATGACTGTCGCCGTCTCGACGGCGTCGGCAATTGCCCAGATCCAGTCGGTCATCCCGCAGGCGTACGACGTCCGGATCGAGATCGCCTTCGTGTCGATCGCCCTGATCACCGTCGCAAACCTCCGCGGGCTTCGGGAGTCAGGAAACATCTTCGCCGTCCCGACGTACCTGTTCATCGGCCTCGCCCTCTCGATCGTCGCGATCGGTGCGTTCCGCATTGTCACGGGATCCGCCGCACCCGTCCCCCACGAGCCGGACGCCGTGCCGTTCGGGACTGAAGCGCTCGGCGTGCTCCTGCTCTTCAAGGCGTTCGCCGGAGGCTCCGTTGCGTTGACCGGCGTCGAGGCCATCGCGAACGGCGTGCCGGCGTTCAAGCCGCCAGAGTCGAAGAATGCCGCCGACACGATGACGGCCATGGCAATCCTGCTCGGCATTCTCTTCGTCGGCCTGACTGTGTTCGCGGTCGCCTTTGGCCTGCGCCCGACTGAGGAGGGCGGACCGTCGATCGTCGCGCTCGCGGCGATCACGGCGTTCGGGGCGGGATCGCCGCTGTTCTACGCGTTCGCGGCAAGCACGGCGCTCATCCTGTTCCTCGCTGCGAACACGAGCTTCAACGCGTTTCCACGACTGGCCGCGATTCTCGCCGAGGACGGCTACATGCCCCGGCAGTTCTCAATCCGAGGCGACCGTCTCGCGTACTCCTGGGGAATCGTGCTCCTTGCCGGTGTCGCCTTCATCCTCCTGGCCGCATTCGGCGGCGACACCCACGCGCTCATCCCGCTCTATTCGGTCGGCGTCTTCCTCTGTTTCACACTGAGCCAGTTCGGGATGGTCAAGCACTGGTTCAGCGGACGCGACGCCGGCTGGCGGTGGCGGCTCGTCGTCAACGCCCTCGGTGGCGTCCTCACGGCGGTCGTCCTCACGATCGTCGTGTCAGAGAAGTTCGTCGACGGCGCATACCTCGTCGTCATCCTCGTCCCGCTCCTCGTCGCGATGATGCTGTTCATCAGCCGCCAGTACCGTCGATCGCGCGGCCAGCTCGCCGTGGCTCCGGGGCTCGTCGTGTCGGCCCCGAGGCGCGAGGAGCGGATCGTGGTGCCGATCCATGGCGTTGACCGGGCCACGATCCAGGCCGTCAACGTCGGCCGCTCGATCGACGACGACATCCGGGCCGTCCACATCTCGGACGATCCGGATGACGCGGCCCGGGTGCGCGAGGCGTTCGAGCGCACGATCCCGGGCGTGCCGCTCGTCGTGGTCGACTCCCCCTACCGCGCCCTCGCCGGCCCGCTGCTCGCCTACCTCGACGTCCTCGATGCCGCGTGGCCGCCGGGCAAGCCGGAGCCGATCACGTTCGTCGTCATCCCGGAATACGTCGCGAGCAGCTGGTGGGAGCGGCTGCTCTACAACCAGTCATCCAAGCACCTCCGCAAGGCGCTCCTCGGGCGGCCCCACACGGTCGTCGTCAACGTCCCGTATCGTCGCGAGGAGCACGACGCCGAGCGTCCGCCGCGCGCGCCGGCCGGCGATGAAGCGGCCGACGACGATGTCGTGGCGATTGCCGGGGAATGACGCCTCGCGATCCCTGCGAACGGGCGACCGATGCATGAACGCACTCGTCTCACACTCACGATGCGGAGAATCGGGCTACGCTGCGTTCCTGACTGGCCGTGAGCGGCCGCCCAGCGTGGGCGCCTCGGCCCGCCAATGGCTAAGGACCCCGCGATGACCGACGAACCTCGGGCGGCCGCCGAGACCGCACCCGACGACCGCGCCCTCCTCCATGAGCTGGAGCCCGAGGCGGCCCGGCTCTACGACCGACATGCGAAGGTCGCCCAGGAGTGGTTCCCCCACGACTACATCCCGTATCGCCTCGGGCGCGACTTCGACAAGGAGCCGTGGACGCCGGACCAGCCGCGCCTGACCGGTGTCGCCCAGACGGCGTTCGAGGTCAACCTGCTGACCGAGGACAACCTGCCCTCGTACCACCGCCTGATCCACGGCATGTTCGGGGCCGGCGATGGGGCATGGATCAACTGGATCGGGCGCTGGACGGCCGAAGAGGGCCGTCACGCGATCGTCCTCCGCGACTACTTGACGGTGACCAGGAACCTCGATCCGATTGCCCTCGAGCGGGGGCGGATGACCCAGCTCCAGCAGGGCTACGACCGCGACTCGGTCGACACGTTGCGCGGCCTCGCCTATGTCGCGTTCCAGGAGCTGGCGACGCGGATCTCGCACCGCAACACGGGCCGCTACTCCGAGGATCCGGTCGCCGACAGGATCATGACGAGGATCGCCGCCGACGAGAATCTCCACATGGTCTTCTACCGCGACATCCTGGCCGCCGCGCTGGCGATACAGCCGTCACGCGCCGTTCGGGCAATCGTCCACGAGGTACTCGCGTTCCAGATGCCCGGTGCCGGAATCCCGGGCTTCCTCCGCAAGGCCGCGGCGATCGCCAAGGCCGGCATCTACGACATCCGGATCCACCGCGACGAAGTCCTCCTGCCGATCATCAACCACTGGCGGATCTTCGAGCTGACCGGGCTGGACGCAGCCGCCGAGGAGGCGCGGCGTCAGCTCGCTGAACATCTCGAGAGGCTGGACCAGGCGGCGAAGCGGTTCGAGGAGAAGCTTGGCCGGCCGACGTCACCGAGGGCCGCCACGGGCTGACCGCGGGGGCCCGGGAACGTCGTCAGCGGCCGCGGAACCGGGCGCGGAGGGAGGCCATCGGAGCGTATCGCCAGCGCGGCAGGAAGCGGGCGGCATAGACGAGCTCGCGGATCTCCTGCTCGACCTCGAACGGCGCGAGCAACGCCGCGTCGAATAGCCCGGCGTGGCCCGTTTCGGCGAGCGTCTCGATGTAGGCCGCCAGGAACGCAGCCGTCGTGTCAGCGATCCAGCTGTTGACCCGGGGCACGAGCGCGCCGTCGACCCCGTCGGCGACGACCCGGCCGACGTGGTCAAGGCTCATCGTCATCTGGGCCGCGTCCCGGGCGGCGGGCTGACGGAATGCGTTGGCGCCCTCGCCAAGGGTCGGGTTGCCGTCGAAATCGATGATCGCGAAGCCGCCGCGCCACTCGAGGACCTGGCCGACGTGGAGGTCGCCGTGGACCGGCTGGACCGCCGTATCGATGTCGGAGTCAAGCGTGGCGAGGACGTTGCGGATCGGGCTGGCCAGCATTGCGAGCTCGCCGCCTCGGTCTGCGTCCTGGAGGAGGAGCGCGGCATCGAGCGTCGAGGTCGCCGCGGCCCGCCAGGCGTGGACGTCTTCGGGCGTCGCGAGGGCCAGCGGCTCCGGGATGATGTCGGAGGGTGTGGCAAGGGCGACGTGCAGGCCGGCGACGAGTCGCCCGAGCGGGCCGCAGATCCAGGGGTCGCAATCCGGCGGACAGGCACCGTCCTCGTGGCGGAGATGGGCCGCCAGGCGGGCGACACACCAGTCCCAGCCGTCCCGGGCATCGGGCAAGAAGGCGTCGGCGAGAGCGATCGATGCCTCGCGGCCGTCCGGGGACCGCCAGGACAGGGAGCCATACGGCGGTGGCAGTCGCGTGTACCCGACCGCCTGGAGGTGGGCGAGCAGTGTTGCCGCGCGCCGGCCGCCGGGTTCGGGTCGCTGGAGCCATTTCACGATGACCGCGTCGCCGACGACGACCGAGGCGTTCGTCTGGTCGACCCCGATCGCCCGCTCCGGCGCCGCACCAGCGATAGCCGCCGAGGGCAGTCCCACGAGTGGTTGAAGGACGAACCCGCCGCCGAACTCCCGCCGTGTCGCCAGCGCCTCGACGAGAGCCGCCGAAAGCCCGTCGCCCGGTCGCGCTCGGCGCCAGCGACCCGCGGTCTCGACCAGCGGCACGAGGACCAGTGAATCAGCGACGTCGGCCGCGATGCCGACCGCCAGCCTCGCCTCGCCTCGGGCCGACAGCTCCCACGCATCGACGAGGACGAGCCCGGCCAGCGCAATCGGGATGTAGCCGGTGGCTGCCGGCGGGTCGGCGGGCGGCCACTGTAGGCGCAGCTCCTCGACGAGCGGCACCGTCACGCCCCGCAGCCGTCTCGCCGCGTACGATGCGTCTCGACGCTCGCCGTCGATTCCCTGGCTGCCACGTTCAGTCCGTCACCTCCGAGGAGCATGATGGCGCAGGAGCCCCGGACGATTCTGTTCATGCCCGAGTCGGCCTATGGCCCGACGAACAACTGCATCGGCATCGGCAATGTTCTCCTTCGCCAGGGTCACCGCGTCGTCTTCGCCGCCGAGCGGTCATGGGCCGGCAAGCTCGAGGCGATGGGCTTTGTCGAGGATCTCGTCGATCTCGCCTCGGCGCCGGACGACCAGGCCGGCGACCAGGATCCCGGCAAGTTCTGGAAGGACTTCATCCGGGACACGTCGCCCGAGTTCCGCAAGCCGACGATCGACCAGCTCGCCACGTTCATGCAGCCGACCTGGCAGGCGCTGATCGACGGCGCGCGGTTCTGCGAGCCCCAGCTCCGCGAGATCATCGATCGACAGCGACCGGACGTCATCGTCGAGGACAACGTCGTCGCCTTTCCGGCCCTCGTCAGCGCCGAGTCGCCGTACGTCCGGATCGTGTCGTGCAATCCGCTCGAGGTCCCGGGGCCGAATATCCCGCCGCCGTACTCGGGCCTGCCGTCGGACGACCGCTCCGAGTGGGACGCCTTCCGGGCCGAATACGAGCGGACGCATCGGCCGACATGGGAGGCGTTCGACGCCTGGGTCCGCGAGCAGGGCGCACCCGGGCTGCCGTACCTCGAGTTTGTCCACACCTCCGACCTCCTGAACCTGTACGTCTACCCGGAGGCCATCGACTACACCGATCGCCGGCCGCTCGACGCGACGTGGCAGCGGCTCGATTCGAGCGTCAGGGTGACCGACGGTGACGTCGAGCTGCCGGCGCTCATCAGGGATCGGCCGCCGGGCAGTGCCCTCATCTATCTCTCGCTGGGATCGCTAGGAAGCGCTGACATCGGCCTGATGCGCCGGCTCGTGGATGTCCTCTCCCGGACGCCCCATCGGTACATCGTCTCGAAGGGACCGCAGCACGCCGAGTACGAGCTCGCGGACAACATGTGGGGTGCGGAGTTCCTGCCCCAGACGAAGCTGATCCCGCTCGCCGACCTCGTCATCACCCACGGCGGCAACAACACGACGACCGAGGCGTTCCACTTCGGGGTGCCGATGATCGTCCTTCCCCTGTTCTGGGATCAGTACGATAACGCCCAGCGGGTCGACGAAACGGGCTTCGGCGTCCGGCTTCGGACGTACGACTTCAGCGACGATGAGCTCCACGGGGCCATCAAGCAGCTCCTCGCGAGCCCGGTCCGTGGTCGCCTTGCCGACCTGTCACGGGAGGTCCGCGCTCGCGACGGTGTCAGCCGGGCGGCCGACGCGATCGCCGGCGTCGCCGGTCGAGCGAGGCCGGCGTTGCGACGATGACCGCGACCGCGGCCGAGCCGCGTCTCCGGGTCGTCCGGGCGACCCGCTACGTGACCGCGTTCCGCGAGGGCGGGTCGCTGCCGGGGCTCGTCGAGGCCGACGACGACGGGCTCTATGTCGTCAAGTTCCGCGGCGCCGGCCAGGGCCCGCGGGCGCTCGTCGCAGAGTGGCTGGCCGGCGAGATCGGCCGCGCGCTCGGGCTGCTCGTGCCGGATATCGTCGGCGTCGATCTCGCCGCGGAGATCGCCGACTCGGAGCCGCACGAGGAGATTCACGACCTGCTGACCGCGAGCGTCGGGCGGAACATCGGCCTGGACTTCCTGCCCGGGTCGCTCACGTTCAACCCTGCCGCCGACCCGGTGCCCGGCCCCGACTGGGCGGCGAACGTCGTCTGGTTCGACGCCCTGGTCACGAATCCCGATCGCTCCGCGAAGAACCCGAACATGCTGGTCTGGCACGGCAGGACCTGGCTCATCGACCATGGGGCCGCTCTCTACATTCACCACACCTGGCGCGATCCGGACGAGCACGCTCGGCGGCCGTTTGACCGGATCCGGGAGCACGTCCTGCTGCCGGCGGCGGGCTCGATCGCGGCGGCCGACGAGCGCCTCGCGCCGCTCGTGACTCGCGAGCTCCTCGTCGGCCTGACCGGCGCGCTCCCCGATGACTGGCTTGCCGCCGATCCGATCGCCGGCGACGCGGCAGCACAGAGACGAGCGTACGTCGACTACGTCCTGGCACGCCTGGACGCCCGAAGGGCGTTCGTCGAGGAGGCGGATCGTGCCCGAACCGCAGCCTAGCCAGTTCCAGTACGCGATCGTCCGCGTCGTGCCCGATGTCGAGCGCGGCGAGTGCCTCAATGCCGGGGTAATCCTGCTCTGCCGGCCGCGCCGCTTTCTGGCGGCCCGCGTCGGGCTCGACGAGGCGAAGCTGCGCTCGATCGCGCCGGAGGCCGACCCGGCGACGATCCTGCCGCACCTCACCGCCATCGAGCGGATCGCCGACGGAGACCCGACGGCCGGGCCGCTAGCCCGCCTCGACCAGGGCGAGCGGTTCCACTGGCTGGTGGCCCCGTCGAGCACGGTCATCCAGGCGTCCGAGGTCCATACGGGCCTCTGTGACGACCCGGCCGCGGAGCTCGAGCACCTCTTCGAGCGGCTCGTCCGCTAGTCGCGGAGGCCATGCGCGGCCCGGCCAGGGGTCGCTGGTGCCTCGCGTCGCCTCACGTACCACCCGAATCCTGACCGTCGGATGCCGTCGGGCGGTAATCCCGCGTCGCCGCCTGCGTTGTGCAGGTATCGGGAATTTCGTCGGTTTGCGCATTTGCCTGCGGCCGGCTCACAAGCGACGTCGGGGAGACACCTGAATGGACCAATTCGAGAAGGCATCGCCGCCGCGGGCGGGCTCACCAATGCGCGGCAGCCTCGCTCGTGCAATGGTTGGTGCCGTCATCGGCACGCTGACGGTCGCGACGTTCGCCTTCGGCGCAGCGGCTCGACCGGCGGGCGGCGCGGGCGACGCGCCGAGGGTCGCCGACGCCGCGACGCCCATCATGCCGATCGACCTCGCCCTCCACCTCGAGGACGGCTTCGTGAGGCTCGGATGGAGCGTCTGCGATACGGACGGCTTCCGCTACTACGCGGTGGTCCGCTCGATGGACGACCAGCCGACCTGGCCTGTCGGCGATGGCGATACGGTCATCGCAGTCGTCGAGGACATCGACGAGATCGCCTTCCATGACACCGACCTCGTGCCCGGCACGGAGCTGTTCTACCGCGTGTTCGCGATCGCGGACCCGGTCGCCGATCTCGAAGTCGTCTGCCAGTCTCCAATCCAGAGCGTGGTCATGCGGTCCAACACGACGTCCGAGTCAACGGTCCGGCGATCAGGGCGACGATCAGCGAGCGGCAGCAGGCGATCGCCTCCCTCGGCCAGGCTCCGGATCTCTCGATCACCGAGGCGCCCGATAGCGCTTTCCGCGATCCGTGGCTGATTGCCAACGCCAAGCTCGATCGGTCGCTCGGCTACCCCCTCGGGATGTTCGACGGGGTCGACCTGGCGGACTCACGCGCTTCCGCGAGCCCAGCCGCGACCACGCCAGCCCAACCGTCGCCGACCGGCCCAACGCCCGACCCGATGCCGGGGGCGAGCGAAGGCCCGACGATCACCCAGCCATCGCCCAGCCCGACCTCGATTCCGCCGGCCGTTACCGCACTGCGAACCCCGGGGCCGACGCCCAGGCCGACGCCGCGCCCGACGCCGCGGCCGACCCATGGACCGACCCCTCAACCGATCTCCGACCCGACCTCCGCACCGACGTCAAAGCCCACGTCGACGCCGGCCCCATCGAAGCCGACGTCCGACATCGAACCGCTTTCGTTCGTCGCGTCCGCGTGTCCCGGGGGCGTCGTGCTCGATTGGGCGGCATCCGGGGACAGCGGGTTCGACCACTATCTCGTCCTGCGAAGCACGTCCGCGACGATCCCGGCGGCCTATCGCCCACGCGACGGTGCCCGGGTCGTGGCCGGCACGTATACGACGGAGCGGACGAAGACCGATGGCTTCGACCGGACCGGGCGGGGCGGAGCGACGGCTCGCTACCGGGCGATCGCCTTCGACCATGCCAACAACGCCCTCGCGGCCAGCACCGTGCGAACGGCGAAGACCAAGCCATTCAAGCGGCTCGGTGCGCTGACAGTCGACTCGTCGGGGTCCTCGACGAGGTTCGACTGGAGCCCGTTCGTCGGGCCGGCCGGCTGCTACACCGCTTACGAGCTCGCCTACTCGGCGACGGATTCCACGCCGGGCTACGTGGAAAGCGACTCGATCGCGTGGGCGGGCACCAGCAAGGCTGTCGCCACGGCACTCGTCGACGGCCTGGCGCCGGGTAGGTACTGGTTCCGATTGCAGGCGGTTCGAGCGACGTCCCTCGGCACGTTCGTGGTCGCCCAGACGAGCGTCGTCAGATACGAGGTGCGGTAGGGGTCGCCGGGCATTGCCTGGCCGCCCCGAACTGCAACCGAGAGATAACCGGCAGGGGATCGAACGCCGGTAGATCGTCCACTAGCGTGGCCCGATGGAACTCGCACAGCCGCTCCTGGCCACTCACGGTCGTTCCGAGCTGGACCCGGGGCCAGCGGCCGGCCGATGGTATGACCCGGACAGCGTTTCGTTCATCGACGACCGCGAACGAGGAACCGGATCGGCTGCGACGGCTGACCCAGCGGCCGGCGGCGACTACTCCCCGCTGAAGCGCGGCGGCCGCTTCTCGATGAAGGCGGCGATCCCCTCAACGTGATCGGCGGTCGCGCCGGCGATCCCCTGGAGCCACGCCTCGTACTCGAGCGCCTCCTCGAGCGACGATCCCTCGGACCGGGCGAGGGCCCGCTTTGTCAGGGCCAGGGCACGCGGTGCACCGGCGGCGAGCCGGGCGGCCAGGGCGCCCGCGTCGGTCATGAGCGCGTCGGCCGAGACCATCCTCGCGACGAGCCCGAACCGTTCGGCATCGGCCGCGGAGAGGGGCTCGCCGGTCATCGCCAGCTCCGCCGCCTTGGCCGGGCCGACGAGCCGCGGCAGGAACCACGTCGCGCCGCTGTCCGGGATGAGCCCGACCCGCCCGAAGCCGAGCAGGAAGCTGGCCCCCTCGGCGGCAATCCGGATGTCGCAGGCGAACGCGAGCGACGCGCCGGCACCGGCGGCGATGCCGTTGATCGCGCCGATGATCGGCTTCTCCAGGCGGCGCATCGCGAGGATGATCGGGTTGTAGCGCTCGCGGATCTCGACGGCGAGCGGGGCCGCGTCGGGCTCGAGGCGCTCCCGAAGGTCCTGGCCGGCGCAGAACGCGCGGCCGGAGCCGGTGAGGATCACGACTCGGACGGCGGGATCCCGCGCGACGTCGCGGAGGGCGCGCAGAAGCTCCTCCTTGAGCGGGACCGTCAGCGAGTTGAGGGCGTCCGGCCGGTCGAGTGTCAGCGTCGCGATCGCGTCGCCGATATCGACGCGAAGGTCGGCCATCAAGCCGGGGCGGGCGCGTCCGCGAACTCGACGAGCCGGCCGTCGACCAGCTCGAAGACCCGCCGGTCGATCGGCTCGTCGGCGCCACCGGAGTGTTCGACGATGAAGTCGGCAAACAGCGCGGCGAACTCGGTGTCGCCGGGCCGCAGCGTCCCTGCGATCAGCAAATGCCGTTCCGGGAGGCCGATGAGGACCCGGCCGACCGAGCCGAGCTCGCGACTCAGCTTCTCGATGACGTCCGGCAGCAGGATCCGGGCGGCGTCCCAGCCGTCGCCGGTGTCCGACGATAGGAGGCGCCGCTCGCCAGACACCTCGTCGGTCCAGGCAGCGTGCGCCGACCAGGAGGCGAGGTTTCTCATCGCGGCGTCCTGGACGTCCGTCGGCTGGACGCTCCACGACAGGAGATGGTCGCCGTTGACGATGACGTCATACGAGCCGGCGTTGAGGGCGTAGACGACGGGAATGTCGCACGGTCCCTCGTCGATGAGCGGCTGGGAGTGGCTCCGATTGGCCTCAGCCGCAAGGGCCTCGGGGTCGATCTCGCTCACCTGGAGGCCGTGCGTCCCGACCGGACGGAGGGCCGGATAGATGACCCCGGATGCGGCCGACCAGTCGTGCTCCGGCGTTTCGGTGACCGAGCCGCTCGATTCCGGGGCCGGCACGTGGCCGCTCACCGGCGAGGACGCGTCGATCGGGGCCAGTACGTCCGGCGCGGTGTCGCGGATCGTTCCGGGCGGCTCCTCGCCCATGTCTCTTCGTAGGTCAAGTCCATAGTCACTACCGCCCTGCGGCTCTCGCTCCATCCCGCGTCCTCCGTGTGAGCCTGCCGTCAGCGGCCTCGCCAATGTGCCGGTCGTTTGTCGATGAAGGCTGCCATACCCTCGGCCCGGTCCTCGCTGGCGAAGAGCAGGAAGAAGGCTCGGCGCTCGAATTCGAGGCCGGCCGACAGCGGAAGCTCGTGCGCGCGCAGGATCGCTTCCTTGGCGGCGATCACTGCGAGAGGTGGTTGGGCCGCGACGCGCGCGGCCAGCTCGAGGGCCGCCCCGAGGGTGGCCTCGGACGGCACGACACTGGTCACGAGGCCGTGGGCTTCCGCCTCGCGAGCCGTCATCAGTCGTCCGGTCAGGATCAGTTCCATCGCCCTTGCCTTGCCGATCGCCCGTGTGAGGCGCTGCGTACCGCCCGCGCCGGGCATGACTCCGAGTTTGATTTCAGGTTGACCGAACTGGGCGTCCTCGGCGGCAACGATCATGTCGCAGGTCATCGCGAGCTCGCAGCCGCCCCCGAGCGCGAAACCTCGGACAGCCGCGATCAGCGGCTTCCTGATGGCTGCGATCCGGTCCCAGCTCGCGAACCTGTCGTCAACCGTCAGGCTGATCGGCGTCTGGGCGGCAAGCTCCTCGATGTCGGCGCCGGCGGCAAAGGCGCGCGTTCCCGCGCCTGTCAGCACGATCGCCCGGCAGTCCGGGTCGCGATCGAGCCGCTCGAGGGTCGCGGCGAGCTCGTCGAGCAGGTCGAAGCTGAGCGCGTTGAGGACCGTCTGTCGATCGATCGTGACGAGGGCGACGTGATCGACCGGGCCTTCCTGACCGACGGCCGGGAGTACGGAGTCGATGAAATGACCCTCGTTCGTTGGCACCGTCTGGACTCGCGCGGTGTCGGTCACTAAACCTCCGTGTGCACTGACAGTATCCACCGTCGGGGAACGGCCGAGCGCACAGGTCATCCCGGCGACGTTGCGCCGCCACACCACCTTACCCGGTCAGAGGAGGTCCGCTTCGTCCTCGACCACGAGAAATGTCGCCAGGCCGGGGGCGATCTCGCGGAGGTTCCGCCCCGCCGCCCGCATCGGATCGGACGCCAGGCCGGCATCGAGCGCCGCTCGATCGTCGAAGTCCATCGCCGTGACGAGGATCAGGTCCGTCTCGCCACCGAGCGCCTCGTGCACCCGCTGGACCCGCGTCGCGCGCAGGCCCGGCGTCGCGGCCACGAGCGGCAGGTGCTCGTCGGCATAGCGCCGTTCGAACGTCTTGAGGGCCTCCTGACCGCCCTCTGGCCGGCGGTAGAGCACCAGCAGCGTCGTCATTGATCCTCCTCGTTCACAAGCTGGTCGCCGGCTCGGCGGCCGGTCGGCTTCGAGCGCGTGCGGTCGTTTCGGTCGCCCGGTAGAAGCCGGTCAGCGCCTCGTTGAACAGTCCGGGACGCTTCACCATGACTTCGTGGGCGCAGTCCGGAACGACGAACAGCCGCCCATCACGCAACTGCCGCTGCAAGCCCCAGGCGTGATCGACGGGCGCGAACGGGTCGCGATCGCCACAGACGACCATCGCCGGCGCCCCAATCGCGTGGAGGTCGCGCGGTGTCATCAGCGGCTGCGACGCCACGTCGGCGGCGATCGCTGGAAGCAGCCGCCGCCACGCTCCAACGCCCTGGCCTGCGTCGTGGCGTCGCGCCAGGATCGCGCCCCACGCGGGATCGTCGACGTCTGCGCGATGGGGGTCCATGAGCCGACGGGCGACCGAGGCGCGCGGCTCACGCTGCGTCGTGATCCCGGCGACGACCAGCGTTCGCAGCCGGTCTTCGAAGCGGGCGGCGTACTGGAGGGCGGTCATCGCGCCCATCGAGAAGCCGAGCAGGTGGAACGTCTCGAGGCCGAGCGCGTCGATGAACGCGGCGAGGTCCTCGACCAGCCAGTCATAGCGGAAGCCGCTGCTCGCATCCCAGGCGGTCATGCCGTGGCCGCGCGCATCGGGCAAGTAGAGCTGGAAGGCCCTCGAGAACAGTGGTATCTGGGCGGCGAAGTCCTCGCGGCCGATCGATGTTGCTCCGTGGAGCATGACGAGCGGCGGGCCCGCACCGTGGGTCTCGTATGCGATGTCGAGATCGTTGGCTCGGATCGTCGGCATCGGTCAGGGCTCCGAGTGCTCCGGGACGCCCTCGAGCGGGGACGCCTCGGCGCGCTGGATCCGGAGATATTGGCGGCGGTAGTAGAGGAGCGGCATCGGATGCGGCTCGGCGTTGGCCATCGCATCGACCCGGGCGATGAACAGCTCGTGGTCACCCGCCTCGAATGTCTGGACGACCGTGCATTCGAGCGTCGCGATCGCACCGTCGATCAGGGGCAGCCCGGTCGAGCCCGGCGTCCAGCTCGCGCCGCAGAACGCGTCGCGACCGGGAACCACCGGCGCGCCGGCGAAGCAATCGGACAGCGCCTGCTGATCCTCTGACAGGACGTTGACCGCGTACCGGCCGGTCAGCCTCACGGCCGGTGTGATGAACCGCCGCCGATCAAGGGCGACCATCACGAGCGGCGGCTCGAGGCTCACCGACGACAACGCATTGACGGTAATCCCCTGCGGCCCGTCAGCGGCGAGCGTCGTGACGACCGTCACGCCGGTCACGAAGTGGCCCATCACGCGACGGAACGCGTCGGGCGCAATGTCGACGGGCTCGGCGACGACGGGTTCGGGCATCGCCGAGAGTCTAGACGGGTTCGCTCGGGAGCCGGCCCGGCCACGGCCCGCCGCTATGCTCGGCTCATGGCCCCCCGGACCGCCGACTCTGCGACAGAACTGCCGCCCCGGGCGTCGTAGGCGCATGACCGACCCGCTCGACCGACCGACAGGCTCGGAGTCGCTTGTCGTCCGGAGCCAGCGGCTCGGTCGCGATGCGACGGCCTCGGCCCGCGACCTCGAGCTCGTCGTCATGAGCGCATACGAGGTCCACCATCGGGACCTGCTCGCGTTCGCCCGTGCGCTTGTCCGCGATCCCGACGCGGCCGAGGATCTGGTTGCCGACGCCTTTCTCCGGCTCATCGCCGAAGTCCGGGCAGGTCGGTCGCCATCGGAGACAAGGGGCTGGCTCTACCGGGTCGTCGCGAACCTCGTCGTGTCTCGTGGACGCCGTCTGAGGACGGCAACGCGCTACCTGTCGCGGCTCGTCGATCGGCGCGTGATGGACTCACCGGAGACCAGCCTCGCCAGTTCCGAGATCCGATCGGATCTCCTCGAGGCACTCGCGGCGCTGCCCACGGACGGCCGGGTCGCCCTCGTCATGGCCGCCCGGGGCAGCACCGGCCAGGAGATCGCCGGGGCCCTCGGCAAGAGCGAAACGGCGACCCGCACGATCCTGTACCGCGCCCGGATCCGGCTGCGCGAGCACCTGTCGGAAGGAGTCGAACGGTGACCGATCACCGCGGCTGGCTCGAGCTCGCGGCGTCGCGCCCGACGTTCGAGATGGTCCCCACGGAATCCGCTGACCTTGAGGTCCATCTGGCGTCGTGCGACGCATGTACGCGCGAGGCCGCGGCGCTGCGCACCGATCTCGCCCAGGTTGCACGACTCGAGGTCCCCGCCGCGAGCATGCGCCTGCGCGCGCGTGTCCGGGAGGCGGCATCTGTCGGCGACACGTCGGGGAGCGCCCGGAACGTGGTTACGATCGCCGCCGTGGGGCTCCTTGCCGCGGCCCTGCTCGGGGCGACCCTCGGCGTCGGATCGTACCTGAGCCAGCACAACGATCCGATCACGCCGCTCGACCCGAATGCCGGGGTGATGCCCGACCTCAAGAGCAAACGGATCGTCTGGGCGACCGAGGTGGTCCAGCTCGGGGCCGACAAGGTGACGATCGACACCGGTGGGACGACGCTCAATGCCGAAACAGCGGCGATGAAGGTGAGCTCCGACCCGGGCAGCCTCACCTCCTGGACCCTCGAGGTCATCTGGTTCGAGGCCGGCCTCGAACAGCGGCTGAACCTCTACTTCAAGGCGGACAACGCGAGTTGGTGGGTTGACGAGGTCAGCGTCTACGACGGCGTCGCACCGAATCCGGATTGGGCCACATTCCCTCCGGGCCCGCATTTCCGGGAGCGGCTCGGGCAGGCGTTTACCGGCGACATCGACCTCGCCGGGCTGGGCCGGGCAGGTCCAGTCCGTCTCCGGATCGACGGAGCGATCCTGGCCGTCGCGCCGCACCCTTCGTTCGTCCAGCCGCCCGGCGGCGCGGCCCCGCTCGCCAGCGATCCGTTTGCTCCGGGTGGCCAGCTTCATTGCAGCGGCATCCTCCAACGCCGGCCGATGGACGCTGAGCGAGCGCTCCAGGGCTTCGGCATCAGGCTCTCGTGGCGCCTCCAATGGAAGACCGGTCCGAACACGGGCTACTCCGATATCCGGCTCACGGCGCCGGAAGGCTTTATCAACGGGACGGCGCTAGGCTCGGATGGCGAGCTCATCGTCTTTGTCGCTGATCCGGCCCGGCCATTCGGTGGCGGGCCTGCGCCGTTCCCATCGGACTGCCCGCCGCCGTGGCCGGGCTGAGGGACGCATCGCTCGGCCTACAAGCCGCGAATGACGGATCGATCGACCCGGACTGAACGCGACTCCATGGGCGAGATGGAGGTTCCGGCGGATGCGCTGTACGGCGCATCGACGCAGCGGGCGGTGCTCAACTTCCCGATCTCCGGCCAGCGGTTTCCGCGACGCTTCATCCGGGCGCTCGCCCTGATCAAGGAAGCGGCTGCGGACACGAACCGCGAGTTGGGCCTGCTGGACGACGAGGTCGCCGAGGCGATCGGGGCAGCGGCGACGGAGGTCGCGGAGGGCGCGCACGATGCCCAGTTCCCGATCGACATCTATCAGACGGGCTCCGGGACGTCGACGAACACGAACATGAACGAGGTCGTCGCCCGGCTCGCCTCCGACCGCCTCGGAGGCGGCCGCCGGGTCCACCCGAACGACGAGGTCAACCGCAGCCAGTCGAGCAACGACGTGTTTCCCACCGCCATGCACCTAGCGGCGGTCGACGGCATCACCCACCACCTGCTG
>JBBSCI010000050.1:0-18468 GCA_038250445.1 Candidatus Limnocylindrales bacterium | reverse complement strand
GTCGCCTGGACGGTGTCGCCCAGGTTCTGCCGTTCGGTGTCCCAGTCGCTCTCGCGGAGCTTGTACGGCGTGTACTGCACGAACGAGCTCATGACGTGCTTGCCGGGCGGTGCCATGTCCGGATCGATCGTCGACTGGATGGCGCAGTCGAGATACGGGCGCTGGCTGTACCAGCCGTACTTCGCATCGTCGAAGGCGTGCTCGAGGTAGTCCATCGATGGCCCGATGTTCGTGAAGCCGCGAAACATGTCGCCCCGGTCGCCGAGCGCCGGGTACTTGGGCAGCGCGTCGAGCGCGAAGTTGACCTTCGACGAGGTTCCCTGGAAGCGGAAGCGCTGGATCGTCTCGACGAGGTCGGCCGGCAGCTCGCGCGGGTCGACCAGCTCGAGGAAGGTCCGCCGCGGGTCGAGCGCGCTGACGACGGTCGTCGCCCGGTATTCCGTCCCGTCCTCGAGCGCCACGCCGACCGCCCGGCCGTTCTTGGTGATGACGTCGCGGACCGGCGATTCGAGCGCGATCTCCGCGCCGAATGACTGGGCGGCACGGGCCAGGACCTTGGTGAAGCCACCATTGCCACCCTTGTGGAAGGCCCAACTGCCGAACTCACCGTCGTGTTCGCCGATCGAGTGATAGAGCAGGACCAGCCCCGAGCCCTGCGAACGCGGCCCGACCTTGGTCCCGATGATTGCCGACGACGCCAGATAGCCCTTGACGATGTCCGAGTCAAAGTAGTCGTCGAGGAAATCGGCCGCGCTCCCGGTCAGCAGACGGACCGTGTTGTGGAGCGTGCGCTTGTCCATCCTTCGAAATCGCGAGCCGAGTGATGCGAGCGCCAGAAGCTCCTCGGGATCGTTGCTGAAGAGGTCCGGCGGCGGCGCGTCGAGGAGTGGCTTGAGCGCCTGGCAGACCATGTCCATGTCGTGCGCGTACTGGTTGTAGGCGTCGGCGTCGTGCTGGCTGTGCCGGGCGATCTCCTTGAGGTTCTCGCCATGATCCTGGGTCAGGAGCAGGTAGTCGCCGTCCTCCTTCGGGCAGAACGTCGAGGGCATGAGGATCGGCATGAAGCCGTGCTTGGTCAGCTCGAGCTCGTGGATGATGTCCGGCCGCAGCAGGCTGAGCGCGTACGAGAAGGTCGTGAACCAGAACCCGGGCCGAAGCTCCTCGGTGATCGCCGCTCCGCCGACGACGTTCCGCCGCTCGAGGACCAGCGTCCGGAGGCCGGATTTCGCGAGGTAAGCGGCGTTCGTCAGGCCGTTGTGGCCGCCGCCGATGACGATCGCGTCGTAGGTCCGATCGTCCTTCGTCGTCGCTTTGGCCGACCGGGCGGGCTTCGAGGGCGTCGTCTTCGGCATGTCAGGCGGTCCTTCGTTCGGGGTTGAAGAGCGGCAGGCGGGCGACGGTGGCATCGAAGTACTCGTAGCGGTGGTTGACCGCCAGCTCGAGCTTGACCCGCGACCCCGGCGTCGATCGCTCGAGCGGGACGCGGGCCAGGGCGATGTGCCGCTGGAGCATCGGCGAGTACATCTGGCTCGTCGCGTAGCCGAGCTGATTGAGGGCCTCGTCGTAGACGTAGTACTCGTCGTGCACCGGCGTATGGTCCTTCGGCGGGATGAGGCCGGCGGCGCCGTAGATCCGGTCGTAGTCCTGCCAGTCGACGACGAGCCCCGAGAGGCGCCAGCGCGACGATTTCTCGCGCACTTCACGCTCGATCGAGTCCCGCCCGATGAACGCGCGGTCGTCGGAATCGAGGTTCCGCAGCATCCAGCCAAGCCCGAGCTCCGTGGGCGTGCTCCGGTCCGCGTCGGTCCAGGCAAAGCGGCTCGAGTGGAAGTCCACGTCGAGAAGGACGAGCCCGGCTTCGATGCGCGCCATGTAGAGCGCGGTCATCCCGAACGGGATCACGCCCTGACCGCGGCTCGTCGCCCAGACCGCGTCCCAGACCGCGAGTGCATCGGCGGCGGGGATCCAGATCTCGTATCCCAGGTCGCCGGTGTAGCCGGTCCGCGAGATCGTCACCGGCACGTTCGCGATCTTCGTCGCGGTGAGGCCGAAGTAGGGGAGGCCGGCCACGTCCGGTGTCAGCGTCCCGAGCAGGGCCGCGGCGCGAGGGCCCTGGACGGACAGGATCGCCCAGTCGTCGGTCACCTCCTCGATACCGGCGTCGAGGCGACCGATGAGCCCCTCGAAATAAGCGAGGTTGGGCTCGGCAGCGGTCAGGATGAACTCGTTGGGAGCCAGGCGCAGGATGACGCCGTCCTCGACGACGAACCCCCGGTCGTCACACCACGCCGTGTACTGGGCGTGACCCGGTTGGCAGGCGCGGATGTCGCGGACGAGCACCCCGCCCAGGAACCGTTCGGCGTCCGGTCCGTGAATCCGGTACTTGTAGAGCGGCGACGTGTCGAACAGGCCGGCGCTGTTCCTGATCGCGAAGTACTCGAACTTCTCCGAGGCCTGGTAGCGCACCGCCGCGAGGTGGTTCGACCAGTGCTCCCAGAGGCCGGTCTCGTTGAGCGCGTTCGTCCGCTCGTGGAACGGCGTGGTACGGATCATGCGGTGAACCTCGTCATCGCTGCGACGGTCGAACGTGGCCGACACGATAGGCAGATGAACCGGTTCCCGACGCGCGAGTTTCACGGAGTGGAAAGGCGCGCTGGGAGTCGCTGCGGACGGTCGCCGCTGACGGCCGGGCCCGCGGCCGGCTTGGCGCTAGACTTGGACGGCCGTGACGATCCAGCCGACCGATGACCGCGCGGTCCAGCGCACGTACCTGATTCTGACGCTCCTCACCACGCTTGCCGCGTCGTTCATCTGGGGCGTCAACACCCTGTTCCTTCTCGACGCGGGGTTGAGCAACGCCGAGGCGTTCGCGGCGAATGCGTTCTTTGCGGTCGGCTCGGTCATATTCGAGATCCCGACCGGTGTCGTCGCGGACACCCGCGGCAGGCGCTTCTCGTTCCTCCTCGGCTCGGCGACACTCCTCGTTTCGACGCTTCTCTACCTCGCGATGTGGCAGATCCACGCGCCGCTGCTCGGCTGGGCCGTTGCCTCGATCCTCCTCGGCCTGGGGTTCACGTTCTTCTCCGGCGCCACCGAGGCCTGGCTCGTCGACGCCCTCGCCGCGACCGGCTTCACGGGCACGCTCGAGTCGGTCTTCGGGCGGGCCCAGACGATCGGCGGGGCAGCGATGCTCACCGGATCGGTCCTTGGTGGAATCGTCGCCCAGGTGACGAACCTCGGCGTCCCGTACATCCTGCGGGCCGCGATGCTCGGCGTGACGCTGGTCGTCGCCTTCCGATTCATGCATGACCTCGGGTTCAAGCCCGAGCGCGGGGCGACGCCGCTGGCGGCGGTCCGGACGGTCTTCACCGGGGCCGTCAACGCCGGCCTGCGGAACCCGCCCGTTCGCTGGCTCATGCTCGCCTCGCCGTTCACGGCCGGCGTCGGCTTCTACGGCTTCTACGCGCTCCAGCCGTACCTGCTCCAACTTTTACGGCGACAAGACGGCGTACGGAATCGCCGGCCTGGCGGCCGCGATCGTGGCGGGAGCCCAGATCGTCGGCGGGCTCAGCGTGAGCCGGGTGCGCCGGCTGTTCAAGCGGCGGACCGACGCGCTGATCATCGGTGGCGTCGCGAATGTTGTCCTGCTGCTTCTGATCGGCTGGACGACCAGCTTTGCGGTTGCCCTCGTGCTGCTCGTCGGCTGGGCGCTCGTGTTCGCCCTCGAATCACCGCTGCGGCAGGCGTTTATCAATGGCCTGATTCCGTCCGAACAGCGGGCGACGGTGCTGTCGTTCGACAACCTCATGGGATCGGTCGGCGGCGTCATCGCCCAGCCAGCGCTCGGGCGGAGTGCCGACGTCTTCGGCTATGGCGCGTCCTACATGATCTCGGCCGGGCTGATGGGATTGGCGGTGCCGTTCGTCATCCTCGCCCGTCGCGAGAACGCCTCGTCCGACCCGATCGTCGGGGACAGCGAGCCGCCGGTCCCGAACCCCGAGGCGGCTTAGGGCCTCGTCACCGCACCGGATACGGACCCTGGTCGTCGGCCCAACCAGCGAACCATGCACCCGGATCAATCGTCGCTCGTGCACCGTCGCCGCTCACGGCAGCCTGGACCTCCGCGCTCGCCACGCCGATCAGGATGTGCCGTCCGTCGAGTGTCGCCGCGGCGTCCTGCAGGCCCTGGAATTTCAAGCTGCTATCGCTGGGCCTCGTGAGGGGCATGCCCGCAATCTCGAGCCAGTCGCCAGGTGCATCGGCGTGCAACACCACATGGGTCTTTGGGCCCCTGCCGGTTCCGCGCTCGAGCAGCAACCAGACACCCTTGCCCGCCGCGTCCCATGCTGAATCCTGGATCGTGCCCTTACCGGATCCCTCCGCGTACCACTCGATCGGCGGCCCGCCGTTCAGGGAGGTCGAGATCGAGCAGCCCGGAGCGCCGCCCTCGGTTGGGCAGCCTCCGCCCAGCTCTGAGCCATCCGGGCCCCATCGGCGCTCAAGACCGCTGGCCTGGAATGTCGCCGGCGGCTCGGTGACGGCCGTGAACGCCCCACCGAGGTCGAGGCGGCCTATCTCTCGCTCGATGTCGCCCTTCCAGGTGAGGAATCCGGTGCCGGCGGCAAGCCACGCCGGCCGGGCGTCCGGATCTGCGATGTTGACACCATCGGGAATCTGGACCGAGTCAACCGTCTGCCCGTCTGGATTGTAGAGATGGATCTGGCTGTTTTCCGGCACGGCGAGGATCGATCCTGGTCCCCACGAGGCGACGCTGAGGTTGCCCGCGACGAGCCAAGTGGCATGGTCCGGAGCTCGGAGGTCGACGATCAGGATTGATCGGTCGAGCTTCGTCGTGTCAGCAACATCGAGCGCAAGCCACCCCGCCTGGGCATAGAGGGCATCACGGGAGTTGAGACGGAGACCCGCTGGAATAGCGGACCCAGGGATCCGCGCGATGATGCGTTGGCTGGGTTTGGTCTCGAACGCGGCGGCGTCGAGGGTGACGATCGAGACCGTCAGCTGGTCTGGTCGATCCGTCGGCCCGACCAGCCGCACGAAGACGGCGTCATGCGCTGCCCCCAGCGGCTCAGTCGGACGAACGGACTGGGGAGTCGCCTCCGATGGTGGCCTCGGTGTGTCGATCGTGTCCGCGGCCGCGGCCGGGCATTTCGGTGTAACCGGGCCGTTAATCCCCGGGCCGCTGTCCACGCCGTTCGCCGTCCAGTCCTCGACCGCCGGCGAGCCGTTGGCGGCGAAGCGAATCACGTACATCCGGCCGGGCTGAGCGGTGAACGCGAGGATGGACTCGCATCCGCCGACGCCGCTGATCGTTACGCGCGACGGATTGGCCAGGTCGACGGTCGTCACGCCCCCACCGTTGTTCTTGTCGACGACCCAGGCCTTGCCGTTGACCTGCATCTCGTAGCCTGGATCCGGCTGCCAATCGGCCGGCCCGGTGATCGCCAGCCATGCCGGCCCGACAGCGGCCGGACTGGCGGAAGGCGTTCCGCTCGGGCTCGGCGAGACGCTGACACTCGGCTGGTCCTTACCTCGGAGGCCGAGGATCGCCCCAAGGCCGACCACGAGCACGACGGCCGCGGCCGCCGCCGCTAGCCAGCCACGCCGGACCATCCGGTTGCGGCGTCGGACGGCGAGCGTCCGATCGAGATCCTCGGCTGTGATCGAGAAGGGCAGGCTGTCAACCTCGGACCGGAGCTGCCTGCGCAGTTGATCCTCGAGTCGGGCGTCATGCATGACGGACCTCCGGGACGGCCCCGCCCGTCTCGGCAAGCGAGATCCGGAGCCGGTCGAGCGCAGTCTGGAGCTGCGCCTTTATGGTGTTCGGGCTCTTGCCCAAGGCCGACGCAACGTCCTCGACGGACAGGTCGGCGTAGTAGCGGAGGACGACCGCCGCGCGCATCTGGGCAGGTAGTCGGTCGACTCCGTCGAGGAGCGTCAACCGATCGGCGGAGCTCGCGCCCAGGTCACCGGGCGCCTCCGGATCGGGGACGATCTCGAGGCGGACGACGCGAGCGCCGCTGCGGCGGATCCCGAGTGCGCGGTTGGTGGCGATACGCAGGACCCACTGGCGGAGGGCCCGTTCGTCGCGAAGGTCGCCGGCCCGCTCGAAGGCGGTCAGCAACGTCTCGACGACCACGTCCTCCGCGGCGGCACGATCTCGCAGGATCAGGTAGGCGACACCCTGGATCTCGCGGCCGTAGCTCTCGAGCAGGGCCGCTAGCGCCTCCGGCCTACGCCGGCGCATCGCGTCGACGGTCATCGGTCCATTCTCATGATCCCCTCGGAAGGACGCGGCGTCGATAGCCGCTTTCGGAGGATAGATGCATGGGAGAGGCGTTTCGGGCTAGTCATCCAAATGCCCGCGCGAGCCATTTAGCGATCTGGCGCTAAACTGCCCGAACGCCGGCACTGGAATCCGTATCCCCTCGGGATGAACAAATGGCCGAGGAGCTCCCCGGAACTGGACCAACGCCGCAACGACGCTTCGGTCGTCTTGGTGCGCGTGTCGGTCGGGCAGCGCCCTTCGCCTTCGGCGTGCTGGCGGCCCTCGTCGCGATCCTGGTCTACGGCGTCCTGGTTCCCGGTCCGCGGCCGCTTTCCCAGCGCGACGTGGACGACAGGGTGGCCCAGGCGCTCGCCTCCGTCACTCCGCCGCCCGCGTTCTCCGAGCTCGTATTCGACGCCGTCCAGCCATCGCTGGTCCTCATCCAGACGAAGGGCGCGGACAGGGCAGGCGAGCCGGGCAGCGGCGACAGCCTCGGCAGCGGTGTCGTCGTCAATCTCGACGGCGACATCCTGACGAGCCTCCATGTCGTGGCCGACAAGACGTCCATCGGGCTGACCTTCGCCGACGGAACCACGTCCGGCGCGCAGGTCATTGCTCGCCAGCCGGAGAACGACATTGCCGTCATTCGCGCGGACCAGCCGCCGACGAACCTGGTCCCGGCGATCCTCGGCAACCCCGACGCTGCGCGCCAGGGCAGTGAGGCGTTCGTGATGGGCAATCCATTCGGCCTCAGCTGGTCCGTGAGTGCCGGCGTCATCTCCGGTGTCGATCGCACGTTCAAGCTGGAGCACAGTGGCCGGGTCCTCCACGGCCTCATCCAGATCGACGCAGCGGTCAACCCGGGCAACTCGGGTGGACCGCTCTTGAATCGGGAGGGACAGGTCATCGGGATCGTCACCGCGCTCCTCAACCCAACCGACGACGATGTCTTCATTGGCATCGGCCTCGCCGTACCGATCGATGTTGCCGGCGGCGCTGCCGGCCTGCCGCCGTATTGAGGGACATGCCAATGGATCAGCCAGCCAGCCAGGACCGCGCGGCTCCGATGGAGCGCCTGCTCTACGAGGTCAAGAAGGTCATCGTCGGCCAGGACCACCTCCTGGAGCGACTGATCGTCGCGCTGCTCGCCCGGGGCCACATCCTCGTCGAGGGCGTACCGGGCCTGGCCAAGACGATGGCGATCAAGACGCTGGCCGAGTCGATCGGCGGCGAGTTCAAGCGAATCCAGTTCACGCCGGACCTCGTCCCGGCCGACCTGATCGGAACCCGGATCTACAACCAGAAGACCGGCGAGTTCGGCACGTCGCTGGGTCCGGTCTTCACCAATCTTCTGCTCGCCGACGAGATCAACCGCGCCCCTGCCAAGGTCCAGAGCGCTCTGCTCGAGGTCATGCAGGAACGCCAGGTGACGATCGGGCGCGAGACCTACAAGGTCCCGAGTCCCTTCCTCGTGCTGGCGACCCAGAATCCGATCGAGACGGAGGGCACGTACGCCCTGCCCGAGGCCCAGATCGACCGCTTCATGCTCAAGGTCCTCGTCGGCTACCCGAGCGCATCGGAGGAGTTCGTCATCGTCGAGCGGATGACGGGCCTGCTGCCGACGGTCCAGCAGGTCCTCTCGACGGACGGCCTACTGGCAATGCAGAAGGCTGCCGACCGCGTCTATGTCGATCCCGCCCTGTTCGAGTACGCGGTTCGTCTGGCGACGGCCACCCGGGCACCCGACACCCACGGCCTCGGCGAGCTCAAGCGCTACATCACGTTCGGGGCCAGCCCGCGGGCGTCGATCAACATGATCCTCACCGCGCGGGCCCTCGCCTTCGTCCGTGGCCGCGACTACGCGCTGCCCGAGGATGTCCTCGACATGGCGATCGACGTCCTCCGCCACCGCCTCGTCCTGTCGTTCGATGCGCTCTCCGACGATGTGACCAGCGACGATCTGCTCAAGACCATCCTCGACCGGATTCCGCTGCCGGTCGTGCCACTCAGGGAGCACGGCAACGTCCACGTTAGCGCCTGAACGCATCCTCCAGCGCCTCGACTGGCAGGTCATCCGCCGGCTCGATGGCCTGCTTCAGGGCGACTATCGGAGCCTGTTCCGCGGCAACGGCGTGGACTTCGCCGACCTCCGCGAATACCAGGTTGGCGACGACGTCCGCTATATCGACTGGAGCGTCACCGCGCGGATGGACACGCCGTACATCCGGGAGTACGTCGAGGATCGCGAGATCACTGCCTGGTTCCTGCTCGACCTGAGCCCGTCAGTCGACTTCGGAACGGCCGAGAGCGAACGCCTCAAGCGGAGCGTTCTGGTCGATTTTGTAACGACGCTCGCGCGGTTGCTGACCCGTCATGGCAATCGCGTCGGCGCCGTGTTCTACGGCAGCAAGGTCGAACGGACCATCCCGGCTCGCGGCGGGAGGATCCAGGTCCTGAGGCTCATCAACGACCTCATCCGTCAGCCGCGCCTGGCCAGCGCGGGCTTCACCGACCTGAAGCCGCTCCTCGAGGCTGGCCAGCACTCGATCAAGGGGCGATCGCTGGTCTTCGTGATCTCGGACTTCATCAGCGCGCCGGGCTGGGAACGGCCCCTGAACCTCCTGACCCAGCGCCACGAGGTGATGGCCGTCCGCCTGTTCGACCGCCGTGAGGTCGAGCTGCCGGACGTCGGCCCGCTGATCATGGAGGACTCCGAGACCGGCGAGCAGCTTTACGTGGACACCCATGACAAGGGTTTCCGGCGACGGTTCCGCGAGGCGGCGGATCGGCGCGAGGCGACCCTGAGCGATGCCTTCAAGCGGTCCGGCGTCGATGCCGTCTCGCTCTCGACCGGCGAGGATCTTGTCCAGGCGATCGTCCGCATGGCCAAGGTCCGCCAGAAGCGCCGGAGGTAAGGCCCGTGTCGTTCATCTGGCCGGCGATGCTGCTGCTCCTGTCGGCGATCCCGCTCGCAGTCGCGCTCTATATCGTCCGCGAGAGCGCCCGCGAGCGGCGGGCCGCCGAGTACGGCTTGATCCAGGCTTCTGGCGGCGATGCTGCCGCGGGCCGGCCTGGTCGGCCGAGCCGCCTCCGCCGCCGGATTCCTGGGTTGTTCATCCTCGCCGGACTCACGATCCTGGTCCTGGCGATCGCGCGACCGCAGAGCGTGGTCAGCGTTCCGAGGATCGAGGGCACCGTGATCCTCTCGTTCGACGTCTCCGGCAGCATGGTGGCGAACGATCTCGAGCCGACTCGGATGGAGGCAGCCAAGGTTGCGGCTCGCGCCTTCGTCGCGCGCCAGCCGTCGTCGGTCAGGGTCGGGGTCGTCGCCTTCAGCGACAGCGGTTTCTCGATCCAGGTTCCGACCAACGAGGAG
The DNA here is from genome assembly GCA_038250445.1 of Candidatus Limnocylindrales bacterium. Lineage (GTDB taxonomy): Bacteria > Chloroflexota > Limnocylindria > Limnocylindrales > CSP1-4 > CF-46. The sequence goes on along the minus strand of JBBSCI010000050.1, from coordinate 8,806 downwards.
ACCCTCGTCCTGGCGGCGATCAACCGCCTCGCTCCTGAGCGGGGCACATCGATCGGCCGCGGAATCATGACCTCGCTGACGACGATCGCCAACACCGACGCCGATCCGGCCGCCGGCTACTACACGAACCGATCGCCTGCTCCAACGCCGCTCCCGACGCCGGTACCGAAGGGCACGTACGCGTCGGCCGCGATCATCCTGCTGTCCGACGGCGAGAACAACCAGCAGCCGGACCCGATCGAGGCAGCGGCGGCCGCCGCTGACGCAGGCGTACGGATCTACACGGTCGGCATTGGCAGCGCGGCGGGAACGACGATCGAGGTCGAGGGCTTCAAGGTTCACAGCCAGCTGGACGAACCGATGCTCCGGCAGATCTCCGACACCACCCACGGCGCCTACTACGCGGCCGCCAGCGCCGACGAGCTCAAGGCCATCTACGACACCATCGACACCCGCCTGGTCATCCGAGCGGAGGCGATGGAGGTCACGTCGCTCTTTGCTGGGGCCGGTGTCCTGGTCCTCATCGTCGGCGGCCTCTCTTCGCTGCTGTGGCTCGGGCGGCTGCCGTGACGGACCTCCTGTGGCCCGGCGCCCTGCTCCTCCTGGCGCTGCTGCCCGTCCTCATCGCCGTCCGCATCTGGCTCCTCCGGCGCCGGCATGCCGGCCTCCGCTACTCGAGCCTGTCTCTCGTCCACGAAGCGCTCCCCGGATCGTCGCGGATCCGGCGCCATCTGCCGTTCGCCCTGTTCCTCGTCGCCCTCGGCAGCCTGGTGATCGCCATGGCCCGGCCGGTCAGCATCGTCAGCGTCCCGGCCGGCCAGACAACGGTGATCCTCGCGATGGACGTCTCGCGGAGCATGTGCGCGACCGATATCCAGCCGAACCGCCTGCTGGCGGCCGAAGCCGCCGCCGCCTCCTTCATCGAACGCCATGGGTCGACGACGCACATCGGCATCGTCGCCTTCGCCGGCTTCGCCGAGACCATCCAGTCGCCGACGACCGACCAGGAGGTCCTGCTCGATGTCATCGCCAGCCTCACGACCGGTCGGCGGACCGCCGTCGGGAGCGCGATCCTCAAGTCACTCGACACCATCGCCGAGATCGACGAGAGCGTTGCCCCGAGCGACACCCTGGGGACTCCTCCCGACACGGCCCCCCAGCCGGTCCCGAGCGGCGCGTACGCGCCCGCCATCATCGTGCTGTTGACCGACGGGGCGAGCAATACCGGGCCGCTCCCGGCGGACGCGGCGAAGCAGGCCGCTGCTCGCGGCGTTCGCATCTACACGATCGGGTTCGGCACCGCCAATCCGGGCAACGAGACGCCTCCATGCGGGCTGCAGTTCGTCGGCCGCGAGCCGACCGAAAGCCAGGATCCAGGTGGATTCGGCGGCGGCGGTTTCGTCTTCCAGGGCAACGGCGGCCGGCGGGCGATCGACGAGGAGACGCTCAAGCAGGTCGCCAGCACGACCGGAGGGACCTACTACGCTGCCGAGAGCGCCGACGAGCTCCACACGGTTTTCCAGAACCTCCCGACCAACGTGATCATGAAACACGAGGTGATGGAGGTCAGCGTCGCTTTCGCCGCGCTCGGGGCCCTTCTTGTCGCCGTGGCGATCCTGCTCGGCCAGGCCTGGCGGCCGCTGCCCTAGCCTGCGTCACCGGGCGCCCCGCTGTGTCACCATCGACGCCGATGGTCGTCGATCGCCTGCCGCCGTACGTCCTGCGTCGCTCGCCTCGTTCGCGCGGGCTTCGGATCACGATCGACCCCGGCCATGGCCTCGTCGTGAGCGTTCCGCCCGCGAGCCGCCGCGGGTGGGCCCACCCGGGTCCAGCTATCGAGCGGTTCCTGCGCGAGCGCGAGACATGGATCCGCCGCCACCTGGACCGCCTTGCCCGCCAGCAGGCCGAGCTGGCCGCGCGCGGCGGGCTGCGCGACGGCGCATCGATCCGCTACCGCGGCGAGCTCCACCTGCTCCGGATCCTGCCGGCCGCCCCGCGCAGCCGGCGATCGAGCGTGTCGCGAGAAGGCGGCCTCGAGGCCGACGAGCTCGTCGTCCGGCTCGCGACGGCGGATCGCCGCTCGATCGGGGCGATCCTCGACGCATGGTTCCGCGAGCGCGCTCGCGTCCTTATCGACGCAGAGATCGTGCGCCATGCCCAGGCCTTGCGCGTCAGCCCGACCGCCGTGTCAGTCCGCGATCAGCGGAGTCGCTGGGGGAGCGCGTCGCGCCACGGGCGGCTGAGCTTCTCGTGGCGGCTCGTCCTGGCACCGCCGGAGGCCCTGGAGACAGTCGTCATTCACGAACTGGCCCACCTCCGGGTCTTCGGTCACGGGGCCGCGTTCTGGACTCTCGTCGCGGGCCGGCGGCACGATCACCTGACGTGGCGAAAATGGCTCCGGACCCACTCGGTCGAGCTCCATGCCGCGCTCGTCGAGGGCCTAGATCGCCGGCGGGACGCGGTGGCGACGGGATGACCGAGCAGGTCCGAACCGGGCTCATGGGGTGCGGCAAGGTCGGCCTCACGCATGCCCTCGCGCTCGCGGCGCTGCCGCGGTCTCGCTTCTCGGCCGTCTGCAGCGGCAGCCTTGAACGGGCCCCAGCAGCTCGATGTTCATCTCCGGCATGACCACGGCGGTGGGCCCGCCGATCAACGACCTCTGGACAGTCCAAGGTGAGGACGACCTCCTGCCGGCCTGGCAGGAGGTCGATCGAAGGGCGGCGGTTGTGGAGGATCCGCTGACCTTCCACCATGAACGCCAGATCGAGGACTTCCTGACCGCGATCGTCGATGACCGGCCCCCGGCGGTCGGAGCGGAGGACGGACGGCGCGTGGTGGAACTCTTCACGGGCCTGTACCGCTCCTCGAACGCACGGCGATCGAGGAAGACGGGCACCCCGGTCGCACGTTGCCGAGCGCGACGGTCGCCATGCCAGAGCGGGACGAGCAGGTCGCGTCGTCGGGGTCGAGGAGGGTCGGCGGGTCGCTCATCTTCCCGCTGCTGGTATAGGACCGGCGACGATCGGCCTCGCTCATACCGCCAGCCTCCATGCGCCGCGGCATTCCGCGGCTTACCGCTGGATCCGAGCCGAGCCGCCCTTCGCCAGCTCCTGTACCTGCGCGAACGTGGCCATGGTGGTGTCGCCCGGATAGGTCGCGACGAGGGCACCGTGGGCCCAGCCCAGGCGCAGCGCCTCGTCGGGCTCGGCGCCGGTGAGCAGGCCGTAGAAGAGACCCGCGGCGAAACCATCTCCGCCGCCAACGCGATCGTAGACGTCAAGTTCCATGGTCGGCGCAACGTACGACGCGCCGTTCACCCATGACACCGCGCTCCACGAATGCCGGCTCGAGGAGTGCACCTCCCGCAGTGTTGTGGCCACGACCTTGATCCGCGGATAGAGCGAGACCACCTGCGAGATCATGCCCAGGAAGGCGTTCGGATCCAGGCCCGAGGTCCGAGCCTCGGGGCCCGGGATGCCCAGGCCCTTCTGGAAGTCCTCCTCGTTGCCCACCAGGACGTCGACCTGCTCCACGATCCGTCGCATGACCTCCTGGGCCTGCGCCGGCCCGCCCTGGGCGTCCCAGATCCTGCCGCGGTAGTTGAGGTCGAAGGAAACGACGGCACCCGCGACATGGGCGGCCGTCATCGCCTCCACGATGAGGTCGGCGCTCGACGGCGATAGCGCGGCGAAGAGGCCGCCTGAGTGGAGCCAGCGCACGCCGCCGCCGAAGATCGCCGCCCAGTCGAAGTCGCCGGGTCCCAGGCGCGCCGCCGCTTCGTCGGACCGGTTGTAGAACACCACCGGGGCCCGGACGCCGACCGGGCGATCGCTGTATACGGTGGCGATGTTCGGCCCGCGCACGCCGTCGTGGGCGAACCGGCGGTAGGTGGGGCGCACCCCCATGGCGCGGACTCGCTCGTCGACGAGGTCCCCGATCGGGTAGTCGACCATGGCCGTGGCGATCCCAGAGCGCAGCCCGAAGCAGTCGGCCAGATTGGCGGCAACGTTGTACTCCCCTCCGGAGACGTGGATGGCCACCTCACGGGCCCTGCGGAACGGCACGATGCCGGGGTCAAGGCGGATGGCCATCCCCCCGAGCGCGAGAAGGTCGAGCGCACCGCGCTCGGGGATGACGAGTGCGTCGGTCGCTCCGGAGTCGTGGGTCATTGAGTGTGCCCTCCGCGCTGGCAGCCCGCCGCGCGTCATCGCGCCTTCCTCGGAAGGTAACTCCACAGTCCGAAGCGCATCGCCGAACGCACATTATCAGCCCGCATGACGGACCGTCATGACGCGGTCGAGGCGAGCCGACACACTGGCACGGTCGGCTGCTGGACCGACCCCACACGCTGGACGCCTGCCGCAGAAGGTGGCGATGCCTCCGCCCGATCCCGCGCATCACACGCGCGCACCAGCGAAAGGAACCGCTATGAAGCATCGTCCACTGTTGCGAGTTGCCGGACTTGCCGTCGCAGCCCTCTTTGTAGCGGGGGCGTTGGGGTCGTGCGGCGGAGGCGGCGCGGCTGAAGGGTCGAAGACGCTCAGAGTAACCCTCGCGAACCACGTGTGGAGCGAGATCATCAAGAAGCAGATTCCGGCGTTCGAAAAGGAGTCTGGCCTTACCGTCGAACTGACACAGCTCGGCGAGGATCAGTTGTCCGATCAGTACAACGTCAAGCTCAACGCCGGCACGAATGAGATCGACGTGATGATGTATCGCCCGCTCCAGGAGGGCAAGCTCTTCGCCAAGAACGGCTACCTCATGGACCTCACCGCCAAGGTTGCAGGAAACGCGGCTTGGGAGTGGAGCGACTTCCAGCCCGGTCCCGTGAGCTCGACCACCTACCAGGACAAGGTCGTGGGTGTGCCGACCATCACGGAGCAGGAGGTGCTCTACTACCGCACCGACCTGCTGAAGAAGGCCGGCCTGGAGGCTCCCAAGACGCTGGACGAGCTCGAGTCGGCAGCCAAGGCCATCTCGGAGGCAAACCCAGGTGTCGCCGGATTCGTGGCGCGCACGGCCAAGTCCGCAGCGGTGACGCAGTTCTCCAGTTACCTGTTCAGCTTTGGCGGTGACTTCATCGACGATCAGGGCAACTCCATCGTGGACAGCCCGGAGGCCAAGAAGGCCTACGAGTACTACGGCGGCTTGCTCCGCAACTATGGCCCTGAAAATGTCAGTACCGACATGAGCTGGCCCGAATCGTCGGCAATCTTTGCGCAGGGCAAAGCCGCCTTCTGGTCGGACGCGAGCAGTCTGTACAAGAACGTGACTGAAAAGGAAAACTCGACCGTTTTCGACAAGGTTGGATTCGCTCCGTTCCCGGCCGGACCGGCCGGATCCAAGCCGTACAGCGTTCCGTCCTGGGCCCTCGGTATCAATGCCGCATCAAAGAATCAGGACAATGCGTGGAAGTTCGTTGAATGGGCGACCAGCAAAGCCATGGTTCTCGAGATCCAGAAGTCGGGTGTTCCCGGGCCGCGCGACTCTGTCTGGGCTGACCCGGCCGGCACCTCCACGTTCCCAGCGGATCTCGCTGCGGCAATCGCCATTGGCTCCGCGACCGGTGTCGGCCACGATCGCCCACTCGTGATCAACGTCGCCCAAGCTCGCGAGATCGTCGGCGACCCGATCGTCGTGTCCATTACCGGAGGTGACTCCTCCGCCGCCGCTGATGCGGCGAACACCGCCTTCCAGGCATTCCTGGAAGACGAGAAGTAGAGGCAGACCGCAACGCTGGATGGCCGATCCTCCTCGCCATGGAAGGACCCGCCATCCTGTTGCGTGGGCTGTCGGGGAGGCGCGAGACCAGCTGGCGTGCGTGGACAGGCGATGACGTCAGGTCCGAGGTGAACGATGGCGATCACAGCCACCGCTAAGCCTTCCGCGTGGACGGCATACTCAGACTGGGCCAATCGTCACCGGAAGTGGCTCTTCGCCGCTCCGGCGATGATCTTTGTCGGGCTGCTCATCGCCTTTCCCCTGGCCTGGACGTTCTACCTGAGCCTGACGGATGCCCGGGGATCAGTTCGCGCCCCATCCGAATTTGTCGGGATTTCCAACTACATCGAAGTGCTGACCGACACCAATCGGTTCTGGCCAGCAGTAGGCCGCACTTTCTTCTTCACCGTGGGCGCCGTCGGCGTCGAAATGGTTCTTGGCATGTGCATCGCCCTCCTGCTGCTGCGCCCGTTCAAAGGCGAGAAGCTGGTGCGCGTCGCCATCCTGCTGCCACTGGTGGCCACACCCGTTGCCGTCGGCATGATGTGGCGCCTTATCTTCGACCCCAGCATTGGATTCGCCAACGAAGTGCTGTCATGGTTCGGCTTGCCTCCCCAGCCATGGTTTTCGGGCGTGGATACAGCGTTGCCGACACTGATCCTCGTCGACATCTGGCAATGGACGCCCATGGTCGTGCTGATCCTGCTGGCAGGCCTCGTGTCGCTGTCCGATGAACCGGACGAGGCGGCCCGGGTCGACGGCGCCAGCTACTGGCAACGCTTCTGGTTTGTCACGCTGCCGCTGCTGAGGACGACGGTAGTCGTGGCATTGCTGCTGCGTTCGATCGATGCCCTGAAGACCTTCGACATCCTGTACGCCACCAAGGGCAAAGGCGGGGGCTCGTTCCATGAAGCCGAGACCCTCAACGTCTACGCCTATGGGCTGAGCTTTGACTACAACGACTACGGAACGGCCTCGACCGTACTGATCGTGTTCTTCCTCATCATCGTCGCCGCCATGTCGTTGATCACATTCCGGCGAAAGGGCAGCAGCCGATGACCACGACCCTTACGCGGACGCCGAAATTGAGATCGATCACGAGATCGCAACATCGCCGCCTGCGGCGCTCCAACGGCTACAGGATCTTCCGCGCCGTCATGCTGATCCTGATCGTGCTTGTCTTCCTCGCCCCCCTGGCGTGGATGCTGTTGGCCTCCCTCAAGACAAACGTCGACATCTACAACGTGAGCAAATCGTTCATCTTCACGCCAACGCTCGAAAATTACGAGACCGTGCTCGGCCGCAACAACTACGTGTCGTTCATCCTCAATAGCTTCTGGGTCGCGTTCGCCTCGACCACGTTGTCGTTGCTCATCGGCATACCAGCGGCCTACTCGATGAGTCGGTTTTCCATGCGCCGGTCATCCCTCGTCGTCCTCATGGCGCGCATCATCCCCGGCGTCAGCCTGCTGGTGCCCTGGTACTACGTCTTCTCGAACCTGCAGATGGTTGGCGGATACGGCGTGCTGATCATCTCCCACATGTTTGTCGCCCTCCCGCTCATCGTCTACATCATGATCAGCTTCTTCGATTCGATGCCCATTGAGCTCGAAGAGCAGGGACAAGTCGACGGGCTGACGCCGATCGGGGCGTTCCGTCGGATCACGCTTCCGCTTTCGGTGCCAGGAGTCGCGACGGCGGGCATCTTGTCGTTCATCTTTTCCTGGAACAACTTCATGTTCGCGCTCGTGCTCTCAGGAGCAAACACCAAGACGCTCCCCGTAGCCATCTTCAACTTTGTTGCATACGCGAGCATCGACTGGGGTGGCCTCATGGCAGCCGCGGTCGTTGTGACCGTGCCCATCATGGTGATCGCGCTGTTCACGCAGAAGTACATCGTTTCCGGATTGACTGCCGGGGCGACGAAGGGCTAGTCGCTGGCGTGCTCCAGGACTGCCACGACATCTTGCCGGTCGAGCAGGTGACGGCCCCGGCCTGGACCGTCCGAGCGGCGACTGCTCCGAGCGAACTCTGGAGCCCCGTGTCAGGATCCCTCGAGCCTCCGGAGGATCTAGCCGGCGATCTCGGCCGGCGTGCGATCGTCAACGTCGACGATCTGCGAGGCGACCGACTGATAGAGCATCTGATGATCGCGGGCGCGCCTGCGTAGCCAGTCGAGGTCGGTGGCTTCTCCCTGCCCGCTGCCTGACGCGACCCGCCCGAGCATCGTCTCCGCGCGCGCTCGAAGCCACACGACGTGACCGCCTTCGCGGAGGGCCTCTCGGGCCGCGGGATCGAGAACGGCGGCGGCTGCGACGCCGATAATCGTCGGCGGTTCCAGCCCGAGCGCCTCGTCGAACGCGGCGGATTCGGCGAGATCGAGGACGTCCTCGCCCTCGGTCGCGCGAATCTCCGCGGGCTCCCGCCCGGTCTGGCGGCGCAGCACCTCCTCGTTGTCGACGTACGGCCAGCCGGTCGCCGCCGACAGCTCGCGCCCGACGGCCGTCTTGCCGGCGCCCATCATCCCGACGAGGAGCACGCGATGACCTGCTGGCTCGTCCGCTGTCCTGCCCACGAGGTCACGATACCCCAGTCGGCGGCGTGGGAATCGTGACCGGCGGAGTGGCCTGGGCCGTCAACCGGCAGACGCCATTTCCGCGGCCTCTCGAGCGTCCACCCGATCCGCGCCGCCAAGGTCAGTAGCCCGACGAGCCTCCGCCCCTGCACGCCGCCACGATCACAGCGACGACGACCAGCAGCAGCCCGGCTAGCCGCGACCGCGAAGTGACGCTGCCGTCACTCGATTCATCGTGCCCTCCCTTGCTCCCTTCCCATTTTCGGTCAGATCGGACCCCGGCCCGCCCGGTTACGACCAGTGATGAAGCCATATCCGACGACCGCGACGATCGCACCGATGACCGCCACGATGATGGTCATGGGGTTGATCCCGGTCGTGAAGCCCTTGCCGCCCGTCAGCAGGCCATAAATATCCGGATCCAGATCGAGGGAGCCGAAGTGCTGTGGTCGAGCGAGCGCCTGATCCAGAGTGCGTAACTGACGGCGGCCTTCCTCGACGTGGGAAGGT
>JBBSCI010000049.1:0-18504 GCA_038250445.1 Candidatus Limnocylindrales bacterium | reverse complement strand
TTGATCAGGATCGAATTGGCGATGCCCTGCTCGATCCCCTGCTGCAGGCGGGTGGTGTTGGTCACGAACAGGTCGTCACCCACCAGCTGCACCGTGCTCCCCAGGCGCTCGGTCAGCAAGCGCCAGCCCTCCCAGTCATCCTCGGCCAGGCCGTCCTCGATCGAGACGATCGGGAAGCGGCCCGCCAGGGCCGCCAGCTGGTCGACCATCTCGGCGCTGGTGTAGCTGCCGCCGCCGAAGGCGTAGCGGCCATCGGCATAGAACTCGGTGCTGGCGACGTCGAGGGCCAGGGAGATCTGGTCGCCGGGCCGGTAGCCGGCCTTCTCGATCGCCCGCAGGATCAGCTCGACGGCTGCCTCGTTCGACGCCAGGCTCGGGGCGAAGCCGCCCTCGTCTCCCTGGCCGGTGGCGTGGCCCTCGTCGTGGAGGATCGTCCGCAAGGCGGCAAAGATCTCAGCCCCGGCGCGGAGCGCCCCGGCGTACGTGTCGGAGCCGACCGGCATGACCATGAATTCCTGGAAGTCGGTCGAATCGCTGGCGTGCTTGCCGCCATTGAGGATGTTGAACATCGGGACCGGCAGCGTCCGGGCGCCGACGCCGCCGAGATAGCGGAACAGCGAGAGGTCGTGGGCGGCGGCTGCGGCATGGGCGGCGGCCAGCGAGACGCCCAGGATGGCGTTCGCACCGAGGTTGGCCTTGTTCGGCGTGCCATCGAGCTCACGAAGGATCGCGTCGAGGCCGGGCTGGTCCGCGGCATCGAGGCCGCAGACGGCCTCGGCGATCACATCGGTCACGTTGGCGACGGCGCGCAGTACGCCCTTGCCACCGAACCGCGACTTGTCGCCGTCGCGCAGCTCGACGGCCTCGTGGACGCCCGTCGAGGCGCCCGATGGCACGGCCGCTCGGCCGACGGAGCCGTCGCCGAGGATGACATCGACCTCGATCGTCGGGTTGCCGCGCGAGTCGAGGATCTCGCGAGCGGCGACGAACTCGATCGTCGTGTTCGTGGACGTTGTCACGCCTTGGCCTCCGCCTTGGTAGTTGCCTTCTTCGCCGTCTTTGGGCGATCCACGAGCACCGCGATGCCGGGCAGCTCACGGCCCTCGAGGAATTCCAGCGAGGCACCGCCACCCGTGCTGATGTGGGTCATCTTCTCGGCGAGGCCCTGCTGCTCAAGAGCGGCCACCGAGTCGCCACCGCCGACGACGACGGTCGCACCATTCTCAGCCCGATCGGCGAGGAACCGGGCGATCTCCTTCGTCCCATGGGCGAACGACGGGATCTCGAATACGCCGAGCGGGCCGTTCCAGAACACGGTCTTCGCCGGCGCGAGAGCCTCCTCGATCGCCCGTCGCGAGTTCTCGCCAACGTCGACAATGTGCCACGAGGCCGGGAACTTCTCCGTCCCGACGGTCTTGTATTCGGTGCCGCGGGTGACCTCCTTGGCGATCACGACGTCGGTCGGGAGGATGACCGGCACGCCGCGCGCCTCGGCGGCGATGAGAATCCGTCGGGCATCCTCGACGCGATCGTGCTCCGCGAGGCTCTTGCCGACCGACTTGCCCTGGGCGAGGAGGAACGTGTTGGCCATCCCGCCACCGACGACGAGGATGTCGACCTTCGAGATGAGGTGCTCGAGGACCTTGATCTTGTCGGATACCTTGGCGCCGCCGAGGATCGCCGCGAACGGTCTGGCGGGGTCCTCCAGGAGGTGCGAGAGCATCTCGATCTCGCGCTCCATGAGCAGCCCGGCGTAGGCGGGCAGCAGCTTCGCGACTCCGACGGTCGAGGCGTGGGCCCGGTGGGCGGTCCCGAACGCGTCGTTGACGTAGACATCGGCGTACGAAGCGAGCTTCGCCGCAAATTCAGGGTCGTTCTTCTCCTCCTCGGCGTGGAACCTGAGGTTCTCAAGGAGGATCGCCTCACCGCCCCGGAGGCGCTTGATCGCGTCCTCGGTACCCACCCCGAGCGCATCGCCAGTCACGGGGACGTTGCGCCGAAGCAGCGTCGAGATGCGCTGGCCGACCGGCCGAAGGCGGAGCCCGTCCTGGACCTTGCCGTCCGGCCGGCCGAGATGGCTGGCGAGGATCACCTTGGCGCCATGGGCCAGCAGGGCGTTGATCGTCGGCAGCGCGGCCCGGATGCGAGAGTCGTCGGTCACCTTGCCGTCCGCCAGCGGGACGTTGAAATCGACGCGGACGAAGACGCGTTTGCCGGCGGCGTCGAGGTCGCGGATCGTCAGCTTGTCCATGCGGGTCCGCGGTCAGGCGCGACCGGCGACCGGCAGGCGAGCAGCGACGAAGCCGATCAGGTCGGCGACTCGACAGCTGTAGCCCCACTCATTGTCGTACCAGCTGATGACCTTGACCATCGTCCCGCCGAGGACCATCGTCGATGGCCCGTCGATGATCGACGAGCGACTGTCGCCTCGGAAGTCGGTCGAGACCAGGGGATCGTCGCTGACCCCGAGGATGCCCTTCAGCGGACCTTCGGCGGCCGTCCGGAACGCGTCGTTGAGCTCCTCGACGGATGTCGGCCGTGAAACGTCCGCGGTGAAGTCGACGACGCTGACCGTCGGGGTCGGGACCCGAAGGCTGAACCCGTCGAACTTGCCCTTCAGGTCCGGGATCACGAGGGCCAGGGCCTTCGCGGCCCCGGTCGTCGTTGGGATGATGTTTAGGCCCGCGGCCCGGGCGCGTCGCGGATCCTTGTGGGCCACGTCGAGGATGTTCTGGTCGTTCGTGTAGCTGTGGATCGTGTTCATCAGCCCGCGCTCGATCGTCAGGAGGTCGTGGACGACCTTTGCCGCGGGCGCCAGGCAGTTGGTCGTGCAGCTGGCGTTGCTGATGATGTTGTGCTTCTCGGCGTCGTACGTGCCCTCGTTCACGCCGAGCACGATCGTGACGTCCTCACCCTTGGCAGGCGCGCTGATGATCACCTTCTTCGCGCCGGCGCTGAGGTGCGCACCGGCCTTCTGGGCGTCGGTGAACAGGCCGGTCGACTCGAGCACGATGTCGACCCCGAGATCGGCCCAGGGCAGGGCCGCCGGATCCCGTTCCTTGAGGACCTTGATCTCGCGGCCGTCGATGATCAGCGCGTTGTCCGTGTGATCGACGGTGCCCTTGTAGGCGCCATACGTCGAGTCGTGCTTGAAGAGGAGCGCGTTCAACGACGTGTCGACCAGGTCGTTGATCGCAACGACCTCGACATCCGGGGCCCGCTCGATGAGTGCCTTGAGCGACTGGCGGCCGATCCGCCCGAAGCCGTTGATGCCGACTCGCACTGCCATGACGGGCTCCTTCGCGACGAGCGCTCGCCCTCCGACGGGCGAGCGTCAATGTTGGTGTTCGAGGTGGACGTCGAAGCCGGCGCTGGGTCGGCCCCGCGCGCGACCGCCGAACTGTATGGTCGCATCGTTCGAGGTCGGCCGTCGAGGGCCGTTCGGCACGATCGTCCGGGATCCTGCGTGCCCAACTGGCGGGACACACGAAGGGGCCCGCCGTTGCCGGCGGGCCCCCTTCGGGCGATTCAACGATTGGCGGGGGTCAACCGCCGATCTTGAAGACCTTGCCCTTGCAGATCGGACAAGTCCCGGACAGCGCCGGCTTGCCGTTCTTCATCGTGATCCTCTGGGGATTCTGGACTTCGACCTTCTGCTTGTCCTTGACGCAATACGCTTCGGCCATGGAGGGCTCCTCCTGTTCAGCGTGGCGGCGCGGGAACCCTCGTCCCGCGTCCGCAGATCACTGGAATGTCCACAGGGACGGTCGCCAGCGCTCCGTCCCGGCTAGGCGTTTCTGGCGATCCATCTCGGCGAGGATCAGGAGGCTCTCGAGCCCCGTCTCAACGCACGCAGCCTCCGCTGCGTCCTTGGCCGCACCCTCGACGAACGCACCGGTGGTGCGCTGTGCGTAGACCGCACAGACGACTCCGGCCCGGCATCGGGCGAGCGTGGCCAGCACGAGCAGCGCTGATGCCTCCATTTCGAAGTTCATGACGCGCTGGCGCGCCATGTCCTCCGCCAAGTCAGGGTAGCGGATGGGCAACTGCGGGATGGGACGCCCTTGCGCCCCGAAGAATCCCGGTGCCGTCGCCGTGACCCCGACATGGTTCCGGTGCCCGAGCCGCTCGGCTGCCTCGATGAGTGCGACGACCGCCTCGTAATCGGCGACCGCCGGATACCCATCGTGGACATAGAAGCTCGTGGTCGACTCGAGCCGGACTGCTCCGGTCGTGATGATCAGGTCCCCGAGGGCGACCTCCGGTTGGAGAGTCCCGCAGGAACCGACCCGGATGAAGGTTGGCCTTTCCGTGATCGCCAGTATTTCCGCCACCACGATCTCGACGTTGTCCGTGCCGATTCCCGTCGAAACGACCGAGACACGTTCGCCGCGATACGTCCCGGTGACCGAGGCGAACTCCCGGTGGTGCCGCTCGTGCTCGACGGAGTCGAGACGCGCGGCGATCCGGCCAGTCCTGTCGGGGTCACCAGGGAGGAGGATGTACTCGGCCAGTTCTCCCGGGCCGAGTCCAATGTGGTATTGCCGTTCTCCCAGCGGGAGTGCGACGCGGTGATCCGCGTTCGGCAAGCCCTTTTCCTCGCTCAAGTGGTGCTTCGCATGCGCGAAACTCGGCCGAGGATAGTCCCGTGCTCAGACGAGCGTCAAGCACGATTGCTGAGCGTGGCCACGCGCGAGTCATCAGTCCGGCCCGTGCACAGCCCCGACCTCGGCCAGGCGAGACGCCACACGCGTCGTCAGGAGGCGCCTCGCGCGCCGCCTGCGGAGCACGGCCACGGCCACCGAGATGAGCGAAATGAGCACGATTCCGGCCATTCCGACCGTGCCAGGCGAGCTCGGTCCGAGCAGGCCCCCCGCTTGCCGGCCGCCGGGCGCCGCGGCGTCCGCTGCGCGCCCAAGGGGTTGATCGGGCGCGAGTCCGCCGCTGGTGGGATCGAGCGTCGGGTCGCCGACCCTCACAAGGTTCGCCGGATCGTCCACGACGATCCGGTAGGTGTTGCCGTCCTGCTGGACACGGCCGGTGGCATTGAGGGCGTCGCCCGGCTCGAGGAGCGGCAGGTACTCGGCGGCGGCTCCGGCCAGCGCGATTCGGCCGACGGCCGTCCCGTCGTCGAGCAGGAACCCGTCGGGCGCGAGCTCGGTGACGAGCCCGCCGACCCGGACGATCCTCCCGAGGTGACCGGCGAGGTCGACGAGATCGACGTTGGGTGCGGCGGAGCGTTCCGTTCGGGCCTCGGCGGCTCCTGGGCCGACACGTCGCTCAGACGCGGCGCCGTTCCCCGGCGCGGGCCGGACCGTGCCGACGACAACGTCGGCTGAGCTCCGTGGCGCGATCGACCAGCGGCGGTCGGCGGCGCCCGGGTACGGCCGTCGCACGATCCCGACGATCGTCGCCATGTTGCCGCCGGCGAGGGTCGTGGCCGGGATCCGCGCGCCCGCCAGGCCGCTCACGACGACGCGCTCGCCGCCGACGGCCAACTCGGCCCGCCATCGATCGCCCAGTTTCTTGACCTCGACGACCGTGCCTCTGACGCGGACGAGGCGCCATTCGTATGCGGCCGTGGGAGAGCGTTGGAGATCAAGGGCCAACGGTCGGGCCCCGACGGCGATGACGACGATCCGTTCGGCCTTGACTCGTGGCGCGTCATAGGCCCGCCCGATCGTCCCGTCGACCCGAATCCTCGTTCCGATCGCGGGGGCCTTCGCATCGGCCGGAATGAGAACCTCGACACCCGCCGTTCGGTCCTCGATCACGATCCGGCGGCCCGTCGCATCCAGAAGGTCCGGCCGCGTCGTCACGAGGCCATCGAAGGCGACCGGGCCGTCGGCGCGGCGGATCGCGTCTGCGATCGTCAACACGCTGCCGATTGGCGACGGGGACGCTGTCTGCGAGGCGCCCGGCGCACGCGAACCGCTCGGCCGCGGCGTCGCCGACGGACCTGGGGTCGCGATGCGACGGACGTCGGCCGAGTCCCTCGGCCAGACGCGATACCCGTCCAGGGCACCCTTGCGTGACGCACGCTGACCAGCTACGCCGACGATGTCGTAGGTTGCCCCCACCGTCACCGAGTCCGGCGTCAGCCCGCTCGACGCATCAGCGACGATCCGGACCTTTCCGGCCGTCGTCGTCACGTAGAAGCTGACGTCGCCACTGGTCGACTTCGTGGGTCGCGCCTCGATCTGACCGTGGACCGTCACGAGCCGCGCCTCGAGCGACTCGCCGAGCGTGGCCGCGTCAACCTGCGCGGGGGTCGGTAACGGCCCGGAGCCCGCGATCGTGATCCGTTCTGCGGGCGGCCGGACCTGGAGCTGACCGTATGGATCGGCCAGCGGACCGCGGAGTTCAAGACGTGCGCCGCGCCCCGGCGCCGCGACACCGTCCGGGATGCGGACGACGATGCCACCGCTCGAATCCTGGATCGCAACGAGGTCCGGCGCCCCGAGGCGTCCGGTCTCCGCGGTCACGACGCCCACCACGTTTACGGTCGTGCCGATCGGCTGCCGACGAGCGTCACCGATCGGGAGCGTGACCGGTGACGGCGACGGCGACGGGACTGGCGTGGCCGTCGACGTCGGGGTCGGCGTGCGAGTGGGCGTTGCGGTCGGTACGGGGGTCGGGGTCGGACTCTGGGACGCGCTCGGCGCCGGCGTCAGCGACGGTGTCGAAGCGGCGGTGGGACTTGGCGAAGGAGTCGGAGTCGGCGCCGGACTGACGCTGACGTCACCGCTCGCCACAGCATGGAGCCGATAGGCGGCGGTAAATGTCCCGCTGCTGTCGCGCTGGCCGAGCGGACCGATCGCCGTGACGATGTCACCCGTTCGGATGTCGGTGGCTGGGAGGGCTGCCGGGGCGACGATGACCCGAAGCGGCCCGCTTCCGTCGTCGATCGTCACGCCAAGGCCATCTGCCAGTTCCGACGCTGCCGACGTGACCGTCCCGCCGACCACGAGGCGCAACCCCTCAACAGCTTCGCCGGCAGATCCGGTGCCGGTCGTGAGAGGCTCGGGCAGCGCGGCCGCGCCAATCTCAACGATCGTCGACCCCCCGACGCTGAGGGTCCGCAGGCTGAAGTAGCTGCCCATCGCGCCCCTGACCTCGATCAGCGAGCCGGCCGGCAACGGGACCACAAGGGCCTTATCAAGCCTGACCGCGATGCCGCCCGTCGCATCCTGGATGAACCCGGTCCGACCGGCGTCGATCGCGCCGAGGGCCGTCGTGAGCGTTCCCTGCATGACCACGACCAAGCCGTCCGGGAGCAAGCGTGCGTCGGCGATAGCCGTGATCGGCTCGGGGCTTGGCGTGGGCGTCGGCGTCGCAGTTGGCGTGGGAGAGGGCGAGAGTGTCGGGGTCGGTGTCGCGGTCGGCGTCGGTTCGGGACTCGCGCTTGGCGCCACGGATGGCGTGAGCGTCGCGGTGGGTGTCGGACTCGGATCCGGCGCCGGCGTCGGATCAGCGGCGAGGTTCTGCGGTGAAGGCGCGGTTCGAACGACGAAATCGGCCGCGTTGTCGTTCGAGTCCACGCCGTTCCCGAGCAAGCCGCCGGGCAGGCGCTCGATGCTCGAGCCACTCGCCGGCGCAGGCGCCGCAAGCCCCTCGACGAACCCGTTGGCCGCGTCGCCCCAGCCGACGGAATCGACCGCGATCCCGCCGATCGGGCGAAGCGCGACCGCGCCACCGGTTGCGGCAAAACCGCCGCTGTATGTCGCGTCAGCGATCGCCGCGTAGGTGCCGGGTGCATTCGCGACGAGCAGGTGCCGTCCGGGTCCAACGATCGTGGGCGTCGTCCAGGCCGCCTTCCTGGTGACCGTTCCTCCGCTCGACGTCGCGTAGACCAGCTCGAAGCCCGTGAGGTCGATCGGAATCGGGCCGGCATTCGTGAGCTCGGCGAACTCGTCCGACGCCGTGGCGCCGCTCGTCATCACCTCCGAAATCAGAAGGCTCGACGTCGGCCATGGGACGGCAGCCGCGATCGTGCCGGTGGCGGCCGCAACCAGGGGCCGACCGGAGCCCATGGACGGCACTGACAAGGCGATAGCAAGAAGCATGACGAACTGACCGGCTCGCCGGACGCGATCCATCGACGACCTCCAGAAGGGAAGGGCGGGTTGCGGCGGATGCCGGCGGACGCAAGGACGGCGAGTCGGCGACGCTACCAGCCGGCCCTGCACCTCCGGTCCACGGACCCTTATCCGCTCATGCCCCGATCCTTCACCCGGACTGCACCGCTCCTCATCTGCTGGTTCACCCGAGACAGCGCCATCGGTCGGAGGTGGATTGCACTACGATGGCCCGACACATCCGGCAACCGACCCGTTCCTGCCACCTGGAGGCACCGTGGCCCGCGCCAAGAGGACCGACCGCGCCGAAGCGCGCCGTCGTTACCGCGCAACCCTGACTGACGAACTGGACCAGGATCTCGATGGCGATCCGGAGCCCGAGCCGGAGTCAACCGCCGATCGCGGCCCGGCCAGCCGAAATCGCCCGCGTGCGGCGGCTACCCCGTCGAGCCCACCATCGCGACCCAGCGTGATGGGCTCGTTCCGAGCGGCATTCCGCCCGACCGATCTTCGCGGCGACATCGCGGCTCTGCCCTCGCTGATCCGCCATCGGTCGTTCTTCATCCCGCTCGCGCTGATCGGCGCCGCGGCCGCGATCATCACGGTGACCGGTGGCACCGAGCCGATCAGCCGCTCGTTGAGTCCGTACTTCCTCGCCCCGCCGCCGGTGGCGCCTGTCTTCCTGGCGGGCTTTCTCGCTCCTCGGGCGAGCTATCTGATCGGCGCATTGCTCGGCCTGATCTCGTCGATCGCGATCGTCCTGGTGCTGTCGACGCCCGCGATGCAGCAGGCCGCGACGGGGACGGCGGGCGGAAGCGTCCTCCAACCGGACATCCTGGCCTACTCGTTCTTCGTCTCGATCGTCGGTGGCGCGTTCTACGCGGCGGCAGCGGCCTGGTACAAGCGGTTCCTCGCGCTCGCCAACCCCGGCCGCGGGAGCCGCCCAACGGGCAAGCCGTCGGCTGGTTCGCGCCGGCGGGGCGGCTCCGACGAGCGCCCTCTTCTCGCCCGCCGCCGCTAAGGGTTTCCACGCTCGGGCACGGTGGAGCCTCGTGGCCGAATTCCTACGTGGCAGGCGTACCGGACATCGGCCGCGATTCGCGGCTGAATCATCCCGATTCTGGCCCCGAATCGGTCGAAGGTTCCGATCCAGCCGGAACTTCCGACCGAATCGGACGCTCCGTTGATCGTACCCATGACATGGGAATTGGGAGCCCGCACCGCGCCGATGCGCCGCCTCAGCCGAGACGGCGCATCCCCGCATGACCTAGCTGGCGGACGCCGTCGGGCTGGTCGGGTGCACCCGCAGCGGCAGCAGCGTCGACGAGCGGCCGGATCTCCCGAGCGATGACATTGACGACCGACGACTCACGCTGAAGGTCGCCATCGACGAGGAGCAGGGCATGGCGGCGGACGACGCCGCGCAACCGCGCCCAGATATCCGGCCAGAGCGTGACGTTGACCATGCCAGTCTCGTCCTCGAGGGCGAGGAAGACCGTGCCCTTGGCCGTCATCGGGTGCTGGCGAGTGACGACGAGGCCACCGAGCCGGACATGCCCCGGGCGGCGCTCGGCGAGGGCCGCGTTCGGGACGGCACCGAGCCGGTCGAGCGCCGGCCGATAGAGCGACACGACCTGCCGTCGGGCGTCGACTCCCACGACCGCATAGGCATCGCCGATCCGCTCCGACTCGGTGAGGCCGGGGAGGGTCGGCGCGTCGGTCGGGGGAAGCCGGAGGTCCATCGGCCGGCCGGCGACGCGACCGGGCACGGAGCCGCGGACGGACCCCGCGACTTCGCGGAGCTGCCACAGGAGCTCGCGCCGCGGCCGGCCGAGCGAGTCGAGCGCCCCCACCCTGATGAGCCGTTCGATCGTCTCCTCGCCCAGGCCGGTCCGCTCCACGACGTCGGCGAGTGAGCGATACGGGCGACGCTCCAATTCACGATCGAGGAGCGCCTCGTGCTCCTCGCCGATCCCCTTGACGAGCCCGAGACCGAGGCGAACGCCCCAGCCGACGGCGCCATCGAGCGCCCAGCGCTCGCGGGCCGCGATCGAGGGCATCACGCACGACGGCGAGCGGACCGGGTCTGGCCGACGCTCGATTCCCGCGTCCTCGGGGAGTGGCTCGTCGTTCCCGTCCGGCGTCGCCCAGCCCGGCAGCCCGACCCATTCGGTCGTCGTCTTGTAGCGCGATCGGTTGACGTCGACCGGCAGGACCGCCACCCCGTGCCGCTTCGAATCGTTGACCAGAACCTCGACCGGATAGAAACCCATCGGCTGGGCGTTGATCAGCCCGACGAGGAACTGGGCCGGGTAGAAGAGCTTGAGGAACGACGATTCGTAGGCCGTCCGGGCGAAGGCAGCGGCGTGCGACTTCGCGAAGCCGAACGAGGCGAACGCGGCGACCTGGCGGAAGAGCTCCTCGGCGATCTCCTCTGTCATCCCGGGCTGGCGCATGCAGCCGTCGTGGAATTGCGCGTGGAGCTTCTCCATCTCGCGGGTCGAGCGCCATGTCCCCATCGCCCGGCGGAACCCGTCCGATTCGGCCGCCGTGAAACCGGCCACCTCGATCGCGATCCGCATCACCTGTTCCTGGTAGAGGATCACGCCCATCGAGTCGCGGAGGACCGGCTCGAGGCTAGGGTGGAGATAGGTCACCGGCTCGAGACCCTGCTTCCGGCGGAGGTAGGGGTGGACGGCGTTACCCTGGATCGGACCCGGCCGGATGATCGCGACCTCGACGACGAGGTCGTCGAGATTGGACGGCTTCGATTTCGGTAGCGTCTGCATCTGGGCCCGGCTCTCGACCTGGAAGACTCCGACGGTGTCGGCCGCATGGAGCATCTCGAAGACCTCCGGGATGTCCTCGGGCAGGCGGTCGAGGTCGATGCACCCGGCGCAGTCGTGCTCGATGAGCTGAAGCGTCTCGTCGATTGCGGCGAGCATCCCGAGCCCGAGCAGGTCGAGCTTGATCAGCTTGAGGGTCTCGACGTCGCGCTTGTCGAACTGGACGACGACCCGATCGGGCATCGTCGCCCGCTCGATCGGGGCGATGTCGATGAGCGGCGCGGCCGTGACGAGCATCCCGCCGCTGTGGATCGAGAGGTGGCGCGGGAAGCCGTCGATCCGGGCGCAGAACTCGAGCCAGCGCTCCCAGTCCGAGAGACCGCGGGTCGATCCGCCAAGGGGCTGCGGCGGCGGCTCTGGCTCGACTCGCGCGACGGAGGAGTGGTCCCCGCCCCGGCCCATCGTCGCGGTCCGCGGCGCGGGCGGGTCCCAGCGGCTCGGCCGCCCCAGCCGATCAGCCTGTCGCGGCGGGGGCTCGAGCTGACCGCTCTCGGGGTCGATCGCTCGGCCTCCAACCAACGCGGGCGGAATCCTCTCCGCCTCGGACCTCGGAGGGCCGGTCGCAGACCAGCTCTTGTTGGTTCCCTGTCCCGAATAGCCCGTCCCTTTCCCCGCCCGCAGCCAGGCGACGCTCGCCGGCGTGTCGCCGGGGCCGCCTTCGTCGTCACCCCGTGGCCCGGGCCGGATCGCCGTCACCGGCGCGAGCGCGTCGGGAAGCGTCGCCCCGGCGGCCGCGCCCAGCGGGGTCTCGGCAATCCAGCCGAACGGCTTCGGCGCATTCGGGTCCGCAGGCTCTGGTGGCTGACGCCACGGCGGCACTTTCCCGACGAGCGGCATCCGGGCGTTCAGCTGGCCCATCCCATCGACCAGCCCGCGTTCCTCGGCCTCGGTGGCGGCCCTCGCCTCCGCCGCTTCCCCTTCTCCGGGCGCCTTGAAGAACTCGGCGAAGCCACCGTCCGCCTCCAGGTCGCGCCGGACCATCACCGAGTCGTACGTCTCGAGCGCCTTCGCCACCCGGTCGACGAGCGGCCGCGGGAACCCCAGAGCCACGCCGACCTCGCGCACCGCCGACCGCGCCCGGTAGGTCACGAGATTGCAGACCATCCCCGTGTGCTCCGGCCCGTAGAGCTTGTAGATGTACTGGATGACTTCCTCCCGCCGCGCGTTCGAGAAGTCGATGTCGACGTCCGGATAGGTCGTCCGGCCCTCGTTGATGAACCGCTCGAAGAGCAGGTTGTGCTGGATCGGCTCGACCCGGCTGATACCGAGGGTGTAGGCGACGATCGAGCTCGCAGCGCTGCCCCGACCCTGGGCCGGGATCCCCTGCGACTTCGCGAATCGCATCAGGTCCCAGCAGATGAGGAAGAACTCGGCGAGCCCGGCTCGTTCGATGACGTCGAGCTCGTGGGCGAGGCGGTTGAAGACGGCCGAGGTCAGCGGGTGATAGCGCTTCCGGGCTCCTTCCCAGCACAGGCCCGAGAGGTACGAGAACGGGGTCTCGCCACCGGGGACCGGGAAGCCCGGGAAGCGATACTGCTCGAACCCGAGATCGACCGAGCATGACGCGGCGAGCTCGCCGGCCGCCTCGATCCCCGCGGCCCATGCCCGCGCCACCTCCGGCCCGAGCGACCCGACACCCGGCGGCAGCGCCAGCAGCTCCGCTTCGGACTTCAGGTGTGATTCGCCGTCGGAGCGGCGAAGATCGGCGAGCGTGTCGAGCGTCCGGCCGTGACGGATTGCAGTCAGGACGTCCTGGAACTCGCGACCCTCAGGCCGGGCGTAGTGGACGTCGTTGGTGACGACGACGGGCAGATCGAGCGCGCCCGCGAGCCAGACCGTCTCCGTCACGAGCCAGTCGTCGTCCGGCAGGAGGTGGTGCGACAGCTCGAGGTAGAACGCGCCCGGGAACCGACCCGCAAACGCCGATGTCGCCGCCAGGGCACCCTCCCGATCCCCCACTCGGAGTCGCCGCGCGATCTCACCTTCGCGACAGCCGGACAGGGCGACGAGGCCCTCGACATGCGCGGCGAGGAGCTCGTGACTGAAGCGCGGAACGGCCTTCGTCCCGGCGAGGTTCGCCCGCGAGATCAGCCGGCAGAGGCTCCGATAGCCCGTTGCGTCGCGGGCCAGCAGGACCAGGTGCGGGCCGCGCTGACGCTCACCGATGCCGCGGTGATCCTCTTTCACGGGCTCGCGATGCCCGGGCAACCGGGTCCGCTCCGGCCGGGGCCGCTCCGGCCGGCCCTCGACGGCCATCGACTCGATCCCGTCACCTGTCCTGCCGTCGGCCGCCGCGCTTCGCCGCCTGCCGCCGCGCTTGACCGCCCGCCGAGCGGGGATGACGGCCCGGGCAGGATCCGCGACGATCGCGTCGAGCAGCTCGATCTCGGCACCGATGACCGGGTGGATGCCGGCCGCCTCCGCCGCGGCGGTGAACCGGACGACGCCGTAGAGGCCCTGATGATCGGTGACGGCCAGGCCGGACAGGCCAAGCTCGACGGCTCGCTCCACGAGCTCGTCCGGGGCGGACGCCCCGTCGAGGAACGAGAAGTTGGTGTGGCAGTGGAGCTCGGCGTAGGGTCCCATCGGGACGGTTCATGATAGAACAAACGTTCTGTTATCGGTACCCCGCTGAACCACCCGGGTCGACATGACCAGATCGGGGGATAGCGGTCGCTTGCCGTCGAGTGGTTGAATGAGCGCATGGCTGAGACCCGTCACACTCGGCGCCGCCTCAGTGCGATGCTCTGGGTCCTGGTCGCCGTCGGTGCGCTCGTCTCCGTCGCGCCCCCGACGCGGGTCAGCGCCGCGGACCCGGGGATCGCCCCGCGGACCAGCGCAACGGACCCGGGGATCGTTCCGCGGGCCAAGGTCGAGACGCTCCTCAGTCACGAGGTCTACGGCTACCTGCCCTACTGGCGACTCAGCACCGGCACGGCCGCGCAGCTCGACTACGACCTCCTCACGACGATCGCCTTCTTCGGACTCGGGATCAAGGCCACCGGCGACCTCGACATGGCGTGGCGCGGATCGGTCGCCTACATGAGCGCCGACGCGATTGCGGTCACCAACGCGGCGCACGCGAAAGGCGTCCGCGTGGTCCCGACCTTCCAGCTGTTCGATTCGGGCAACCTCACGAAGATGAAGGCCTTCCTCGGCAGCACCACGGCCCAGGGCCGGTTCATCGGCCAGGCGCTCGAGCTGATGGCCCGCCGCTCCGCCGATGGCGCGAACTTCGACTTCGAGCCGATGCCGGCCTCAATGACGCCCCAATACCTCGCGTTCCTCGCCCGATTCAACACCGCGATGGACGCTCAATTCCCGAAGGCAACGCTCGTCAACGCGTCATCGGCCGGCGCGCCATCCTCGCTCATCACGGGCTTGGTCCCGATCGTCGACCGCCAGTTCGTCATGACCTACAACTACCGCTGGACAGGCTCGACCGTGACCGGGGCGATCGCACCGCTCGACCATGCGGCCCGCAACGTCAAGATCCACATGAAGCGCTTCATGGCCTACGCTCCGAAGGCCAGCCTGATCCTGGGTGTGCCGTACTACGGCTACGACTGGCCGGTGTCGAGCACGGGTCCGAATGCGCCGGTCCGGGCCGACAAGGCGAAGTACGGCGCGGTCAAGGCGGTGACGTATGCCTCCGCTCTGAGCTTCCTGGCGGCCCACCCAGAGGTCGTCCGAATGTACGACGCGGCGGAGGGCAGCAGCTTCTACACCTACTGGGACGCGTCGCACGCGACGTGGCGGCAGGTCTATTTCGAGGACGAGCAGAGCGCCGCCGCAAAATACGACTATGCGATCACGACCGGTTTCGCCGGGGTCGGCATCTGGACGCTCGGCAACGATGCCGGATATGGCGAGATGTGGGATGCGCTGGGCGTCTTCTTCGCGCCGAATCATGAGGTCGCGATCGCGGCCACGATCCGGAGCCTTGTCCGCCTGAGCGGCATCATCAACGCCTCGCTCGAGTACTCGCTCAGGAACATCGGCGAGGTCCCGGAACGGGGAACCATTCGCTGGCGGGTTCGCAACGAAGACGGCCGCCAGGTCGCGCGTGGGACCCTGCTGACGGCCTCGATCGACACCGGTCGGCGGCGTGCAGGCAGCGTCACGATTCGGCTCGGGTCCGCGGCCGAGCTGTCGTCCGGCAGGTGGACCGTCGAGGTCCTCTTCGTCACGGCCCATGACGCGTTCACCAGCCCCCGGAGCCCGTTCCGTCAGCCCTTCTAGGGCCCACTCGCGACCGCCCAAAAGTTCTTGCCGAAACCTCGAAACAAGTTCGGTGGGTCCGGCGTCTCAAATGCCATGCGACAGCAGGTTCCGAGTTTCCTAGCCACCACGGCCCGGACGTTGGCCATGGTCGTCGTGGCGATGCTGTTGATCCTCGTACTGCTCCCGGCCATGCTCGCGGCCCAGGCCGCCAGTCCTGGCTGAACCATCTAACGTCTCGCGCCTGGGGGCTCGGGACGATCAGGCGACGACGACCGCGACGGTTGGCGCCGACCTGTCGGAGGACCTGGTGAGCGGGTCCGGCCGACCACAGGACCCCGTCGTGCTGGGGCGCGACGGGGTCCTGTCACGTCCACCGGGTTACGATTCCGCCGTGCTACCTCGATCTGCGCGATCACCGCACCTTGCGTCGGGCCGGGCGCTCATGCCGACCCTTGCGCTTGGATGCTTGATCGTCCTGGGCTGCGCGACCACAGCCGCTCCGACACCAAGCGGGTCCGCGACCGTCACCGCAGGGCCGAGCCTGACCCCCGTCCCGGGCGGTTCCACGGTCGCGACGCCGCCGCCATCGGCCGGCGAACTGCCGACCCAGACCGATGCCGAGTGGGGACGGATCTGGGATGCCCTTCCACCCTCGTTCCCGCTGCCGCCGGATGCCGTCCCAACTGAGACGAGGGAGGGCCCGGTCAGCGCAACGCTCGCAGTCGGTGCATCCGCTGAACAGACCGCGACCTTTGTCGCATCAAGTCTCAAGAAGGCGGGCGCCAGGGTCGACGTGAATTCCAATCCGACCGAGGACGGCAGCTTCGTGATCGAT
This sequence comes from Candidatus Limnocylindrales bacterium, assembly GCA_038250445.1. Classification (GTDB taxonomy): domain Bacteria; phylum Chloroflexota; class Limnocylindria; order Limnocylindrales; family CSP1-4; genus CF-46. The sequence continues at coordinate 2,521 of JBBSCI010000049.1, read as the reverse complement.
GCGCTCGGTCCGGCACCGGCCTGCGAGGTGCAGGTTCGGCTCACGCCGTTGTCCGGGACGACCAGCATGGTCGTCATGTTCGGGGCGGGCTGCCCCTTCGAGTGAGCTGAAGGCCGGAGCAGGGCGGCGCAACGCCCGGATGATGGCGAGCGTCTATCCTGAGCCACAGGGCAGGCGGATCGATCATCGATGGGGGTTCCATGCAGATCTCGCGACCGCGCGACCTCGGTCCGTTGATCCTTGTCGTCGGCGTGTTGGTCATTCTCCTGGCCGTGACCGCGCTCATCGGTGCCCCGCAGCGCTAGCACCTGTCTCTTGAGTCGGTGGGCCATGGCAGGACGGCTGCGAGCATGAGACCGCCGCGGTAGACGATGGCGCGCTCCTGGGGTGGACGGGCCAGCGGTCATCGACCGTGATGGCAACTTCCTCGGGCTGTCCAGGACCGCTGAGTGCCGACCCCCCGCTCCAGCGTTCAGGAAGGTCGTTCCCATCAGGTCTCGCAGAGAGGAACCCGACAATGAATGACACGCCGAAGTCCACCCAGAAGTCCACCAAGGCATTCACGGACGAGGAACGGGACGCGATCAAGGAGCGTGCCAAAGAGGTGAAAGCAGTCGCGAACAAGGCGGACGGCGGAGCGGAGGTGCTCGCGAAGATCGCCGAGATGACCGGATCGGATCGCGCCATGGCCGAGCGGCTCCATGCCGTCATCACGGCCAGCGCGCCAGCTCTCTCGCCGAAACTCTGGTACGGGATGCCCGCGTACGCCAATGACGGCAAGGTCGTCTGCTTCTTCCAAGCCGCGCAGAAGTTCAAGACGAGGTACGCGACGTTCGGCTTCAACGACTCGGCGAACCTCGACGAAGGCAATATGTGGCCGGTCGCCTTCGCTCTGACCAAGTTGACCGCCGCCGACGAGGCGAGGATCGGCGCGCTCGTGAAGAAAGCCGTCAGCTGAGACACCGCGAAGGCGGCCACGCCGACAAGATGGAGAGACGTTGACCATAGCCACGATCGCTACGAAAACCGATCTGATCCGCGTGCAGGGCGCGCGCGAGAACAACCTCAAGGACGTCAGCGTCGAGATTCCGAAGCGCAGGCTGACGGTGTTCACCGGCGTTTCCGGCTCGGGCAAGAGCTCGCTGGTGTTCGACACGATCGCCGCCGAGTCGCAGCGGCTGATCAACGAGACCTACAGCGCCTTCGTGCAGGGCTTCATGCCGACCCTGGCACGGCCCGAGGTAGACCTGCTGGAGGGGCTGACGACGGCGATCATCGTCGACCAGGAGCGGATGGGCGCCAACTCGCGCTCCACGGTCGGAACCGCCACCGACGCCAACGCGATGCTGCGGATCGTCTTCAGCCGGCTCGGGCAGCCGCACATCGGCTCGGCCAACGCGTTCTCCTTCAACGTCCCGTCGGTCCGGGGGAGGGGCACGATCACGGTCGAACGCGGCGCCGGCAGGACCGTCGCCGAATCCTTCAGCCGCAGCAGCCTCGGCGGGATGTGCCCACGCTGCGAGGGCATGGGCAACGTCACCGACTTCGACCTGGCTGCGCTGTACGACGCCAGCAAGTCGCTCAACGCGGGCGCGCTCACGATCCCCGGCTACAGCATGGACGGGTGGTACGGCCGCATCTTCAGCGGCTGCGGCTTCTTCGACCCCGACAAGCCGATCCGCAAGTTCACCAAGACCGAGCTCCATGACCTGCTCTACAAGGAGCCCACCAAGATCAAGGTCGACAACATCAACCTGACGTACGAGGGGCTCATCCCTAAGATCCAGAAGTCGATGCTGTCCAAGGACGTCGACACGCTGCAGCCGCACATCCACGCTTTCGTGGAGCGGGCGGTGACGTTCACGGCTTGCCCCGAGTGCGGTGGCACCCGGCTCAGCGAGCCGGCTCGATCGTCGAAGATCAAGGGGATCAACATCGCCGACGCCTGCGCGATGCAGATCAGCGACCTCGCCGGGTGGGTGCGTGGTCTGGACGAACCGTCGGTTGCACCGCTGTTGGCGTCCCTGGGGGAGACCCTCGACTCGTTTGTCGAGATCGGGCTCGGCTACCTCAGCCTCGATCGCACGTCGGGCACGCTGTCGGGTGGCGAGGCCCAGCGGACCAAGATGATCCGCCACCTCGGCTCATCGCTCACCGACGTCAGCTACGTCTTCGACGAGCCCACGATCGGGCTGCACCCCCACGACATCCAGCGGATGAACGACCTGCTGCTGCGGCTTCGCGACAAGGGCAACACCGTGCTGGTCGTGGAGCACAACCCGGAGGCGATCGCGATCGCCGACCACGTCGTCGATCTCGGTCTGGGCGCCGGCACCCAGGGTGGCGAGGTGGTGTTCGAGGGCACCGTCGAGGGGCTGCGTGCCAGTGGCACGATCACCGGACGGCACCTGGACGACCGCGCCTCGCTGAAGCCATCGGTCCGGACGCCGTCGGGCGTGCTGGAGGTGCGCGGCGCCGATACCAACAATCTGCAGGACGTCGACGTGGACATCCCGCTCGG
>JBBSCI010000048.1:0-18666 GCA_038250445.1 Candidatus Limnocylindrales bacterium | reverse complement strand
GCGCAAGGTCGTCATCGGCAACCCGACCATCCGGAACATCCGTCGCGCCTCCGACACGGTCCAGTACACGTCATCGCTGGCGTCCGGCGCTCGCAAGCGGATCGAGTTCCCGGTCGACGGTAAGGATGTCTGGCGAACGGTCACCGTCTATCAGAACGGCAAGATCACTCACCAGACGACGTACTACTCGCACTACTCCCGGGTCACCGGCATCACCCTGATCGGCCGCTGACCGACCGGCCCCGGTGCCGGCCCTAGAGCAAGCGCGTCTCTTTGCCGTCGGTCTCGCGATCGCTGACCGCCGACGCGCACGTCGGGCAGTACCAGCGGGCTTCCAGGGCGGTTCCGCAACGGTCGTGTCGCAGCGGCTGGCCATGCTCGTCGCGCCGAGCGCCCCAGTCCGCGAGGAGCCGCAGGGCCGACGCCAGGTCTCGGCCGTCGCCGGTCAGCGAATACTCCATTCGCGGCGGCCGGAGTGAATAGGGCGTCGCGATGACGATCCCCTCGCGTTCCAGACGACGGAGCCGCTCGGTGAGGATGTTCGGGGCCAGTCCCGGCAGCTCCTCGCGCAGCTCCCCGAAGCGACGGCCCCCGACGAGCAGCGCATCCACCAGCAGCAGGCTCCAGCGGTCGCCGACGCGCTCGAGGGCGGCTTCCAGAGGGCTCCTGGTCGTGGCTGGGTAGGTCGGACTCGTCTCGCTCACGCGCTCATGGTAGGCGAATCGGGGCTTGCGGTGCCGCGAAGACCGTAGTATGTTGCAAGTCGCAACTGACAACTCACCATGAGCGCCGCTCGGCGGCAAGGAGCCTTCCCGGTCATGTCTGCACTTGACGAACTCTCCCAGTCCCTCACCAGCGTCGCCGCGTCCGTCGCGCCATCGATCGTCGGCATCGGTTCCCGGCTGCGCGGCTCCGGCGTCGTCATCGCTGACGGCCAGGTCCTGACCAATGCCCACAACGTTCGCGGTGACGAGGTCACCGTGACGTTCGCCGATGGCCGTTCGACCACCGGACGCCTGGCCGGAATCGATGTCGACGGTGATCTCGCGGTCATCGCGGTCGACACGGCCGGCGCCTCGGCCCTCTCGTGGGCCGACGGGGACGGTGCCTCGGCCGGCGCGATCGTCTTCGCCGGGGCGGCGACGCCCGGCGGCGGAGCGCGCGTGACCTTCGGGTCGATCAGCGCGATCGAGCGCTCGTTCCACGGCCCGGGCGGCCGGAAGATCGGTGGCAGCCTGGAGCACACGGCACCGCTGGCGCCCGGCTCGTCCGGCGGCCCGCTCCTCGATGCCGACGGGCACCTGCTCGGGATCAACACGAACCGGATCGGCGAGGGCTTCTACCTGGCGCTGCCGGCCGATGCGGCCCTGCGCTCGCGGGTCGACGCGCTCGGACGCGGCGAATCCGTGGCGCGGCCGCGGCTCGGGATCGCCGTGGCTCCGGCCCGCGTGTCGCGCCATCTGCGCCAGTCGGTCGGGCTGCCCGAGCGTGACGGCGTGCTTGTCCGCGGCGTCGAGGACGACAGCCCGGCGGCGCGCGCGGGGATCCGCGACGGCGACCTCATCGTCGAGATCGCCGGCCAGGCCGTCACCGAGGCCGATCAGCTCCAGGAAATCCTCGCGACGAGCCCGATGCCGTTCGAGGTCAAGGTCGTTCGGGGGACCGACGAGCGGACCGTCTCGGTCGGCGGCGAGGCCAGCGCGTCCGGGGAGGCGTAGCCAGCGATGGTCGCTGAACGCGAGCACATCGACACCGTTCCTGCCGACGTCGAGCCTGACGACGACGAGCTCCTCGACGCCTACTCGCTCGCCGTCAGCACGGCCGTCGAGCGGCTGATTCCGTCGGTCGCGAGCCTGCGCGTGCGAGCGAACGGCGGCTGGGGCGGCGGAGTGGGATCGGCCGTCGTCTTCACTCCGGACGGGTTCCTCCTCACGTCGGCCCACGTCGTTGCCTCCGCTCCGGGCGGGACGGCGACGTTCGTCGACGGCACCGAGCTCGGGTTCGACGTCGTCGGGCGCGATCCGCTCTCCGACCTGGCGATGGTCAAGGCGACGGACGAGGGCCTCACGGCCGCACCGCTCGGCGATGCCGATCGGCTCCGGGTCGGCCAGCTCGTCGTCGCGATCGGCAATCCGCTCGGGTTCGCCGGCAGCGTGACGGCCGGCGTCGTGAGCGCTCTCGGGCGCTCGCTCGCCGCTCGTGACGGCCGGGCAAGCCGGCTCGTCGAGAACGTCATCCAGACCGACGCGTCGCTCAACCCGGGTAACTCGGGCGGAGCGCTGGCAGACGGACGGGGCCGCGTCGTCGGGATCAACACCGCGGTCGCGGGGATCGGGCTCGGCCTGGCCGTGCCGATCAATGCAGCAACCCGGGCGATCGTCGGTGCCCTGATGCGCGACGGCCGCGTCAAGCGAGCCTTCCTCGGCGTCGTCGGGGGGACGAGGCCTCTGAGGCCGATCCTCGCGGAGCGCCTGGGGCGGCGCCGCGGCCTCGAGGTCGTCCAGCTCCTCGAAGGCAGTCCGGCATCGGCGGCAGGCGTTCGTGCGGGCGACGTCATCGTTGAGCTCGACGGGCGACCGATCGAAGGCGTCGGTGACCTTCAGCGGGTCATGGTCGGCGACATGGTCGGCCGGCGAATTCCGGTCGGCCTCGAGCGAGACGGCGCGATCGTCCACGTCGACGTAGTCCCAGTCGAACTCGATCGATAAGACGCCCGCGTCATTTCGCGAGCCCAACCGGGGCTCTCAGTGCGGCTCGTGAGGACCGCTGATCGCCTCCAGCCCTGACGCGACCTCCCGGAGCTGGGACTTACTCAAGCGTCCCGTGTAGTGCTCTCGTATGCCCTGAAGATGCGTGGGCGCGGCCCGACGCAGCGCACGCCGGCCTGCCTTGGTGAGGCACGCCAGCAGGACTCTCGAGTCGCCCTCGAACGATTGGCGCGCCACGAGGCCCTCGGCCACCAAGCGATCCAGGCGACGGGTGAGGGTGCTCGGAGGGAGCATCACCCGCGCGGCCAGCTCGGACATTCGAAGGCAGCGCTCGGGAGCATTGACCAGGCGCAGGAGGACGTCGTAATCGCCAAGTGACAGGCCGTGCTCCTCGCGCAACTCCGCGTCGAGCTTGCGGGTGACGTCGTAGTGGGCGTGGAGCAGAGCCTGCCAGGCACGGAGTTCCTGTTCGCTCAGCTTCGACGTCATGGCCCGATTGTAGCAGCGACACTTGCAAGTGCAAGTATCGGGCGATATGCTTCCGGGTGCAAATAAGTGGAGCCTGTGCATGACCACAATGCAGTTCGGGCTTGGCGTGTCAACCACGCCGGGACCAAGCGTCGACCCCGTCACGGAAGCTCGCGCGGCAGAGGATGTCGGGTTGGATTTCGTATCGGCGTCTGACCACCTGCATGGGAGCACGCCCACCTACGAACCGTGGACGCTGCTCATCTGGATCGCCGCAGCAACGACCAGCATCAGGGTCGCCTCCCGGGTCCTCGCGGTCCCAAATCGTCAGCCTGCGGTCGTGGCAAAGATGAGCGAGACGCTCGATCGGCTGTCGCGCGGTCGACTGATTCTCGGTCTCGGTGGCGGCTATCTGGACGACGAATTCCGGGCCTTCGGCCTCCCGCTGCCCACGCCAGGGGAGAAGATCGAGGGCCTCGAGGAGGCGATCCAGATCGCCCGCGAGCTCTGGTCGAAGCGCGACGTCACGTTCACGGGGCGGTTCTACCGCACGGACGGAGCCAACGTGGAGCCCAAGCCGGAGCATCGGATCCCGATCTGGCTCGGAGCGTACCGGCCACGCGGACTCAGCCTCACAGGCCGCCTGGCGGATGGCTGGATCCCGTCGTACGGATTCGCGCCTCCCGACGAGATCACCGCCCTGCGAGATCGGGTGGTGGCGGCGGCGCGCGAAGCGGGCCGCGATCCAGCCGAGATCGCCTTCATCTACAACGTCGTGGTTCGGATCGACGATCGGTCGGGCGACGATCGGTCGATCGTGTCCGGTCCGGCAGACGCCGTGGCTGCTCGGCTGATCGAGCTCACGAAGCTCGGCTTCACAGGCTTCAACCTCATGCCGGTGGGCCCGGACCGCGCCGAGCAGATCGAGCTACTGGGCCGCGACGTCATCCCGGCCGTTCGCGAAGCCACGGGGCGCTCGGGGCGCGCCACGTAGTCGTTGGACGAGCGCGGCCTCCGCGCGAACGAGCCGCAGCAGCGCCGCCACATCCGACGGCCGAGCTCCGCCGTTCACGATGCAGATGCGGATCGCCGTCCGGTCGCGAACGACCGTTTTCGCAACGAAGAACTGCCCGCCGAGCTGGATCCGCTCGACGACCGCCCGATTCAGCGTCTCGAGCGCGGCCTCATCGCCGCGTAACCCCGGTGGCACGACGCGGAAGCAGACCACCGACAGAGACGGTGGCGCCAGCGGCTCCATGTCCGCTGCGGACACGACCTGTGCATGGAGCCTCTCGGCGAGGCGGCAGTTCTGGTCGATGAGCCGCACGATTCGGGCCCTGCCGAGCTCCTGGAGTCCGAACCAGATCTTCAGGGCCCGGAACCCGCGCGTCTGCTGGAGGCCGAACTCCGAGAACGACACCGGCCCCTCGACGCCGTCCGAGCCGCCATCGGCGCGCAGGTAGGCCGGCACGAGGCTGAACGTGTCGCGCAGAACCGCCTGGTCGCGGACGAGGGCGACGCCGGCCTCCACGGGGATCTGCAGCCACTTGTGGGGGTCGATCGCAACGCTGTCGGCCAGCGCGAGTCCCGCCAGCGCATCGCGATATCGGTCGGTCATGATCGCCGGAGCTCCGTACGCGCCATCAACATGGAACCAGAGATCCTCACGCCGGCAGAGTCGGGCGATGTCGTCGAGTGGATCGATGCTGCCGGTGTTCGTGGAGCCCGCGGACGCCACGACGGCAATCGGGCGATGGCCTGCCCGGCGATCCTCGGCGACCATCGCCTCGAGGGCGGGGACCGACAGTCGGAAGGCCTCGTCGGTCGGGACGACCCGAAGGTTCGCCGAGCCGATTCCCATCAGCTCGATGGCCTTGCGGATGCAGCTGTGGCCCTGGTCCGAGACATACACACGAAGCGGCGGCCCGCCGGCGAGACCCAGCTCCCGATCGTTGAAGCCGGCACGAGCATGACGGGCAGCCGCGAGACCGGTCAGGTTTGCCATCGTGCCGCCCGAGACGATGATCCCGCCCGAATCGATCGGGAAGCCGACGAGATCGCGGAACCAGCCCAGCACCTGCCGTTCGAGATGGACCGCCGCGTGGTTCCCGACATCGCAGTGCGGGTTCATCGCGGCCGCAAGCGCCTCGCCGAACACCGCCATGACGTTCGCGGGCGAACAGACCCAGGCCCAGAATCGACCGTCGTTGTTGCCGAGCGGGTAGGGCGCGATCCGCTCGCGGAACATGTCCAGGAGGTCCGAAGGGTCCGCCGGCTCGTCGCCCAGCGAGCCGGAAGCGAGGACGCTCGCCTCATCCGGCGGCACAGGACGGTAGACCGGCCGCTCGCGCAGGCCCGTGAGCTGTTCGGCGATCAGCTCGACGACCTGCCGACCGACCGCGCGAATATCAACGGCGTTCCAGGGCTCGATGACCGGATCGTCGTCGGACTCGAGTACGCGCGGGCGTGGCTGCTGCGCGGGGCCGGCAGGCCAGTCTCGATCACGACGGGCGTGGCTGAGAGCCATCAGTGCACCGCGAGGAGTGTGATTGCGAAGAGCGCGACGCCGACCCCGACGAGCTCGGCGCGGGCCATGCGTTCGCGCAGGACGAGGGTGGCGAGGACCACCGTGACCGCCGGGTAGAGCGAGATGAGGACGGTCGTCAGGCCGAGCGGTCCGCCGCCGTATGCCATCAGCAGGAGGACGAGCGCGGTCGCGTCAAGCAGCCCCGCAACGGCGACCATCCACAGCTGCCCTCGTGGCGTGACCAGCGGCTGCGAGACGGCTCTCGCCAGGGCGGCGACGATCGCCAAACCCGTGATTCGTGCGATCGCGGCGACCCAGAACGGATTGCTGACCTCCTCCGCGGCCGAGAAGGCGAGGAACGACAGCGCGAACATCGCGCCGCTGGCGATTGCCACGGGCACGGCTCGATTCGAGGCCACCGCATCACGTTGCGGCGCAGCGACGAGGACGATGGACCCGAAGGCGAGGAGGATGCCGAGGCCCTGCGGTGGTGCAACGCTCTCGCCCGTCGCCAGACCGATGCCAACCGGGATCGCCGCCCCGATGAGCGCCGCGAGGGGCGATGCAACGCTCATCGTCCCCGTCGCGAGGGCAAGGTAGAGGAGGCCGGCAGCAGCGGCCTCAGCGGCCCCACCTGCGGCGGACCAGATGACGCCCTCGACCCCTGGAAGGGCACTTCCGCTCAGTACGGCCGCGACCAGGACGAGCGGCAGGCTGAGCGCGTAGGCACCGGTGAGAACGGTCAGGACGTGGAGACGCCTGGTCGCGAGGCCTCCCGCAACGTCCGCGACGCCGTAGACCAGCGCGCTTCCAAGACCGTACCCAACGGCGCTCAAGACTCACTCCCCGCTGCGGCCGGCGGGTAGCCGGCCCGATGGGCTCAGCGTGGTCGGGCGGTCCGTCGTCGGCATCGGTCGATTGCCTTATGCAGTGGCGTCGGCAGACCTCAATTCCGCCAGACGAGCGCGGCGAACGGTCCCGGTCGGTGTACGCTTTCTCTCGTCCCGGAGATCACCTGCCGCATGAACGAACAGTCCCTGGCCGGCCAGATCGGAGCTTCCGATCCTCCCTACCTGCCCGACATCGCGGCCGAGGGCCAGGGCTGGTACGAGATCACGCATCTGATTCGGCGGCTGACGCCCGGCGACTGCCTCGAGCCCGGCTACTACCGCGACCCGGACTGGGCGATCCGCGACCTGGCCGCCCATCTCGGCACCTGGCTGGCCGAGGCAGATCGCCAGTTCCAGCAGATGCTGGCCGGCACGTACCACGGGCACGATGGCGTCGACGTCGACGGCCTCAATGCGTGGCTTCTCGATGCGATGCGGGACCAGCCGTGGGACGTGGTCTGGCTTCAGGCCAACGCGGCGCGCACGCTAATGCGCGAGAACTGGCTGCTGCTGCCCGAAGAGACCAGGGAAGCCGAGTGGTGGGTCCAGAAGTCGGGCTCGCCGCACTACGCCGAACACGTGCCACGGCTGCGCGAGTGGGTCGATGAGCTCCTCGGCCGCCGCTCCGGACGCGGCCCGGAGGGCGCCTGAGCGCCGCCGTCAGGAGACGACGATCAGGCGCTCGGTCGAGGCATCGGGCCGGAAGCGGATGTCGACGATCGCCTTGACCAGATAGCGGACCTTGATCCGGTCCGCGTCGAGCGTCGGCGGCATGTCGGCCGGCAGGACCAACGACAGCTCTACGCCGCCGCGGAGGGCATCCGCGGTCGTCTGGGTGGTGGCAATGACCTGGCTCCCGCCGTTGGGAGCGTCCACGTCCACGATGACCTCGATCCGTCCGGAGCGTCCGTTGCTGGGTGCCCCGGGCCACGTGACGGTGACGGCCACGGGAGCACCCGGGGTGAGCGGCGGAACGGGCTGGACCGAAATGGACGCGCCCTCAGGCGTCGTCCAGACGTCATGCATTGCGCCCGCACCGACGTCGATGACGCCTGCCCGCAGGAGATCCGGGTGCTGCGCGAGCGGCACGAGCGCGGCGACTCGCTCGTCGTCGCCGTGGGGGATGTCCCAGCGCGCTTCGATCGCCCAAGCGATGATCGCGCACCCGGCATGGGCCTGCGGCGGCCCGAGGCGAGGCGCCGGGATGTTGAACGTCGTCTCGTAGCTCTCGCCGGCGGCCAGTCTGCTCGGCAGGACGACTTCCATGAACGAGAGCTCGTCGAACAGCCTCCCGTTCGCCTCGACCCAATCGTCCGTCGAGGTGACGTTGCCCTTGCTGTCGCGCTGCTCAGTGTGCTTGCGCTCCTCGACCATGTTGAGCCCGATCAGCCTGAACTCGGCCATGCGGGCGTCGATGGCGCGATTGGCGGTCACGCGGATCGTTCCCTTGATCCCCTCGCCGATTCGGACCGGCTTCGCGAACTCAACCGAGCCCGCCAGGCCGTCGGTGTGGGGACGTAGCAAGCTCTCGATCGAGACATTGGCGAGTGGGTGGGAACCCTGAGGCGCCGCCAGGTCGTTGTTCGATCGCGCATCGAACGGCGCGGGGGAATCGCCCGAATGGCCAAACGTGAAACCGCCGCCGCCGCCGGTCCACGCATCCTGGAATGTCGACATGGTCATGGTGTCCCTGTGGGCTTCTGCGAGCCGGATTGTGGATCGTTTGAGGGCCGGACGTCATCCGATGTCGGCGAGGGTGCAGGACCGTGAGTCTGCGGTTCGGAGTCCGCGCGCGCCATGGGCAATGCGCCGAGCGTCGTGAACCATCGGCTGACCGCGCGCTTCGCGGACCTGTGGCAGGCTGCTGATCGTGGCAGCGGGATCCGGTATCGGTCACACGAACGCGGGCTCGCGGGTCAATGATTCTGAATGACTGACCAGGACTGGCTCGCCGAGCATTTCGAGGCTAACCGCTCCCACCTCCGCGGCGTCGCGTATCGGATGCTCGGCTCCTTGCCCGAGGCGGAGGACGCCGTCCAGGAAGCCTGGATCCGTCTGAGCCGCACCGATACGAGCGACGTTGACAACCTGCGGGCCTGGTTGACGACGGTCGTCGGGCGGGTCTGCCTCAACATGCTGCGATCGCGAAAGACGCGCCGCGAATCGTCCCTGGAGACCCACGTGCCGGATCCCATCGTCAGTCCGGAGGCGGGAATCGATCCCGAGCAGGAGGCTTTGCTGGGCGACTCGGTCGGGCTCGCACTGCTGGTCGTCCTCGACGCCCTGGCGCCCGCCGAACGGGTCGCCTTCGTGCTGCACGACGTCTTCGCCGTGCCGTTCGACGAGATCGCACCGATCGTCGGCCGAACTCCGGCGGCGGCGCGGCAGCTCGCGAGCCGCGCCCGTCGCCGCGTCCATGGCGCGCCCGTGCCCGACGTCGACCTTGACGGCCAATGGGCGGTCGTCGACGCTTTCCTGGCGGCGGCGCGTGACGGTGACTTCGAACGCCTCCTCGCCGTCCTCGATCCGGAGGTCGTCGTGCGCTCTGACGGTGGGGTGGCGCGCCCGGGTCTGGTCTCGCTGGTCCGCGGCGCGCAGGCCGTTGCCGAGCAGGCGATGTCCTTCCGCCAGTTCGCCGAAACGTCGACCCGGATCCTTATCAACGGGATCCCAGGGGGCGTCGCGTGGGCGCCCGATGGGAGTCCATTTGCCGTCCTGGCCTTGACGGTCAAGGGCGGGCGGATTGTCAGGATCGACGTGCTTGCGGATCCGGACCGGCTCGCCCAGTTGGATCTCACCGTGGTCGCCGGCTGAGGGTTCGATTCCTTCAGGCGGCGGTCACGTGCGGGCCTTCGTGCGGGTCACCTGTGTGACACCCGGAAACCGATCGACGCAAGAAGGAGCCATCCACATGACCGATCAGGCCGCCACCGCCAGTCGTGCGCCACGACATGTCACGATCTTCACCCCCATCGCCCGGGCCGTGTTGGCCGCAGGTGTCCCGCTTGGCTTCAACGGTCTTGTCACCGTTCGCGGCCGGAAGAGCGGCCTGCCTCGCACCACGCCGGTGGCGATCATCGAGGTCTCGGGCCGGCGGTTGGTCTGGGCACCCTGGGGCGATGTCAACTGGGTGCGCAATCTGCGCGCTGCCGGCCGCGCGACCATCACGGTGCGCCGCCGGAAGGAAGAGGTACGTACGATCGAGCTGGACCCGGCACAGCGCGTCGAGTTCTTTCGAGACGTCCTTGGTCCTGTCGCGCGAAGCCTCCCCTTCGGTGTCGCGTTCATTCGCATCGTCGATGGGGTCGATCTCGGCGATCCGGTGGAAGCGGCGGAAGGTCGACGTGTCTTCTAACTCCACCCGCTTCAGTGAAGGCCCCTCGCCGAAGAAGCTGTGGTGGAGATGGGGGAGAGTCGAACTCCCCGTCCAGAACCCATAACCGGAAACCACTACGAGCGTGTCCGATGGTTTGTCGTCAACCGCCCGGACGAACATCGGCACCCTGCCGGGCGGTCCAGTCACGTGCCCCTAGATCGGGCTTGGCACCGGACTACGCAACACTCATCCGGTTTGCAGCCCCGCTGAATGACGCTTCCACCACCCGCGGGACCGAGGTGGCTTCCACGCTCACACTAGCTGCTTACGCAGCGAGGGCGAGAGTCGACTGGCGGTTGCCAGGTACTTCGTTTTGCTGCCTGATTAACGAGGCCTGAGCAGCATCCTCGGCTCGCGTTCTCCGATAGCCGGGCCCTGTCGAATCCACACATCCCCACAGGACCGAACGTCCGTTCGACGTACCGATCAATTCTACCCCAGCGTCGCGTGGCGGCCAAGCAGTCAGCCGGCCGCCGGCTCCTCGCCGAGATGCCGGCGGAGCCCCGGCAGAACCGTTCGGCAGACGCGCTTCAGGAGCCGATCGCGGGGCCCCACCAGACGGACGCCGCGATGATCACGTAGAGCCCGATGAGCGCGGCGCCCTCGAGCCAGGTCGACTCCCCGTCGAATACGATCAGGGCGCCGAGGATCCCGGCCAGCACGAGCGCACCAATGAGCAGCGGCGAGAAGACGAGCGTCAACGCCGTCCCACCGAGCACGACCGACAACAGGACGAGCGCCGGCGTCAGCGCGAGCGCCACCTGGAGGCTGCTGTTTAGGACGATGCTGATCGCCAGGTCGACCTTGTTCCTGAGGGCCATCTGGACCCCGACGACGTTCTCGACGGCGTTCCCGGCAATGGCCACCACGACGAGGCCGGCGAACGCCTCCGACATGCCGAGCGAGGCCATCGCCGGTCGGAGTGAGGCGACGAACCAGTCGGAGACGAACGCGGCGCCGATTGCCGCGCCCGCGACGACGGCCACCGTCAACGGCAGCGACCAGGGGACCTCGTCCTCGGCGGTCTTGACCGACTCGACGGATGCACCGGGCCCACCCTGGATCGAGAACGGGATCGACGCGACGAAGACCACCAGGAGGACGATGGCCACGACCACGGAGAGCTCGACCTGGTGACCGGCATCCGGGGCCCCGGGCGCCGTGGCAAGAGCGGGAATCGCCATCGCCGACACCGCTAGGATCAAAAGTACGGAGATCATCCGCGTCGGGCCGGAGCCGAACGTCTGGGTTCCGTGGCGCAGCCCGCCCAGCAGGAAGGCAATCCCGAGGACCAGCAGCGAGTTCGAGAGGATCGAGCCCACGAGAGCTGCCTTCACGACATCGACCAGTCCTTCGCGAAGCGCGAAGAAGCCGATGAACAACTCAGGCAGGTTTCCGAGGGCCGACTGGAGGACGCCGGTTGCGCCCGGCCCGAGGCGCCTCCCGAGCTGATCCGTGCCCTCGCCGACCGTCCCGGCAAGGCCACCTAGCGCAACCGCTGAGATCGCGAAGACCGGCACGCCCGCACCCAACGCGGTCTCGAGCAACCCGGCTGCGACCGAGGCAATCGCTGCGACTATCACCACGATCCAGGTCCGGCGAGTGAATGGCAGCTGGGACAGTCCGGGCATCGGGCGCGGCTCCTCTCCGAACAAGTTTGCGTGCTGCGATTCTGCACCCGACGGCTACTGGCCGCCTCTACCAGGCGCGATGCGACTGACCGCGTGGGAGGAGGATCGACTCCTCATCTTCACCGCAGCGGAGCTCGCCAGGCGGCACCGGGACCGCGGGCTGCGGCTGAACGCGCCGGAGGCGGCGGGCCGCACGGCGGCGGCGCTAACCGAGGTCCTCGACGGGGTCCGCGAGCTCGTCGACCCTGGCCGGCCGGCACCTGGCGGTCGACCCGGTCACCGACGTGCCTCTCAGCCGCCGCTACTTCCTGCGCTGAATCGGCTGCTTCAGGCCCAGATGTCGCCGATCGTGAATCCGTCGGGGAAGGGATCGGTCGGGTCCACAACGTAATCTGCGATCCCCGTGATCCAGGCGCTGCCGGTGATCTGCGGAACGACGGCTGTCCGATCGCCGATCCGCGTCTCCTCGAGGAGCCGGCCGGTGAACACCGTCCCGAGGATTCCCTCGTGCCGGAAGTCCTCGTCGATCCCGAGTTGCGCCTTGGCATGAAGGACCGCCATCCGGGCCGACGTTCCGGTGCCGCACGGCGATCGGTCGATCGCGCCTGTCCAGGTCGATGGATCGTCCCAGTCGAGCGTCCCGGTCGAGACCGTGACCGCGTTCCGCATCGAATTCGCAGGGTCATGGGCCGGGCCGCTGAGCTGGCCGATCGTGATCCCGGCAAAGCCGGGCTGCTCGGGATGGACCACCGGCAGCTGCTCGTTCGCGGCCGCCTTGATCATCTCGGTGATCCGGGCGATGTCGCCGCCCTCGTCGGGCGTCAGCCGGAGCCCGAACGCCTCGGCCGATGCAATGACGTAGAACATCCCGCCATAGGCGACGTCGACGTTGACGGTTCCCAGCTGCGGTACCTCGACGGCAGCGTCGAGGTGCGTCGCGAACGCCGGCACGTTGCGGAACGTCACGCTTGTGACCTTGCCGTTGCTGCACGTCGCCCTGACCAGGATGAGGCCCGCCGGCGCCTCGAGCGTCAGGTCGGTCACGGGCTCCGTCATCGGCAGCACGCCGGTCTCGAGAAGCGCGGTGACGACGCACATCGTGTTCGTGCCCGACATGCCCGGGTACTCGACCTGCTCCATGATCACGTAGCCCGCGTCCGCGGCGGGGTCCTGGGACGGCAGGACGAGGTTGCAGTTGGCGGCCGGGTAGCCGCGCGGCTCGCGCAGCATCCGCAGCCGGAGGTCATCGCGGTTCTCCCGGAGCCACGTCATCGCCTCGAACATCGTGCCAGCCGGGATTCCGTCGACCCCAGCGAGGATCACCCGCCCCGGCTCACCGGCCGCGTGGAGATCGACAGCCCGGATCGACGGCCCAAGGCGGAGCGGGGTCGTCGCCGGCCGCACGATGAGCGTCAGCGGCCGCGCTGGGCGTCGGCCATCTCGCGGGCGATGTCGCGCCGCGAGTCGCGGTCGGCGATGTCCCGCCGCCGATCGTGGAGCTGTTTGCCTCGGGCGAGGCCGAGCTCCAGCTTCGCCCGGCCCTTGCCGGTCAGGTACAGGCGAAGGGGCACGATCGTCAGGCCCTTCGACTTGGTCTTGCCGAGCAGCTCGTCGATCTCGTCACGATGGAGGAGCAGCTTGCGCGTCCGCTTCGGTTCGTGGTTGTAGCGGTTCGCCTGTTCGAACGGGGCGATGTGGGCCCCGATCAGCCAGGCCTCGTCGCGCTCGATTCGTGCGTATGCGTCCGACAGGTTGACCTTGCCTGCCCGGATCGACTTGATCTCGGTCCCGGTCAGCACGATGCCAGCCTCGAAGGTGTCCTCGATGCTGAATTCGTGCCGGGCTCGCCGGTTGAGGGCGATGGTGTGCTCGTCGCCCATAGTTGGCTCCTTTGCCGCCTCTGCGTCACTCGCTGAACGCACGAACGCCGGTCCTCATCGGACCGGCGTTCGGTTGCTTACCACCCACAGGGTGTCCGCTTAGACGGCCATCTCCTGCGAGGTGGTGCAGCTACGCGTACTGTCGATCACTGCACATCACCTCCTTTCGTTCCCAATAACCATATGCGATGGTCGCGTCTCGTGCAAGGGGAGTGAGACGTCAAGCGGCGCGCCGGTGGGTCGCGGCGGCACCGCCGAGGATCTGGACCGCCTTGTCCAGGGCAGGGTCATCGCCGGGCTTGAGATCGGCGGGCGTCGTGACGACGACCTCCGGGACGATCCCGATTTGGTGGATCCAGCGCTTGTCCGGGGTCAGCCAGCGGGCGATCGTCAGCTTCAGTGCCCCCGTCTCCGGCAACTCGATCCATTGCTGCACGGTGCCCTTGCCGAACGAGGTCTCGCCGACGATCGTCGCGCGCTTGCGATCCTGGAGGGCCCCCGCGACGATCTCGCTCGCGGACGCACTGCCGCGGTCGACGAGGACGATCAGCTGGTATCCGGCATCGGTGGCGAGGCCGCCTCCCTCCGCGTCCGTTTCGTCCTGCTTCCCGTCGGCCGTCTGCTCCCAGAACAGCGGTCCCGACGCGACGAACTCCGATGCGATCCGGCGGGCGGCCGTCACGTAGCCGCCGGGATTGCCACGCAGGTCGAGGATCAGCTTCTTGCGGCCGGCGATGACGTCGGCCTGGAGGGCATCGTGGTACTGGATTGCCGCATTGTCGGAGAAGCCGGTCACCCGGATGTAGCCGACGGTGCCGTTGGCGAGATCCTCCTGGATCACCTCGCGCTGGGCAATGACATCGCGGACGATCGATACGTCGAACGCCGCATCCGTGCCGCGCTTGATCGTCAGGACGACCTCGGTCCCCTTCTTGCCGCGGACCTTGTCGCGCGCCGCGTCGACCGTCAGGCCATCGAGGCTGGCCCCGTCGATCGCGACGATCACGTCGCCGGCGAGAATGCCGGCGTTCTCAGCCGGCGAGCCATCGATCGGGCTGACGACGATGAGGGAGCAGTCCGGCCCGAGCGTCGCGCAGTCGCTCGTCGCGCCGGAAGCGGTCTTGGTCCCGATCTCGGCCCCGATCCCCTCGAACTGGCCCGACAGGTCCTGGAGACCGGTCTGGTACTCCTCCGGCGTGAGGTAGGCGGAATATGGGTCGCCGAGCGCCGCGACCATCCCGCGGATCGCGCCCCGGACGAGCGCCTGTTCGTCGATCGTGCCGCCGGCGTAGCGGCGTTCGATCGTCTGGTACGTGTCCCAGAAGGGCTGGAAGCTGTCGGCCCGGCCCGCCGGCGTCCCGGGCTGATCGGCAAGCCGCTGGCCGACGAGATAGCCCGACATGAACAGCGCCCCGCCGGCGAGGATCGCGACGAGGGCGATCGACAGGGCCAACACCGGCGCGCCCCGGCGCGCCTCGATGACCGGCGGGACAGGTGGCACGGGCGCCTGTTGGTACTGCCAGGCGGGCGCCGATTCAGGAGGCGCGGGGTCTTTGGGGAGCATCGACGGCGTCGTATCTCCGGTTCCACGGGCAACGGGGCGGTAAGACTACACCGCCTCCCTCGATGCTACGCAGAGCACTCCGTCGACGGATGCCGGGTGAAGAAAAACGTCACCGCCCGGCGGTCTACTTGATCAGATACGTCCTGACCGACAGCCAGGAACCCAGTACGCCGAGGCCGAGCCCAGCGCTCGCAACGAGGACGACGAGGTCGCGGGCGAGACTCCCGAACGTCAACGGCAGCACGGCGAAGAACCCGATCATGAACCGGCCGATCGGGTCGGCGGCGACGAAGAGCAGCGCCAGCGTCAACGCCGCGCCAAGCAGGCCGACGATGGCGCCCTCGAACACGAACGGCCAGCGGATGAACGCATCGGACGCGCCGACGAGCCTCATGATCTCGATCTCCTCGGCCCGAGCGACGACCGCCAGCCGGATCGTGTTGACGATGATGAAGAGCACGATGAACGCGATGACGATCAGGACCACTGTGCCGGCAGTGCTCAGCACGTTCGTGATCGAATGAAGGCTGTCGACGAACTTCTGCTGTTCCTTCACCTTGTCGACGACCGGCTCCGCCCGGAGCTTCTCGACGACGTCGCCGAAGACGTGCGAATCGACGAGCTTGACCTCGATGCTGGCCGGGAGTGGGTTGGCGTCGAGGTAGCGGGTCATGTCGTCCAGGCCCTGTTCCTTGAGCGACGCCCGGTACCGGTTGAGGGCCTCTTCCTTGTTGACGTAATGAACGGAGTCAACCTCCGGCATCTGCAGCAACCGGGCCGTGACGGCGTCGACCTCGTCGACCTTCGTGTTGTCCTTGAGGTCGGCCACGACCTCGACCTTCGACGTCGTGTAGTCGAGGCCGGCCTGGAGACCCGTCCGCATGATCCAGAAACCGGACAGCAGGAGCAGCATGAGGACCATCGTGGCCGTCGCGGCGATGCTCATCAGGAGGTTGCGCCAGAAGCCCTGCCAGGCCCGCTTCAGGCTGAAGACGACGAACGACAGCACGCCTGCGTCAGTCCACGCGGTGGTAGATGCCGCCGACCTCGTCGCGGATAATCCGGCCTTCTTCGAGCGCGACGACGCGCTTGCGCAGGGCGGTCACGACGTCGGCGTTGTGGGTCGCCATCAGGACCGTCACGCCGAGATCGTTGATCCGCAACAGCAGCTGGATGATCTCCCAGCTGATGAGCGGGTCAAGGTTGCCGGTCGGCTCGTCGGCGATGATGAGGCGAGGGTCGTGGACGAGGGCCCGGGCAATCGCGGTCCGCTGCTGCTCGCCGCCCGACAGCTGGTTCGGTGATTGATTGCGCTGGGCGGTCAGGCCCACGAGAGCCAGCACCCGATCGACGGCAGGCCCGATCTGCCTGCCAGGCGTGCCGGTGACCTCGAGGGCGAAGGAGACGTTCTCCCAGACCGACTTGGTTGGCAGCAGTTTGAAGTCCTGGAAGACGATCCCGATCTTGCGGCGGACCATAGAGACGTGCCGCCGCGGCAACCGGGCCAGGTCCTGGCCATCGAGGATGACCGCTCCGCGTGTCGCCAGCTCGTCCCGGATCAGGAGCTTGATCAGCGTCGACTTGCCCGCTCCGGACGGGCCGACGAGGAACACGAAGTCGCCCTCTGGGATGACGAGGTCGACGTCGGCGAGGGCGGTCTTGCCATTCGGGTAGACCTTCGTCACGTCGTGGAGGACGAGGACCGCCCTGTCGACAGCTGCCTGATCGCGACCGCGGCCGCGCAGCCGGCGCCGGAACCCGCGCGCGGGTGCTGCCTGTGTCGGGGGGATCGTCACCGTCGGCTCCGGGGTCCTCGTCGAAGGCGATCGTGCGTCGCCAGCTCGCATCACCGAGGCTTCGTCCGAGGGCACGGCAGGAGGAGCCACGTCGCGAAAGAGGCTACCACTCGGCCGATGAGCCGTCACAAGCCCACGGAGGTCCGAGGCGGAGCACCGCGACGCCATCGGCCCGAGGTTTCACGGTCTACAGGAGACCCGGCGAGATCGGGACGTAGCGGGTGAAGTCGATCATTGGGCGATCCCAGCAGATCAGGCAGGGGAAGCCGTCGATCCGGAACCCGGCCCGCAGCAGCATGGTCGTCGCCGTTCCTGCAGCGCCGGGCATCCAGATGCCGAATGCACCTCGGGGGCGGATGGCTGTGATGAGGTGGCCGACGACCGGATCGAGCAGCACCGCGTCGCGCACCGCGATCGGGCCGATCCGTCCGGCCTCCGATGCGTAGCCGTAGCCGACCGGTCCGCCATCCGGGCCGACGTAGAGGAACCCGATTCGGCCCTCCAGGCGGATCATGCCGTGATCCTGCAGGTGCTCGGGCCCGAAGCCGAGGATCTCCCGATCGAGTGCCGCCAGCTCGTCGTTGAGCGCCGCGTTTCCAAGCCCGCCAGTCGACCCGTTGCCGACCTCGTCGAAGCCGACGGCGCGGATCCCGTCGGGAAGCGGCGCTAGGGCATACGGGCGATCGGGCAGGCCGACGAGCCGCTGGAGGGGAAGCCGCGGGGCGATTCCGAGCGACGCGTATAGCCCGTTCGAGATCGGCTGCAGGCTGTCCGTGCAGGTCGCCAGTGACGCGCTGCCGCTGGCCGGCATCACCCGATCGAGCAGCGCCCGGCCGAGCCCGCCGCCCTGCATCTCCGGCAGCACGAACAGCATCGAGAGGAACCAGAGCGGCCCGCGGCGGAGGGCGGAGACGAACCCGACGAGCCGTGTGGTGCCGTCCCTGTCGGCGCGCTCGGCGACGACGAATCCGTCCGGGTCGGTGGCCAGGAGGTGGGCATAGAGGCGGAGGATGGCCCCGAGATCGTCGGGGATCTCCGGCTGGTTGAGGCGATTCGTGTAGTCGTTGATCGAGAGCCGCCAGATCGCCGCGCAGGCCGCCAGGTCGTCGTCGCCCGCCGGTCGGTAGGAGAGATCGGCTAGCGAGATCCGCGGCGCCTGGCTGAGGGCCACTCAGGCGACCTCGCCGTCGTCCGTGTCGGCAGCGCCGCCGTCGTCAGCCGACGCATCGTCGCCGCGGGCGCTCTGGCCGCCCGTCGCGAGCCGTTCGAGCTCGGCCTGCATGAAGGCGTCGAGATCGCCGTTCAGGACCGCCGAGGTGTTGCCCGTCTCGTAGTTGGTCCTGAGGTCCTTGACCATCTGGTACGGGTGGAGGACATAGCTGCGGATCTGGTTGCCCCAGCCCGCCTCGACGTGCTCACCGCGGAGCTTGCGCAGTTCCGCTTCCTTCTCCTCGAGCGCGCGCTCGAGCATCCGCGACTTGAGAACCTTGATCGCCGTTTCCTTGTTCTGTGTCTGTGATCGTTCGTTCTGGCTCTGGGCGACGATGCCGGTCGGCAGGTGCGTGAGGCGGACCGCCGAATCGGTCTTGTTGACGTGCTGGCCGCCGGCACCCTGGGCGCGGTACGTATCGACCCGGATCTCGTCCCAGTCGAGCTCGATCTCGATATCGTCATCGGCCTCCGGCAGGACTTCGACGAGGGCGAACGTCGTCTGACGCCGGTTCTGGGAATCGAACGGGCTGATCCGGACGAGGCGATGCACGCCGCGCTCGACCCGCAGCCAGCCATAGGCCGACCGACCGTTGACCTCGACCGTCGCGCTCTTC
>JBBSCI010000047.1:0-18693 GCA_038250445.1 Candidatus Limnocylindrales bacterium | reverse complement strand
GATCCAGCGGACGACCCAGGCCCGCAGCGTCCGAAGGGCCGCCCCGCTGCGCCCCTCGACGACGTTGACTGCGGCGCTTGGCCCGCCGTCCGCGAACCTGATGATCACGCTGCCGAGCGGCGCCGATCCTTCGATGTAGGTCGGCGGACAGTCGAAGGTGCTGTTGCAGAGCAGCGAGCGCCACACGGTCGCGTCGATCGCATCCGGCGCTTCGGCTGGAAGGGCGAGCATCGCCGCCTTCGCCATGCGCCGGCACGTGGCGCCGTCGACGTCGCGGCAGTTGAGATTCGTCGGAAGGGGGCGAGGCAAGGACGGGCCGGCAGCGACGCCGTTCGTGTCGGCTGACGGGCCGCCGGAGGGGACGACCGGACGCTGGTGGTTTGGAGCCGCCCCAGCGGTCGCGACGGCGGCCGCCACGACCGTAGCGAGCACGAGGAGGCCGGCCGCGACGAGCCGTCCGCCGCGCGCGGGCGGGCGATCCACGCCGGAAACCGGGACCTCGAAACCCATGTCCGCGAAGCCTACTCCGGGCTAAGCGACACGAGGAACGGACCGGCCCGATCGGCGGCTTCTCCACAACCGAGATGCGGACGCGATGCCGAGGGCGCATTCTCTGGCGGACCGCCGATCGTGGGCGGCGCGCGGAGGGACCATGACCGTGGCGAAGACGACGAGGGCGACGACGCCGAGGCCGACCGACAGGATGCCGATCATCGCGATGATCGCGGTTGCAGTGATCATCATGGTGGCTGCAGTCGGTGGCTTCCTGATCGTCCTGAGCCTCCCTCCCTGGCTGACCACCGGGTCCGGAACGATCGTCATCCTGCTGGTGGCCGGTCTCGTCGCCGTGATGCTCCTTCTCTACCTCGGAACGATGATCCTGCGGACGGCCGGGCTCGCGACGAGGAGCGAGGCACTCGGCATGCCCGAGGGCTCGATCCGGGCGCTGATCGCGATCAGCCTGATCCTGATGTTCGCGATCATCGGCGTGACGGTCCTCTACACGGGCATCGGCGGCGAGCCGATCCAGTCCAATGGAATCTCGGCCGCAGAGATGGATCGCCTGACGAACGTCGACATCATCGCGATCACGGTCGTCAATCCGGCCGCCAGTCCCGGAGCCGAGCGGTTCAACGTGACCGCTCGCCCTCAGCTGAGCCAGACCGGCCACGACTTCGGCCTGCAGCTGCTCACGACCGTCAGCACGCTCGTGGTCGCCGTCGCAGGCTTCTACTTCGGGTCCCGCGCGGTTTCGCAAGGGGCGAAGACCGCCGCCGCTGCCCAGGAGGCCGCGGCAGAGGCGGCCGCGACCGCCGCGGCTGCCGGCGCTTCCGGAACCACGGTCATCGCCGGCGGATCGGCAACCGTCGACGGAAGCGACGTCGTGGTGACCGATGACGTCGATCAGGGCGGCGCGATCGAAGATGACGGCGTTATCGACGAGGGGGTGATCGACGAGGGCGCGATCGACGAGGCCAGCGCCGAGGAGATCAGGGCCGACGACGTCGGCGCCGACGCAGGGGCTGTCGACGGTGAGGAACCCGTCGATGACAGCGACGGTGCCCCTGCCGACGAAGGCGTCGTCGACGATGCCGTCGAGGTGACGCTCGACGAGGAGCCGGCCAAACCCGCCAAGCCCGCCAGGCCCGGCAAGGGAACCTGATCGATCGCCTGTCGATTCGTTGATCGCGGGTTCGTCGTTGGATGAGGGCGACCTGAACGAAGACCGATGACGGAGCCCTGGACCAAGGAGTTCGACATGGGCGAGCAGATGGTCATCCACTTCGAGATTGTCGGCCGCGACGGACCGGCGCTTCAGCGCTTTATTCCGAACTGTTCGGCTGGAAGCTCAACACCGACAACCCGGGCGGCTATGGCATGACATCGGGCGACGAAACGGGCGTGGTCGTTGGCGTGGGAGCATCGGCGGATGGTGGCCCCGGCCATGTCACGGGCTACATAACGGTTCCCAATGTCGACGCCGCGCTGGCACGGGCAACCGAGCTCGGTGGCTCCACCATCGTGCCGAAGTTCAGTCCCGATGGCTCCGCGCAGCTTGCTCTCGTGGCCGATCCGGAAGGGCACATCATCGGTCTCACCGAGGCCTGATCCTTCGATCTGTCAGGAGTCGGTCGCAATCGACCGGCTCCGGGCCTGCGCATATCCTTCCGGGGTGACCCTCTATCGACTCGATCCCCAGGACGGCCTGGTGGCACCCACGCTCGTCGCGGCCTTCGACAGCTGGATCGACGCTGGTGGTGCATCCTCGACGGCCGCCGAGAAACTGGCCGATGGCGGTGACGTCGTCGTCGAGTTCGACGGCGATCTCCTGTTCGACTACCGATCCCGCCGGCCGACGCTCGAGATCGTCGACGGTCGGATGACCGAGCTCACGTGGCCCAGCCTCGCCGTCCGGCGGCGCCGGATCGACGGCCGCGACCTCCTGGTCCTGACGGGCGCCGAGCCCGATTTCCGCTGGCGCGAGTTCGCGGTCGCCGTCGTGGAGGTCGCCCAGAAGCTCGGCGTCGGGCTCTGGATCAGCCTGGGGGCGATCCCGGCCGCGGTGCCGCATACACGCTCGACGTCCGTCCTGGGGTCCGCCTCCGAGCCCGGGCTATTGCTTGGAGACGTCCAGGCCGGCCCGGCCGGGACGCTGCGCGTGCCGTCAGCCGCGATCTCGGTGTTGGAGCATGCAATCGGCCAGGCCGGCATCCCGGCCGTCGGCTATTACGCCCAGGTGCCGCATTACATCTCGGGACCGTACCCCGCGGCGGCCGTCGAGCTCCTTCGCGCAGTCGGGCGGCACCTCGGCACGGAGATCCCGATGGACTCGCTGACCGACGATGCGAAGGAGCTTCGCTCGCGCCTCGACGCGGCGGCCGCCCTCGAGGAGACGACGCGGACCTATGTCGAGCGGCTCGAGGCGATGGTCGACGAGGAGCGTCTGCCGTCCGGCGAGGACCTGATCTCGGAGATCGAGCGGTTTCTCCGCGGCGGCGGCGAGAGCCGGGAGCGCGGCTAGCGGGTCTCCGGGCCATTGGGCGCGCTCGTTGGTCGGCTAGGATCGCGACGTGGAGAACTCGGGCACGATCGCCGCAATCGAGTTGTTCGTCGCGCTCGTCACGGCGGCGGCGGTGGTCGGGCTCATCGTCCGCCGGGTCGCGATCCCCTACACCGTCGCTCTGGTCGTCCTCGGGCTCGTCGCGACGAGCGTCCTACCACGGCAGGGGTTCCAGGTCACGCCGGCGCTCGTCCTGCTCGTCCTGCTGCCCGGGCTCGTGTTCGAGGCGGCCCTACGCATCGAGTTCGACGACTTCCGGCGCTCGTTCGGCGGAGTGGCGCTCCTCGCCGTGCCGGGCGTGCTCATCAGTGCCTGGGTGGTCGCGATTATCCTCAACGTCGCGACCGGACTGCGCTTCGAGCTCGGGTTCGTCGTCGGGTCGATGGTGGCGGCGACCGACCCGGTGGCGGTCGTCTCGACCTTCAAGCAGCTCGGCTCGCCACGGCGTCTGGGCACTCTGATCGAGAGTGAGAGTCTCCTCAACGACGGCACGGCGATCGTCGTCTTCGCCGTCGCCGTCCGGGCCGCGCTCGGGCCGATCTCGTTCGTCGAGGCTGCCCTGTCGATGGTCGCCACCGTCGTCATCAGCGCCGTGATCGGTGCCGTCGCCGGGTTCATCGCGTCGCGGCTCATCAGGGCAGTCGACGACCACCTGATCGAGCTCACCTTCTCGCTCGCTGCGGCGTATGGGACGTACCTCCTGGCCGATCGGATCCACCAGTCCGGGATCATCGCGACGGTCGTGGCCGGCCTCGTGATCGGCAATTACGGCCGGGCGATCGGGTTGAGCGAACGAGCCAAGGAGGCGCTCGACATCGTCTGGGAGTTCTTTGCGTTCCTCGTCACGGCCATCGTCTTCCTGCTGATCGGTCTGGCAATCAGCGTAGGCCAGCTTGCCGATGCGCTGCCCTGGATCGGCTGGGGCGTCGTGGGGATCGTCGCTGCCCGGGCGCTGGTCGTGTACGGGCTGCTCGGGGCCACGTCGCGGTTGATCGTCCTCACTGGCCACCGCCGTGGCGTGCCAGTCGCCTGGCTCCACGTCCTGTTCTGGGGAGGCCTTCGCGGCGCGGTCGCGATTGCGCTGGCACTCTCGCTGCCGATCGACTTCCCGGAGCGCCTGCTCCTCCAGGAGATCACATTCGGCGTCATCCTCTTCACCCTGCTCGTCCAGGGCACGACCATAGAGTGGGTGATCGAGCGGGTGGGCGCCGGGCGCCCAGGCGCGGGCGACGGCGCGCCGAAGACGTAGGAAGTGGTCGGCGGAGAAGCACCGTCAAGCAATTACGATTCCGGGTTGTCCCGCATTGCGCCCCCGATCCGGCTGCGCACAGTGGGACCATGAGCCGAACCTGGCGGGTCCTGATCGCCTTCGTCCTGATCTTCCTAGGGGCCACAATCGCGCTGTTCTTCGGCGGGCAGGTCGCGATGTGCCTCGGCCCGCTCGGAGTCACGGCGGTCCAATGCGCCAAGGCAACCGGCATGATCCCAGGCGTCGGCCTCACGGCACCGATCTTCGTATCGATGGTCGCGGCCGCGGCATTCGTTCTGGCTCCGATCGCGCCGACACGGCCATCTTCGTGGCTCGTCGCGGTCATCGCAGCACTCACGGGAGCGGTCGGCTATGTGCTGCTCCGCCCCCGAACGATGGAGGGCCCCACGTCGAGCGGTGAGTGGATCTCGATCGAGCTGCTGATCGACCCTTTCGCGCTGACTACAGTCGCGATCATCGTGGCGACGGTGGCCACCCTCGCGTGGGCTCACCTGATTTCGCCCGCCATCGTCCGACTCAGGGCGGTTCGACCTTAGCCCAGCTCCTCCGCCAGGAGGTCGGCGATTTCCCGGGCGTTCGTTGTCCCGTAGTTGGCGTAGCAGTTGTTGAACATGAGGTGGACTTCCTTCGCCTCCTGCGCCGCCTCGCGGATGCGCGGCACCCACTCCGAGAGCTCGTCGCGGTCATACAGGTAGCGGAAGCGCTCGGCCGGCGTGATCCCCTTCTTCTCCCATGTCTCGGCGTTGCGACCGTGGAACCGGACGAGCGCGAGGTCCGATGAGGTCACGAGGACCTCGGGCTTGACCGAGCTCTTGAAGCCCTGGGGCTCGTCGACCATGACGAACGGGATGTTCCGCTCGGCCAGGAACCGCGTCGTCCGCTCGGCGTTCTTCTCGTTGAGCCAGGAGCCGTTGCGGAACTCGACGGCGCAGGTCCAACCCTTGAGCCGCTCGACGGCAGCCTCGATCTGGGCCCGGTTCTCCGACGAGGGAAACACCCATTTCGGGTACTGAAGGAGGATCGAGCCAAGCTGGCCGCGGTCCGCCAGCGGTGCGAGCCCGTCGCGGAACATCGACCAGACCTGGTCATGGAGTTCGTCGGGCAGGTCCTTTGCGTAAATCCGGGTCTTCGCCTTCATCTCGTCCGGCAGCTCGTCGCGAATGGCCTTTGGCAGTCGCTTCGTCTCGGTCCCCTGCCCTGTCATGAGCGCGTGGGCCTTGATGTCGAACGTGAAGTCCGGCGGCGTCCGATCGACCCACAGCTGCGAAGTCCGCTCGACCGGCAGCGCGTAATACGTGGCGTCGACCTCGACGACGGGGAAGGTCGAGGCGTAGTACTGGAGGCGCTCCTCTGCGCTGTCGGCGCCGACCGGGTAGAAGACGCCCGACGCGGTCATCGTCGGGTCCGTCCACGAGGCCGTCCCGACGAGGATTCGGCCGCTGCCGACCTCCAGCGGTTCGGCGGCGACGCTTTCGATGTCGTCGACCCGGGCGGCGGCGCCGTCCGGTCCCGGATCGTGATCCACAGCCACCTCCGCAGCGTAGCGTCCCGCTGTCACAGTTGTCATCGGAGCCGTCATCGTCTCAGCCATACCTGACACTTCCTGTCATGAACCAAGGTATCGTTGGTCAGTGCGCGCCAGTCGGTTAGTGAACGTCCTGTTGCTGCTCCAGACCCGCAGCCGGATGACCGCGTCCGAACTGGCGGACGAGCTCGAGGTCTCGGTCCGGACGATCTACCGTGACGTCGATGCC
Organism: Candidatus Limnocylindrales bacterium; assembly: GCA_038250445.1. Lineage (GTDB taxonomy): Bacteria > Chloroflexota > Limnocylindria > Limnocylindrales > CSP1-4 > CF-46. The sequence continues at coordinate 12,608 of JBBSCI010000047.1, read as the reverse complement.
CTGGCGGAGGCGGGCGTCCCGATCTATTCGGAGCGAGGACCGCTGGGCGGCGTCCGGCTGGTCGACGGCTACCGGACCCGGCTGACCGGTCTCACCGCGGACGAGGCGGAAGCGGTGTTCCTGTCGGGCCTTCCGGGTCCGGCCGCCGAGCTCGGACTGGGCACGGTGGTCGCCGCTGCGCGGCTCAAGGTGATGGCGGCGCTGCCGCCCGAACTCCGGGTGCGGGCCGGCCGGATTGCTGAGCGGTTCCACCTGGATGCCCCGGGCTGGTTCCAGACCTCCGAGGAGCTGCCCTACCTCGAGGCGCTCGCGGGTGCCGTCTGGCAGAGCCACCAGGTGAAGATTCTCTACCGCCGCGGCGAGCGCGGCGGAATCGTCGATCGCCTCGTCGATCCGCTGGGCCTCGTGCTGAAGGGTGGCGTCTGGTACCTCGTCGCCCGAGCCTCGACGTCGATCAGGACCTACCGCATCTCGCGGATCCTCGAGGTTGCCATCCTCGCGGATCGATTCGAGCGACCGGCTGACTTCGATCTTGCCGATCACTGGGATCGCTCCACGACGGCCTACGAGCAGAGCGCGGATCATGTCGAGCTGGTGGCCAGGATGGCGCCGGAGCGGATCGAGGACTTCGCGGCGTTCGCCGGCCGACGGGCCATGAACGAAGCGATACGCGTCCCAGATCCCGACCTGCCCGACCAGATTCGTGTCACCGTCACCTTCGACTGGGCCGACGATGCGGTCAACCTCGCCCTCCGCCTCGGCGCCCACGTGGAGGTCCTCGAGCCTGCTTGGCTGCGCCGATCCATCCTCGAGTCCGCGAGCGCGATCATGGCTCGTTACGCGGAGACGTCCCTCGCCGCTCTCCCTGTCTGAGGCGGGCACGGAGTTTGCGCCGGCCGGGCCCCGAGATGGCTGGCGAGCCACGCCTGCAGACGACCTGGACGAGCCGTCAGGCTGACTGCGTCGTGCGCTCGCTGGGCCGCCACGATCTCCCGCTCTCGTTCCGCCTGAAGCATTCGGAGCAATTCTTCGCTGAGCATGATTTGCCCCTTTCCCCATTGTTTTTGGTGCTGCATCCTGATGGCTACAAGCTATCGGAAGAACCTGCCAGAACGTGTCATGAACCCCCGGTTCGGAGGCAAGCCGCAACGCGGTTGGCACGCCAAATGAGCCCTGGGCGCGGTTCCAGGCAAGGTCCGCACCGCAGGATCGGACGACGCGAAGATTCTCGCGAGGAGAGAAGCTGACATGACATTCAACCCAGGGTCCAAGCTCGACCCCGATCAGGTCACCGACGTCCGCGGCCGGACCGGCGGTGGACGGACCCTCGCGGTCGGAGGCGGCGGCATCGGGCTGGTCATCGCGATCGTCTACCTGCTGCTCGGCGGCAATCCAGCCGCGCTGGTGACTCCGGAACCCGGTGGCGTCGTCGAGCCGAACGCCTCAGCCCTCGCCGAGTGCAAGACCGGTGCCGATGCGAACGCCCGGCCGGACTGCCGGATCGTCGGATTCGTCAACAGCATCCAGACGTACTGGACCGCGGAATTCAAGAGCGAGGGAAAGACCTATCGACCGGCCCAGACGGTCCTGTACACGGACGGGGTCAGCACCGGCTGCGGGTCGGCAACGTCGGCTGTCGGGCCGTTCTACTGCCCGCCGGACGAGGCGGTCTACATCGATCTCGGCTTCTTCGACGAGCTGCAGACTCGCTTCGGCGCGAAAGGCGGGCCCCTCGCCGAGGCGTACGTCGTCGCCCATGAGTACGGCCATCACATCCAGGATCTCGAAGGCATGCTCACCCCGGGCAGCGGTGGAACCGGCGCCGAGAGCCGTTCCGTCCGGACGGAGCTCCAGGCCGATTGTTACGCCGGCATCTGGGTCAACCATGCGGCATCGACCGGCTTCATCCAGCCGCCGACGAACGACCAGATCCAGCAGGCCCTGAGCGCCGCGGCGGCTGTCGGCGACGACCGCATCCAGGCCCAGACGACGGGCCAGGCCAACCCCGAAACGTGGACGCACGGCTCCGCCGAGCAGCGCCAGAAGTGGTTCACGACCGGCTTCAAGTCAGGCAAGCCGGCTGACTGCGACACGTTCAGCGGAGACATCTAGCCCGTCCCGGGCAGGTTCGTCAATGAGCGCACTGCCTCGAGACCACGACAACGTCCGCAACGCATCGGGACCGGTCATCGGCCCCAGCCGGACCGAGCGGTTCCAGGCGTTCGAGCGGCGCTACGCGGCAGTGAGTCGGGTGCTCGACGACCTCGTTCCGATCCCCGGCACGAACCAGCGGATCGGCCTCGACCCGATCGTCGGCCTCGTGCCGTGGATCGGCGACGCGATCTCGGCGGCGGTCGGCTTCTGGCTCATTGCCGAAGCGGCGCGCTTCCGGATCCCGGCGGTGGTCCGCGCCCGGATGGTCCTCAACACGGTCGTCGATCTGGCCGTCGGCGCGATTCCGTTCATCGGCGACCTCTTCGACATCGTCTCGCGCTCCAACCGACGGAACCTCGAGCTGTTCCGGCGCTACGCGACCGACGCGACCGCCTCGACGGCCGAGCATCGCGCCTTCCTGGCCGGGCTGGCGCTCATCGTCGTCGGGTTGATCTGGCTGTTGGCGATGCTGCTGGGTTGGCTGCTCTCGATCCGGATCCCACCGCCGTCGGGTTGACGTTCCCGGCGGGAGGCGCAGGATTGGCCGATGAGAAATCGCCGCGTCGCCGCCCTGTCGGTCCTTTTGTTGATCCTCGGAACAGCTGGTGCAGCCCCGGCGATGGCGGCCGACCCGCAGTTTCCGCCCGGCAACACCGGATTCCACACGTACCTGGAGATGGCCGCCGAGGTGAAGGCCACGGCCGACGCCCACCCCGCCATCATCCATCGGTTCTCGATCGGCAAGTCGTACAGCGGCCGGGAGCTGTGGGCGGTCAAGGTCTCCGACAACGTGATGACCGACGAAGCCGAGCCGGAGGTCATGTTCGACGGGCTCCACCACGCCGACGAGCACATGAGCCAGGAAATGACGCTCGCGATCCTCAAGTGGCTGACGACCGGCTACGGGTCCGACACGACAATCACGAACCTCGTCGATCACCGCGAAATCTGGATCATCTTCGGCCTCAACCCGGACGGCGCGACGTATGACATCGCCGGCCGCGTCTACCACCACTGGCGGAAGAACCGCCAGCCGACGCCGCACTCGTCGGCGATCGGGACGGACCTGAACCGCAACTACGACTACCGCTGGGGCTGCTGCGGAGGATCGAGCACGAATCCGGCAAGCTCTCGCTACCGCGGCCCGGCGGCGTTCTCGGCTCCCGAGACGAGAGCCTTCCGCGACTTCGTGAAGAGCCGGATCGTCGGCGGTCGGCAGCAGATCCGGACGGCGATCAGCTTCCACACGTCCGGCCGCCTGGTCATGTATCCGTACGGCTACACCTACGTCGACCTCCCCGCCGACATGAGTGCAATGGATCACCGGACGTTCGTCGCGATGGCGAAGACGATGGCCGCGTCGAACGGCTACAAGCCCGAGCAGGCGAGCGATCTCTACATCTCGTCGGGCACGTCCCGTGACTGGCTGTATGGCCGCTACCGCATCTTCTCGTTCACGTTCGAGCTGTCGCCGAACACCCCGGCCTATCCGCCGGACGAGGCGATCCCGTCGGAGACAGGCCGGAACAAGGGCGCGGTCCTGTACGCGATCGATCTCGCGGATTGTCCGTATCGGGCGATCGGCGCCTCAGCTCGCCAGTGCAGGATCACGGTCACCTCGCGGGGCGTGAAGCGCTAGGGCGCGGCGTCCTCGATCGTCACCTCGACCAGGGGGCTGTAGGCGATCATCGTGTCGACGTCCTGGCGCCGCCAGACGGCGGCAATCCGGGGCATGATGGCGGCCCGCTCCGCCGGGTCGCTGACGATCCGGGCCGTCGCCGGCAGGTCGGCCTTGACCCGGTTCCCTTTGAGGTGGAAGGAGAAGTGGGGCTCCGCCTCCAGATTCGCGAGCCATGAGCGCTTGCGGCGCGACGGCAGGCCGCTGATGAAGATCCGCCCGTCGATGTTGTGGAAGACGATCTCGATGCGCCGCGACTGACCGCTCCGACGTCCGCGCGTCGTGATGTCGATCGTCTGCCCGTGGCTCAGCGCGCGTCGAACGTCGTCGTCGATCAAACTCTCTTGCCCTGGGCGCGCATCTCCGCCTTCATCGCCCGTTTCCCCGTCTGGTAGGTCGTGAGTGCCTCCGCCGAGTCGACGTCGCCGAGCGTCATGTGGGTCGGTGTGTACGCCTCCCAGCCGGCCGGCGCGACTCCGAGCTGTTTGGCGAGGATCGCGACGAGGGTGCCCGCCTTCATCGGCCCGATCCCGGGCAGCTCCAGGAGCCGCCTGTAGAGATCGGCGCCGTCGCCGGCTTCCGTCCAGACGCGACTCGCGTCGCCGCCGTATCGCTCGACGATGAACTCGGCGAGCTCGCGCGTCCGCTTGGCCATGTTGCCCGGGAACCGATGGATGGCTGGCCGCTCGCGAAACACCTCATCGAGGCGGCCCGGATCCATCGATGCGATGGTGGCCGCGTCGAGCCTGCCGATCCGGCGCTTGAGTTCGAGCGGGCCCGAGAAGGCCTTCTGAAGCGGGACCTGCTGATCGAGCTCAAACCCGACGAGCAGCGCGAACGGCTCGCTGACGAGGAGCCTGTCGGCCTCGGGATCGCCGGTGTACGGGAGGGAATCGGTCGTCGTCATGGCGCCGATGATAGCCGCTGAGGCCTCTTCCTAGAACCGGCCGCGGTAGTCGGCCTGACGGGTCGCCGCGGCTCGCCGCCGGGCCGTCATCCGTCCACCCCCGCTCGGCCGAACGTGGCAGCGCGATTCTGGACGGTCCCCCCCTGATCACCGGCGTTGCCAGAGCCATCCCTTCGTCAGCAACTCGACTGCAGGCCCGAAAGGAGGCACGACGTGTCCGCCCAGACGCAATTGTTCGATCCCGACCTACTCGACGCGGTGCCGACGATCGCGCTGTTCCTCGCCCTCGTCCTCACCGCACTCGGAGTGATCGCCCACGCGGCGTTTCGCCTGACCCCGAGGCAACTGCATGGCCCCGGCCCGGTGGACGATCGTGGATCGGAGCCGGGGCCTCCGTTCGTCGGGCGCGCGCCCGGCGGCCGGCCGCCGCCGGGTGGACCTACGTCAGATGTCGGAGGTGGCCGTACCGCCAACGTCGCGGCCGAATCAGCATCTCGGTGGATACGTGACGCAACCCTCGCGGAGGATCATGCGGGCATGGACGAGTTGAATCTGCAGCACCGCGAGCCGGCCTTCCGATCGTTCCGGATCTGCCTGGATCAGCCGCAGCGTCCCGCGACGATCCTCGGGATCGTTCGACGCGTTGCCGCCGAGCAGGCCAAGACCAAATCGCCGGTCAAGCAGATCCCGCTCCCGCGCAGGATCGGCGCCCTTCGCCTGAGGGTTTCCGCCGGGCTCAGTCGCCCGGCGTCGGCAGATCCCCTAACGCGACGTTTGCACCACGCCCGCTACTGAGCCGCCGCGCCATGTGCGCGCCCGCATGTCCAGGTCCCCGATGACGGATCGGTAGTAACGGCCACTGCCCATCGGATCCATCAGCGCGTGCTTGCCGGGCGTCCGCGACGAGTTGAACGAGACGTCGTACCGGCCGTCGGCGGCTGGATCGCTCCAGAAGATCTGGCGCATCGTTCGATTCGTCTTGAACAGCCCGTAGAGGATGTACCCGGCGCTGCTGATGCCCTCGGCGAAGACCGCTCTCGCGTTCGCGCGAAGAAAGCCGGCGCCGAAGTTGTCGACTCGCTGCTTCGCGACCGACAGGGTCGGTGTGCCGCGGCCGGGCTCGGAGTTCCCCGACGCGTAGCACAGCCGGTTCAGGATCACGACGGCGTTCGGGGCGAGGGCGATTTCGCGGTCGATGTAGTACTCGCCGTAATACTTGTGGGCGGTGCTGCCGAGCGACGGGTTGAGGCCCATCCCGTCCTTGCTCTTGCTGTTGAACGCGCCGTACGGGCTTGGATGGCCGTTGCCGTGACCCAGGTAGATCAGGACGTTAGCGCCCATGGCGGCGGCTTTGACCCTGCTCCAAGTGGCGTTCGGGCTGTAGACCTCGACGACGGTGGCGCCGTATGAGCGGGCCTGCGCTGCGAGGAGCTTCGCGCTGGCGATGTACTTCGCGGTGCTCGACTCGACAGGACCAACGACGATGACAACCTTCTTGCCTGCCGCATCAGCGGGTGTCGGGTTGGCGGCGAGCCCGACGCCGGCGAACGCGACGGCGATGGCGAGCGAAAGGGTCAGCCGCAGGGACCGATGACGAGACGCCCTCTGGGCGCCCTCTGTTGAAACTGGCAACGCTCTTGCCTCCTCTCTCCCAGAACACCATGCAGGGGCATGGTGACGGTGTGGTGGCCGCCGGCGGCAGGGGGCGAACGCGCTGAACGCAGAAGCGCCAGGCGCGAAAGATGGGCATGTCCGGATTTCCGAGGGCGCGGCTCTCGGTGGGTACCGGCTGGATCGGGTGAGCCGATCCGGACGGCGTCGGGCGTCTGGAGGAACACCCGACACGACGACAGGGTCCTGCCGTTGGGGCGGCGGTCTTCTTTTTTTCAGCCTGTCTGGCGGTTGTTGCTTTGAAGCTTTCAGGAGTATGACAGTCCGTGCAACCCGGTGTCTTCCCCCAAACCGACCATGACCCATAGCGCCGAATGGTGTTGACAGATGTCGACATGCTTTGCTGACGCATGGCGATGGCTCGCAGCCCGGCACCGACTGATGCTCCTTCTGGACGCCGGCACCCAGCCGGCTTCACGCCATGGAGCACGCAACGATGAACTCGACTCCCACCAAGCTCAGCCTCCTCGACATCGTCATCGCTCGGCACGCCCGCCAGCACGGCAGCCACGTGTCGCCGCTCGTCGGCTGCTATCTGTGCCTGACCGGCGTCCCGCACACGGTTCGCGGGCTTCGCGCAGCCGCGTAAAAACCGATCTGCTGGGCCGTTCGCGGCACCTCTGCAGCATGGCCGATTGCACAAATCGGCTATGCTCGCGAGGAAATCGCTGAAAAGACGCGCTGACGGCGCGTCACCGGCCCACATGCGCCCGCTCCCGCGAAGACCCGCGGGTGGGCACGCAGGAGACCACTTGACCTTCGAATCGCTCGGCCTCGCGGCCGATCTCCTTCAGACAGTCCTGGAGGAAGGCTACACGGAGCCGACGCCCGTCCAGGCCCAGGCCATCCCCCTCGTCCTTGCCGGCCGCGACGTGCTCGCGGCGGCCCAGACCGGTACCGGCAAGACGGCGGCCTTCACGCTGCCGATCCTCGACCGGCTTCGGCCCCACGCGAACACCTCGTTCTCGCCGGCCCGTCACCCGGTTCGTGCGCTCATCCTCGTCCCGACTCGCGAACTGGCGATGCAGGTCGACGAGAGCGTCAGGACCTATGGGCGGACGGTCCCGCTTCGCTCGACCGTCGTGTACGGCGGCATCCCGATGGATCCCCAGATCAAGGCTCTGCGAGGCGGCGTCGAAATCCTCGTCGCGACGCCCGGCCGCCTGCTCGACCTCGTCGGCCAGCGGGTCGCGAACCTGGGCCAGGTCGAGATCCTCGTCCTCGACGAAGCCGACCGGATGCTCGACATGGGCTTCCTGCCCGACATCCAGAAGATCATCGCTCTGCTGCCGCCGCGCCGCCAGAACCTGATGTTCTCCGCGACGTTCTCAGACGACATCCGGCGCCTGTCGGGGACGATCCTGCGCAACCCGGAGACCGTCGAGGTCGCCCCCCGCAACACGACGGTCGAGGGAATCCGCCAGCTCGTCTATCCGGTCGATCGCGACCGGAAGGAGGCGCTGCTGGCGCACATCATCAAGAAAGAGGACCTGCGCCAGGTGCTGGTCTTCACCCGGACGAAGCTCGCTGCATCACGGCTCGCGACCTGGCTCGATCGGGCCGGGATCGACGCGGTCGCCATCCACAGCGACCGGAGCCAGCCGGAACGGACGAGGGCGCTCGAGGGCTTCAAGTCGGGCGAGATCCGCGTCCTCGTTGCCACCGATGTCGCGGCCCGTGGACTCGACATCGAGGACCTGCCGCACGTCGTCAACTTCGAGCTGCCGTGGAATCCGCAGGACTACATCCATCGGATCGGGCGGACCGGGCGGGCCGGCGCTACGGGCGACGCGATCAGCCTCGTCTGCATCGATGAGACGGATCTTCTGCGCGGCGTCCAGCGGCTGCTCAAGACCGCGATCCCGTGGACCGTCGAAGAGGGTTTCGTCCCGGATCGCAACTCCGAGCCGCGGCCGCTCCGGGGCGGTGGTGACTCGGCGGGCGTCGGGGCCGGTGGCGGGCGGAACAGGGATCACCACGCGCATCGCAAGCCGCTCCGGCGCTCGGCAGGGGCCGTCGGCCGCTAGAGTTCGGAGGGCCACTCGAGCGGCGGCCCAGGGGCGTCGATCGCGGCTACGGCCGCTCCGTCGCCTGTCGAGCTGACCGCGGCAGTCGCGGCCGCGGTCGTTTCCGCCTCGCGAAGTCCCGCGGATGACTCGGTGATCGTCATCGTCGCGCCCGGGAAGAAGAAACCGAGCATCAGGTCGGCGGCGATTCGATCGACCGTGTAGCGGTTGACGAGGACCTGCGCCGAGCTCGCCTCGCCCGCGCCCTCGCGGTCGTTGAGCTCGATCCTGGCATCGCGCAGGAGGACGAATTCGCCGGTCGGCCGGGTCAGCGCGCGTCCCGGATCGAACCCCGGCATCGTCGGCAGCTCGCCGTGGACGTGGTACGGGCCGGCGTCGAGCTCGATCGTGTGCCACTGGGCATGGACCGGGATTCCGTCGGGTTCGTCGGCGACAACGAGCAGGAGGTCGTCGACGCTGAGGCTCAGCCTCTCCGCGTCGCTCTCGCCGGAGCCGTCGAGTGGAAGCCAGCGGGACGCCTCGATCTCGAGCTCTGTCTCTGCGTCGAGGTGCTCGCGCAGCCGCCCATGGCGCGCGACGATGCCCGTCGCAATCCCCGCGGCGGTATAGGCCTCGACACGGATCGCCATCGTGGTGCGTACCCCAGCGTCCGCCGAGTGTGCGCCCGATGGCCTGGAACGCAATTGCCCGTCCGTACCACGGCGCCATGGGCTTATCGTTGCGGCCAGGCTCAGCTCGGGCGCGGGCAGCGGAGACATGGCAGTTCGGGGGCGAGGACGATCGAGAGGAGGTCGTTGACGATGACCGCCGGATCGGCCCGACTCTGGTTGGTGAGGACCGCGATCGTCAGACCTTCGGCCGGCAGGTGGCGAACGGCAGATCGGAAGCCGAGGAGGCGCCCGCTGTGACCGACCGCCGGACGGCCCAGGATCGGGAACGCCTGGACCCCGATCCCGTATGGGATCCGCGGCCGATAGCTTGCGGTGTCCACGACGCTAGCGAGCATCGCGGCGGTCATCTCGTCGCCGAGCACCTTGCCGCCGTAGAGGAGCCGGGCCCAGCGAGCCACGTCGGGCGAGGTGGCGGCGATCGAGCCCGCGCCTCCGGCGGCGGTGACGACGGACCTGAATGGCATCACCGGCGACGTTCCCGCAAGGTCGATCGCTGGGCTCGAGAGCTTCGGCCCGACAAAGCGGTAGCCGTGCGCGTACGGCCCGATCGGCTTCTCGACAGCCTGGTACCAGGTTCCAGTGAGATCGAGCGGGACGAAGTACCGCCTCCGCAGCTCCGTCGCGAGCGGGGAGCCGGTCACGCGCTCGGCGATCAGGCCGAGGTACAGGTAGTTCGTGTTCGAGTAGTGCCAGCCGCGTCCCGGCGGGAAATATGCCTTGCCGACGTAATTCAGGGTTCGCTTGGACGACCAGGACGCATTCGGATCCGCCTGCAACGCCTTGTCGATCGGCGGATGGAGGAAGTAGTCGTCCAGCCCGCTCGTGTGCTCGAGCAGCTGGCGGATCGTGATCCGCTTGTCGAGAGCGGACGCCGGCAGGTAGTTCCGGGCCGCGGTGTCGAGGCGGAGCTTGCCGTCTCGGACGAGATCGAGGATGAGCGCCGCCGTGTAGGTCTTGCTGACGCTGGCGAGGGCGAAGGCCGTGTCCGGCGCGACGTCGACCTTGCCCGCGACGTCGGCCCGGCCGCTGGTCCCGATCCACGTCGAGCCATCCGGGAAGATGACCGTCACCGACACGCCGGGGATGCCGAGACGGGCCCGCACGATGTCGAGCTCCGCGTCGAGCCTGGCTTGCACCGTGGCGGCTCGGATCTCTGAGCGGGTGGGCTCCGGCGGCCAGCTCGGCGGTGGGGTCGTGGCCGGTGTAGGGAGACTGTCGATCGAGGCCGACGGAGCCCGCGAGACGGCGGGCGACGTGCCGGATGGCGCGGTAGAGCCCCCACCCGTCGGCGAGATGACGGCTGCCGAATCGGGTCCGCTCCCCGGCTGCCGGATCCCGGACAGGGCGACCGTCGAGAGCCCCAGGCCGACGGCGAGGAAGCCGATCACGGCAACGCCCGCGGCGAGAACGCGCCGCACGGAGCGGCGGACGGTGCGCGGATTGTCGAGACGGGCCATGATGGGGGGACGATACCGCGGGAACACCGCCCGCAGGCCGGCAACTGCAGTGAGGTATGGATGGTCGAGTCGATGGGCCCCGACCGAGGGGCGGATTGAACGCCAAGGCGGCCAAGTCGGCCGGATCCGCCGGCGGTTCAGAGGAGCCGGGGACCGGGATCGTCCGCGCGGGCGCGCCGCTCGACGCGGCGACGCTGCTGCGGTCGGTTGGCCTGCTGGCTGACGGCCCGGCCGTCTGGGGTCGCCCGATGCGCGCGTCGGGCGCCGGGATTTTCATCATCGAGTTGCCAACGCCGCCCGCAACGGCCCCGATCGAGGTGGTCCGGATCGGCAAATGGATCGAGCACGTGCCGACGATGCGGATCGACGGCCAGGAGGCGACCTCCAAGGCGGTCGCGGCCCGGCTGGCGGCGTTCTGGATCCCCTCGACGAGCATCCTATACATCGGGACGAGCCAGCAATCGATGGCGGCCCGGGTCAATGCGATCGACCGGACCGTCCTCGGCGACCGCAAGCCGTACGCCGGCGGTAACTGGCTCAAGACGCTGTCCGGGCTGGAGCGGGCCCGGGTCTGGTGGGCCCCGACCGATGCCACCGAGGAATACGAGGACGCCCTGTTCAGCGCCTTCGGCGCGGCGGTCCCCGAGGCCGACCGGGCGAAACTGCACGACTCCACCGTCGTCCTGCCGTTCGCGAACCTCCGCTCGAGCGGCGGTGAGCGCAAGCCACACGGCCTGACGGGCTATCTCGTGCCGGAGGAGGTTGTCGTACCGGCTCCGACGGGTCGGCGGGTCAACCTGCCGCCCGGGGACGCCGATGGCGCGGGCGGCCTGCCGTCGTCAAGGGCTGCCGGAGGAACGACACGGCGAACCGGGCGCGCTCCGGCGGCGGCGGCACCCAGGAAGGCGCGAGCGCCGGCCGCCTCGCCTCGTCGGCGTGGCGATGCACCCGGCGGACCGCGTCGCGGCGACCCGACCTATCTCTCCGCCGAGGGCATCGAACGCCTCCAGGTCGAGCACGCCGAGCTGACCGGAACGCGCCGGCCGGAGGTCATCGCCCGGATCAAGTCGGCCAAGGAGCTCGGCGACCTCAAGGAGAACGCCGACTATTCGTCGGCTCGCGAGGAGCAGTCGTTCCTCGAGGGCAGGATCGCGGCGATCGAGGCGCTCCTCCGCGACGCGACGGTCATCGAGGCGCCGGGCGCCAACGGCCGGGTCGATCTCGGTTCGAAGGTCTCGATCGAAGAGTCCGGCCTGCCCGGGGAGATCACGATCTACGAGCTCGTCGGCACCGCCGAGGCCGACCCCGCCGCCGGACGGATCTCAAATGCGTCGCCGGTCGGGCGAGCCCTCATCGGCCGCAGGGTTGGGGACACGGTCGCGGTCCGGACACCGCGCGGCGACGTCGAGTACCGAATCATCGAGGTCGGCTGAGAACGTCGCGGAAGGGTGCGTGCGGAGTACGTGCGTCGCGGCCGTATGTGACGTTCGTCAATGTTCAGGAGCCGGAGCGAGGCGCGGCGGGCGCCCGATCGGTGGATCGAGCGCCCGCCTGGGGTGATCAGGGGGCTGCCAACGTCCGCTGGGAGCACGTTCAGGCGGCCGCGGAGCTCCTGGAACTCGGCTGTCAGGTCGGCGGTCCAATCGAGCTCCGCGACGGCCCTTGACGACTCGTGGACGAGCGCGCCGAAGTGCTTGCCGAGCAGATCCTCCGGCCGCCAGCCGGTGAGCCGTTCGCAGTCGGAGACGAACGTGAATCGTGCATCCTGGTCGATCGACCAGATGAGGTCCGGCGAGTTCTGGACCAGGTGGCGATAACGCGCCTCGGATTCGCCGAGGAGCTCGTAGAGGTTCGAGTTCGTGAGCGCGATCGCCGCCTGGTCGGCGAGGCCCTGGAGGAGGTCGAGCTCGTCCGGCACGATCTCGCGCGGGTTCCGATAGGAAATCGCCAGCGTCCCGATGACCTCGCCGGCCGGTGCCCGCAGCGGCGCCGCAGCCATCGCCCCGAGGCCGAGCCGGGCGGCGACCTCGTCGTCGTCCCATT
>JBBSCI010000046.1:0-19080 GCA_038250445.1 Candidatus Limnocylindrales bacterium | reverse complement strand
CAACGTTGGGCCTGTGCGCGATTGCACGGAACTCCCGATCCGCCGTATGCTCGCAACGCATGGCAACTGACTCTCGCGGCGCTCCCCGCCGCCTCTCTGGGCCGCCCTCGAGGCGGACGATCGCCCGCCGATTCGAGGCCGACCTCTCAGCGCCGGTCCTGGCGGCCGGCAGCCGGATCCAGAACGTCCGCCAGATCTCGGAGCGCGTCGCGATGGGACGGGCGCTCTGGCGCGAGCTCGTCATCGGCTTCGCGTCGCAGCTCGGTGAGATGCGACTCGGCTTCACCCAGCTCGCCGCGCTCTATGTCCTCGCCGACTCGGGGACGATGACGATCGGCGATCTCGCCGAGGTCATCAACCGCTCGCCATCGGCCACGAGCCGGCTCGTCGATGGGCTCGTCCGGCGGCGGCTCGTCGAGCGGCGGACCGAGCCGGAGGACAGGCGGCAACGGTCACTCCAGCTGACCCAGCGCGGCCAGGCACTGCTCCGTGTGGTGGACCGGGCGCGGGCCGACCAGTTCCTCTCGGCGGTCCGGCCGATGCCGACCCCGGAGCGGGCACTGATCGCGATGGGCGTCGCGGCCTTGGCCACCCATGCGATCTCGCGCCGCGGGCGATTGATCAAGTCGAGTCGCGAACCGGCCTGAACGGTCGCCCCGCGCGGGTGCCAGAATGGATCGACCCAGGATCCCCATCGAGGAACGGCCCATGGACCAGGCTCGCTTTGATCTCTACTACAAGATCGAGCACCGTCACAAGGACGGCAGCTGGGGCGAGATGGTCGAAGATCGCTCCCATCACAGCCCGGCCGACCACGATCCAGAGCGCGGCTGGGGCCTCCGCCGGATCTTCCGATGCACGAGCTGCGACGAGTCGGCCACCATCACGCCGGGCGAAGAGGGCTCGACGCCGACCACCCGCTGAATCTCGAGGTCGCACCGTGGACGCCCAGGGCCGGATCATCGAAATGGCCTATCGCATCGACCACCGGCATCCGGATGGCTCGTGGGGCGAGATGATCGGGGACCGGACCCACAACGACCCGGGCGATCACGATCCGGAGAGGAAGTGGAGCGCCCACCGGATATTCCGTTGCACGAGCTGTGACGCGAGCGTCACGATCGTCAGCGACGACGGGGTCCCGATTCCGGAGCATTGAGGCTGACGTCGAGGCGGGCCCGATCGCCAGGTGATCATGCGCTTCTGGCGTCCTGATCGACCACCGCCATCAGCGGCGACTGGCGCCGGTCGAGGAGGTCGTTCGCGAGTGTGATCATCGCCTCGATCGAGGTGACGCCCGTGATGTCCTCGGCGCCGAGCCGGCCGTAGCCGTCGCGGAGCTCGCACAGGCGCTCGAAGTATTTGCGCCTCGTCTGTCGGTCCATGGTGTTCGTCTCCGTTCCTTGGGGTGGCTACCCAGCTGCCACCGTTGGAACGATCCTCGCGATTCGCGCCCCGGCCGCCATCGGGCCATGGCCTTACTTACCTCGACGGGGATGCAGTATTCGTGTGGCCCTCGGGCCGACGAGTGCTTACGGACGCGGCCGCTCCGCATCCTCGACGCGCGCAACGGACGGCGCGACGAGCGTCAGCCCCGAGCGCGCCATCGACCTGCGATGCGACACCACGAGATACCCGGCGACGAGCAGGCCGACCACCGAGATCCCGGCAACCGTGGCAACGATCGATGCCGGGTCGCAGGATCGGCAGCCGCCGAGCCTGAGTGCCGTCGCGGCTGCGAGTCCGACGATCGCGCTGACGATGCCGGCCGACAGCACCAGCGGCGCTTGTCCCCAGACGACGAGCCAGGCAAAGATGATCGTTGCTGCCGCCCGGACTGGCCCGAGACTGACCCAGATCGACGCGCCGATCACGATGCCCGTGACCGATACCAGCGGGAGCCACCATCGCTTGACGAACGCCCGCATCAGACGTCGAGGATCTCTCGTTCGTGTGCCTATCGCCGGCGGCCACCACTCCGTGGCGATTGCCTCCATCCGGTTGCGCCAGCGAGTGGCATTCGCTGCGTCGCTCGGCCCACCGTCAAGCCATTGCAGGATCAGCGCGCGAGTGAGCTGAATGTATTCGAAGGTGGCGGGTGTGACCCATTCATCGAGCGCAGCGAGCTCCTGACGGACCTTCTCGACATCGACCGGCTGGAACCGGGACGATGCGAGATCGAACACGCCTCGGACCGCGAGGGCAGCCTGGCGTCGGGAATCTGGTGGGTGGGCGACCATCTCGACGATGGGTTTGGCCAGGAGGATGGCCGCCGCGGCAACGGCGAAGACCACCAGCGGAACAGCCCGGAGGCGAAGGGTGAGGCCGATGGCGTAGACCGCGATCAGCCCCCACATCGTGAGCGTCAGAAACCGAATGATCGGCACCGACCAGGTACCCCGCTGGCGAACATCCCAGCGGATGGAGCCGATCCCGAGGAAGACGGCTGCCGGAACACCGAAGATCGAGAGCGCATACACCGCCTGGGTGATTAGCTCCGTCACCACGCGAGGGGTCTCAGCCGCAGAAGCGGCGAACGACGTCGTAAAGGACTGGCAGGCCCCAGCGGAGGGCGTCGACGCCGACCCGTTCGTCGACGCCGTGGAAGCGCTCGAGGAACCGCTCGTCCGGGTCGAGGCGAAGCGGCGAGAAGCCGTAGGTCGGGATGTCGAGCATTGCGGTGTGCTTCGCGTCCGTGGCGAACGGCACCATGAACGGCAGCGGGATCCCCTCCGGGTCGTGGTCGACGACCGTTTCGGCGAGGAGGTCGTAGAGCAGGCCCGAAGCCGGCGCGTCGACGGGGGGCCCGAAGATCACCAACTCGACGACGCAGGCTGCGGCCAGCTCGGGCCCGATCCGCTCGACGATCGCGTCGCGCATCTGTTCCTCGGACGTGCCGGGCAGGACCCGGCAGTCCAGCTCGATCGTCGCCTCGCCGGGGATGACGTTGTACTTCACGCCGGCGTGGATGATGTCCGGGCTGACCGTGTCCCGGAGGAGCGCCCGTATGACCCGCGCCGACATCGGGTCGCAGAGCGCGTCCACGGCCGCCTCGGCGAGCCCGCGGTCGTCGCTGGCGAGCGCCCGGAGCACGCGGGCGGCCTCGCCATCGAGCTGGTCGGCGGCGCCAGCGAAGAACGCGGCCATCGTCGCGGTCAGCCGTGGCGGCCCTTGAACGGCCAGCCGGGCGACGACCTTTGCCGCGAGGACCGCGGCATTGTCGTCCCGTGGCATCGACCCGTGGCCCCATGTCCCGGTGACGCTGATCCGGTAGACCGCGTAGCCCTTCTCCGCGACGCCGATCGGGTAGAACCGGCGGCCGGCATACGTCGTGGCGACCGCGCCGGACTCGTTGATCGCACCCGCCGCACGGAGCAGCTCGGGCCGCTCGAGGACCAGCACCGCGATCCCGTTGAGGCCACCCGCCTCCTCGTCGGCCGTCGAGGCGAACAGGACGTCGCGCGTCAGCCCGGGGACCGGATCCGAGCCCGGGTCGCGGCCCGCCCGGCGCGCCTCGGCGGCGAGCAGCCGCATCACCGACAGCTCCATCGCAACGAGGTCCTTCATGTCGACCGCGCCGCGTCCCCAGACGTAGCCGTCCGCGACGTCGCCGGCGAACGGATCGTGGGTCCAGCGTTCCGGCGGCGCGGGTACGACATCGAGGTGGCTGAGGAGCAGGAGCGGCTCCCCGCCGCTGCCATCGCCGTGAAGGCGCGCCGTCACCGAGCCGCGACCCGGCACGGGTTCGAAGACCTCGGATACGAGACCCGCATCGGCCAGCGAGTCGGCGATCCAGGTGGCGGCGCGGAGCTCGCCGTCAGGCGCATCTATCGGAGGGGGATTGATCGACGGAATCCGGATGAGCGAGCGGAGGTTATCGATCAGCTCGTCGCCGGCCCGCTGCCAGGCGGCAGCGTCCATCGCTGCGGATGGCAATTGTCGCGACGTCACCGCGTCCCCAGCGCTTGGATGATGTTGGCGATGATCCCGAGCACGAACCCGCCCGCCACGATCACGATGACCATGATCAGGAGGAGCCGGCCGTAGAACCGCTCCTCGCGGCGGCCCTCCTCCGGCTCGGGGTCCCGGCCGCCCGCGATGTACGGCGCTGCGAGTCCACGCGCGCGGGCGAGCGCGTTCCGCTCCGAGTCGTAGGCGGCGGGATCGGGCGGCAGCGGAGCGGGCTCCGTCGGCGCGGCGGCCGGCTCGTCCGGGGCCTCGGCGGGTGGCTGCGGCGATCCAAGCGTCATGCCGTGATCTTCGTCTCGACCGCGATGCCGCGCATCGTCACCTCGTCGGACAGCGGCCGGTAGCCGAGCCGGACGTTCACCGCGCGCATCGAGGCGTTGGCGTCGTCGTTGCTGCTCTCGAGCGCCTCGAGCCCGTTGCCGATCGCCCACGCGATCGTCGCCCGCTTGAGCGCTGCGGCGACGCCGCGACCGCGCCAGTCGCGGACGACGGCAGTCATGTCGTGCCAGGCGACGGTCGTCGAGCCGGGCCGGAAGAGCAGGCTCGCGTAGCCGATCACGCGGTCCGTCGCCGCGTCGAGCGCGACCACGAACCCGCCGGCCGGGATCGTCGACCGATCGACGTCGCGGGTGCGGAACTCGGCGAAATCGCCGGCCGCCATCGGCTCTTCGCCGGGGATATCGACGAATGTCTCGAGAGCCACGGCGTGGACGCCCGGAACGAGGTCGGGCCGCTCCGCAAGCGAGGTCAGCCGGACACCGGCCGGCGGGTCGATCGTCGGGGGTTCGAGGTCCGCCAGGTCGAGCCGGAGCGTCTTCGAGCGCTCGCGTTCCTCGAACCCGTGGCCGCGAAGGAAGGCGATCCCCTCGGGCCGGGCCTCGGAGGCCGAGACGTGAAGGGTCGGCTTGCCCGCCGATCGCGCGAACGACGAGATCGCCCGGAGGAGCGCCGTCCCGATCCCTTGCCGCCGGGCGTCAGGCAGCACGTCGACCGTGCCCCAGAGCGCCGGGAACTCCGGCGGGTACATGAAGATCCGGCCCACGGTCGCGGCCCCGACGGTCCGGCCGGCGTCCTCGGCCAGGAAGCGCGCAATGCCCGGATAGACCTCGTCCGACCAGCGCATCTCGGCGATCGACGTCGGTTCGTCCGGGTTCGACGCCCTCACCACCTCCACAATTGCCTCGAGGTCGGTTGTCTCGTCCGTGGCCGGACGGACGGCCCAGCTCACCCGAGCGCCTCGCGGAGCGGGACGGCGACGTCACGGGCAACGGCCGTCAGGCCGTCGGGCCCAAGACGCGCCGGCATGCCGAGGATGAGGTGGGTGGCGCCGACGCGGACGAACCCCAGGGCACCCTCGACCGCGGCGCGCCGGCTCTCGGCAGTCGTGCCCGTCGGGACCTGGGCCGCGAACGCGAACCCGGTCGAATCCCGGCCGGCTTCGGCCATCGCCGCCAGGATTCCCTCGCACTTCTCGCTGAAGTAATCGAAGTCGAAGTCGGGGATCGCCGGCAGCATCCAGCCGTTCCCGTGGCGGGCGACAAGTGCGAGACCGCGCCGCTTCTGGCCGCCGAGCCAGATCGGCGGACCGCCGGGGGTGAGTGGAGGCGGCAGGTTCGTCGCGCCGTCGAGCGGATAGAACGGATCCGGCCGTGAGACGCCAGGTTCGTGCGTCGCCTCGG
The DNA here is from genome assembly GCA_038250445.1 of Candidatus Limnocylindrales bacterium. GTDB lineage: Bacteria > Chloroflexota > Limnocylindria > Limnocylindrales > CSP1-4 > CF-46. The sequence goes on along the minus strand of JBBSCI010000046.1, from coordinate 13,432 downwards.
TGCTGAAGAGCGCCTTCAGGACATGGACGGCGGATTCGAAGCGGTCGAACCGCTCGGGCATCTCGGGTAGCGGGATCCCGAACGGCACGTGCTCGCCGACGTGCCAGCCGGCACCGAGACCAACGATGAATCGGCCGCCCGTGGCATGGTCGAGGGCCGTCGCCGCCTTGGCGAGGATCGCCGGGTGGCGGAACGTGTTCGACAGGACGCCGTGGCCGACGGTCAAGCCAGGCACCCGATGGACAAGGGCGGCCATCGCGCTCAGCGCTTCCCAGCTCGAGCCGTACCGATCGAGCGACGGGTCGGTGAGGTGGTCGTTCATCCAGCCCGAATCGAAGATCTCGAGCTCCGCGGCGCGCGCCCAGGTCGCGTCGAGGGTCGCCCAGTCGACGCCCTGTGGCGAGGTCTTGAAGCCAATGGAAACTCGCGATGTCTCGACCATCAGGCGTCAGTCGCGGGCCAGCAGGGACGACATCCGCGAGCCGGTCGTCACCGCGCCCTCCGACGCCGTGCTGACGAGGGCGGCGTACTTCGCCATGACCCCGCCTGCATACCGCGGCGGCCGCGGCTTCCAGCGCGACCGTCGCTCGGCGATGACCGCTTGCGGGACCTCGAGATCGAGTGCGCTGCGGTCGACGTCGATGACGATCTCGTCGCCCTCTTCGACGAGCGCGATGGGGCCGCCGAGGGCAGCTTCGGGCGCGATGTGCCCGATCATCAGGCCGTGGGTCCCGCCGGAGAACCGGCCGTCGGTGATGAGGGCGACCGAGTCGCCCAGCCCCTCGCCGACGAGCGCGGCCGTGACGCTCAGCATCTCCTGCATCCCGGGCCCGCCGACCGGGCCCTCGTAGCGGATCACGACGACGTCGCCGGGCTTGATCTGCTGCGCCCGGACGGCCTCGTAACAGGCGCCCTCCGAGTCGAAGACCCTGGCCGGCCCGCGATGCTGTCGCCGCTCGTGTCCGGCCAGCTTCACGACGCAGCCGTCGGGAGCGAGGGAGCCGCGCAGGATCGCCAGGCCTCCGGTGCGCTTGAGCGGCCGCTCGATCGGGACGACCACCTCCTGGCCGGGGGTCTCGACCGCGGCCGCGGCGATCTCGGCGATCGTCTGCCCCGTGACCGTCACAGCGTCGCCGTGGAGCAATCCCTTCTTGAGCAGCTCGCGCATGACGAGGGCAACCCCGCCTGCGTCGTAGATGTCGGAGGCGACGAACCGTCCGCCTGGCTGCATGTCGGCGACGATCGGCGTCCGGTCAGCGACCGTCCCAAACGAATCGATGTCGAGCGGGATCCCGAACTCGTGGGCGATGCCGAGGAGGTGGAGGACCCCGTTCGTGCTGCCACCCGTGGCGGCGACCGACGCGATCCCGTTCTCCAGGGCCTTCCGGGTGACGATGCTCGACGGCCGGACGTCGCGCCGGACCAGGTCCATGACGATCTCGCCCGAGCGCCGCGCGGCTTCGTCCTTCGCGGGATCCTCCGCCGGGATGCCGTTGAGCCCCGCAGGCGACAGGCCGATGAACTCCATGACCGTCGACATCGTGTTGGCCGTGAACTGGCCGCCGCAGGCGCCCGGACCCGGGCAGGCGACATTCTCGATCTCGTACAGGTCGTCGAGGCTGATCTTGCCGGCCCGGTACGCCCCGATCGCCTCGTAGACGGTCACGACCGTCGCGTTCGCCTTGCCCTTGTAGACGCCCGGATAGATGGTCCCGCTGTAGAGAACAACCCCCGGCACGTCGAGCCGACCGAGGGCCATGGCGGCACCCGGAACGGTCTTGTCGCAGCCGACGAGGCAGACGAGGCCGTCGAGGAGATGGCCGCGCATGACGAGCTCGATCGAGTCCGCCACGACCTCGCGGCTGATCAGCGATGCCTTCATTCCCTCGGTGCCCATCGACACACCGTCGCTGACCGAGATCGTGTTGAACTCCATCGGCGTCCCGCCGGCGGCCCGGATACCCTCCTGACGTGCTCGGCCAGCCGCCGCTGGTTGTAGTTGCAGGGCATCGTCTCGATCCACGTCGTCGCGACCCCGACGAGGGGCTTCGCGAGGTCCTCGTCGGTGAACCCGATCGCCTTCAGCATCGACCGGGCGCCGGCCCGGTCGGGGCCGTCGGTCAGCGCGGCGGAGTGGCGCTTGGCGGGATCGGATGGCGTGTCGTATGGATGTGGCCGGTCGGGCATGTAAGGCACCCCTAAGGCGATGACGATGCGAGAGACAAGTGTATGCGCGGGCTGGGTCAGGGGATGCAGGCGCCGGTGGCCGCCAGGGCGGTCCGGCCCAGGGCCGGCTCGATCGCCTTGTGGACCGACGTCGGTGTCAGCGCGTAGCCGACCTCTTCGTCGGTCCGCGCTTCCGCGAACACGACACCGCCGATCGTTCCGTCGGCGAGGACAAGGGGACCGCCACTGTCGCCCTGCTCGATCTCCGCCCGGATCTCGAGGATCGACCGCGTCACCCGCGTCTTGCCGTAGATGTCGCGACCCTGGGCCGTGTAGGCGCCCGCGACCGCCGCCGGCTGGACGTCGAGAGCGCCGCCGCGGGGAAACCCGAACGTGGCACCGGCCGCTCCCCGTTCTGGATCAACAGACGCGAGCGTCAGCGCCGGCGCCGTCAGCCGAGGCGCGTAGAGGAGCGCGACGTCCAACCGCGGGTCGACGAGAATCGGGACCGCATCGAAGACGTCGTCGCCGGCCGCGACCCGGACCGTCGTGGAGCCGGCAACGACGTGGGCGTTTGTGACGACGTAGCTGCGGTCGACGACGAACCCGGTTCCGAGCGACAGGGCCCCGCACGTCGACGCAGTGATCTTGACGACGCTTGGGATCGCGCGGCCGGCGAGCTCCTTGACGAGTGGATCGTCCGGCAGCTGGACGGGTGGCGCCGGGAGCGGCTCCAGGCCGACGAACAGATCGGGCAGCCCGGTGTTATCGAGGAGACGGGCGAGCTCGCCGGCGATCTCGGTGGGGGCGGGGAGGAAGCTGTTCAAGGCCCGGACCATGAATGACGTCTGGGCCTGGGCCGACAGGGTCGGATTCGGTCCCGCGGCGAGGAGGCCGCCCGTCAACCAGATGATCAAGAGGGCCTGGGCCGACCCGACGAAGGCGCCAAGCACACGGTCCAGCGTGCCGAGCACGCCCTGGCCGAGCATCGCTGCCGCCGTTCGGCCGAAGGCCGATCCGATCGCCTCCCCGATCCCGACGCTGAAGAGGATCCCGACCAGCACGACGAACGCGCGCAGGGACGGCTCGATGGTCGCGAGGGGCTCCTCGGCGTAGGGCAATACGGCCAACACGATCAGACCGCCCGCGATCGCCCCCATGAGCCCCGCGAGTTGCGGCAAGGCCCCGGAGCGGAACCCGACCACCATGGCGACGATCAGGATGACGACCACGACCAGGTCGAACAGGTTCACGCGTCAAGTATGAATGAACCGGCTCCGAACGACGGAGCCGGCTCTGTGTGGCTAGGTGTCGGGGGGACCCCAGGCTGACGTCAGCTGATCGTCACCGTGACCGGTCGCGCGTCGCCGCCCGGCGAGGAGATCGTGTAGGTGCCGGGTTCCAGCTCGCCGAGGTCGACGATCGTCGCCCTCTGCTGGGCGATCTCGATGCACATCGCATTCAGATCGCTGGTCCCCTCGATGAGCGTGACCGCGATGTCGGGACCGGAGCGCTGGACCTTGACGGAGTCGAGGACGTTGCACGGCTGCACGCCGCTCCACCACGTGGCCTTGACGAGGACCCGGCGTCCGTCGACCGACACCTCGAGAAGCGCGGCGTGGAGAGCCCGAAGGTTCAGCTGGCCGGGCTTCGCGACGACCAGGGCGGCCTGGCCGTTGCCAGGGTCTACAGGCGCCGGGTCGATGGGTCCGCCGATCCCGGTCCCCGGGTCGCCCGACGAGCCACCGCCGCCCACGTCAGACGCGGCCGGCTGCGAATTGGCGGTCGGCGCGGCGGCGCTCGAGCAGGCACCGAGCGTCAGCGCGGCGACGAATCCGACGATGACGAAGGAGCGATGGAGGCGAAGGGGGGTCTTCATGGCGGCGAGACGACACCATGAGCCGAGTGGTTCCGGCCATGGAATGAGTTGGTCGGTGCGCTCAGCCGGCGCTTGCGCCGGCGCGGGTGTCGACGCGAGCAGGATGGGAGGCATCCCAGGCATCGATCTCGCGCGTCTTGCCGAGGAGATACCCGAGCTCGTCGGTGCCGGCGAGGAGCATCATCCGGGCGAACGTATCGACGGTGAAGGGGAGGTCCTCGTCGCCGGGCAGGTGGACGAGCTCGGCATCCAAGTCAACGCTCAGCTCCGTCTCCGGGTCGGTGGCGATCATCTCGAACAGCTGACGGTGCTTCTCTGCCTCGACGACGATCGGGAGGATCCCGTTCTTCAGGCTGTTGTTGCGGAAGATGTCGGCGAACGAGGTCGACAGGATCGCCCGGATCCCCCAGGCGGTGAGGGCCCACGGGGCGTGCTCGCGCGACGAACCGGCCCCGAAGTTGTCGCCGACGAGAAGGATCTGCCGGCCGGCCATCTCCGGGCGATCGAGGACGAATGGCGGCGTCTTGAGGGAGCCGTCCTCCTCGTACCGCCAGTCGCGGAAGAGGGCCTCGGCCAGCCCGGCCTTGTCGGTCATCCGCAGGAAGCGGGCAGGGACGATCTGGTCCGTGTCGACGTTCTCGGCCGGCAGCGGGACGACCCTGCTCGTGAACGACCGGAACGGCTCGTTCACCACGGATGCGGGCAACTCAGCGCCCGCCGACCGCTGCGATCGACTCGATTCCGGGCAGGCGACGGGGGTCGGCGACGACGCCTGCGATCGCCGACGCGGCCGCGGTCAGTGGCGAAGCGAGAAACGTCCGGCCGCCTTTGCCCTGGCGGCCCTCGAAGTTCCGATTCGAGGTCGAGATCGCGTACTGGCCCGGCGAGAGCTGATCGCCGTTCATCGCGATGCACATCGAGCAGCCGGCCTCGCGCCACTCCGCCCCTGCCGCGCGGAAGACCTCGTGGAGGCCCTCGCTCTCGGCCTCGCGCTTCACCTCGTCCGAACCGGGGACGATCATCACCCGGACGCCGTCGGCGACCTTGCGACCCTTGAGGACGGACGCTGCCAGACGCAGGTCGCTGATCCGGCCGTTCGTGCAGGATCCGACGAACACCACATCGACGCTCTGGCCGAGGATCTCCTGGCCGGGGGTGAGGTCCATGTACTCGAGGGCGCGCTCGAGGGCGCGCCGGGCTGCGGGATCCGTCTGGGCATCGGGCGAGGGGACCCGCGATGTGATCGGGATGCCCATGCTTGGGTTCGTGCCGTACGTCACCATCGGCTCGAGAGCGCTCGCGTCGATCGTGACCGACTTGTCGTAGGTCGCGCCGTCGTCGGTGGGGAGTGTCCGCCAGTGGGCGAGGGCGGCGTCCCAGGCGGCGCCTTTCGGGGCGTGGGTTCGACCCTCGACGTACGCAAATGTCGTGTCGTCAGGGGCGATCAGTCCGGCCCGTGCGCCACCTTCGATGCTCATGTTGCAGATCGTCATCCGCTGTTCCATCGTCATGGCCCGGATCGCCCCGCCGGCGTACTCGAACACGTGGCCGGTGCCGCCGCCGATCCCGATCCGGGCGATGAGCGTGAGGATGATGTCCTTGGCCGACACGCCGGGCACGAGCTGGCCGTCGACCCGGACCTCGTAGGTCTTCGGGTCGCGCTGGAGCAACGTCTGGGTCGCGAGGACCATCTCGACCTCGCTCGTTCCGATGCCGAAGGCCAGCGCCCCGAACGCCCCGTGGGTCGCCGTATGCGAGTCACCGCAGACGATCGTCATGCCCGGCTGGGTGAGACCGAGTTGCGGTCCGATGACGTGGACGATCCCCTGGCTCGGCGAGCCGAGGCCGTGGAGGGGGATCCCGAACTCGGTGCAGTTGCGGGTCAGCTGGTCGACCTGGGCGGCGGCCATCGGATCCGCCATCGGCAGGCTCCGGGAATGTGTCGGCGTCGAGTGGTCGGCCGTCGCCACGGTTCGCTCCGGATGGCGGACGGTGAGACCGCGGGCGCGCAGGCCCGAGAAGGCCTGCGGCGAGGTCACCTCGTGGACGAGATGGAGGTCGACGGCGAGCACGGCCGGTGCCCCGGGGTCCTGGCTGACGACGTGGTCGTCCCAGATCTTCTCGACGATCGTGCGGGGTGCGGTCATGGCGGAACGGTTCGCTCGTGCAGGCGGATGGAGAGCAGAGGGTAGCAGAGGCTTCTCGGGCGTGGCCGAGGCCAACTTGTGCGGATGGAGCGGCCATCTGTGCCGGGCCGACTCCAGTGGTACTAGGGCCCCTAGTACATTTGGCGGGCGCCGGACGCTTCGCCAAAGCCGCACGCTGTAGGAACTACCAAATCCGCACAGCAAACACCCCCACGAGGGACGCCTCCCGGCGATGCCGACCTTCGCGCAGACTCCACGTCCCAACGGCCTGGACGCCGAGCCAATCCAGTCACGATGGCGCCGCTTGTTGCTCGCGCTCGGTGCGCGACCGCTCCGGCCGTCCGCGACTCGCGTCTGGCTGTTCACCGCGCTGCTTGCCGGCATGGCGCTGTACATCTACATCGATGGGGTCGTATCGCTCCAGCCGGTCGCGAGTCCTGTGTCGATTCCATGGCCTCTGCTGGCTGCCGCGTTCGTCGGCGCCGAGACCAAGGTCATCCTCGTCCACTATCGGCGGGAGACCCACTCGTTCTCGTTGAGCGAGATCCCGGCCGTGATCGGGCTCTTCTTCGTGACGCCGAACGAATATCTCCTGGCAGTCCTGGTCGGCTCAGGGGTTGCCCTTCTCGTCACGGCCCGCCAGTCGGTCGTCAAGGTCGCCTTCAACCTCGCCAACTTCGCCTTCATCTCGAGCCTGACACTCGTCGTGTTTCATGGCCTCGGGTCGTTCGCCGGGCGGCCCGGCGCGAACGACTGGATTGCGGCGTTCACCGCGCTGCTCGTCGCCTGCCTGCTCGGGGCGCTGACGATCGCGACGGCCATCTCGCTCTCCGGTGGTGCGCCCCAGTTCCAGAAGCTGCCGGAGATGCTCAAGTTCGGCGGGATGGTCGCCCTCGCCAACACCAGCCTGGCGCTTCTGGCGATCTCCGTGATCTGGATCGACCCGGTGGCCGTCTGGCTGCTGATCGTTCCGCTTGCGACGCTCTTCCTTGCCTATCGCGCCTACATCTCAGAACGCGAGAAACACGATCGCCTCGAGCTGCTCTACCAGTCGAGCCGGATCATGCAGCACTCGCCGGAGCTCGATTCGGCGCTCATCGCGCTGCTCGACCACGCCCGCGCGATGTTCCGGGCCGAAGTTGCCGAAGTCATCATCTATGCCCGTGGCGAGGACGGCGACTCCATCCGGACGACGTCGATCCAGGACTCGCCCCCGGCCGCGATGGTGCCGATCAAGCTCGCCCCGGATGACCCGATCCACGCCCGCGTCGCCGTCGAGCGCCACGCCTTCTTCAGCGCCGCGTCCGCGGAGCGAGCCCTCGCCGGCCTGCCGATCCGCCAGACGATGATCAGCCCGCTCATCGCCGAGTCCGGGCTGATCGGCGCGATCACGGTCGCGAACCGCCTGACCGAGGGAACGAGCTTCGACGAGGACGACCTGCGGCTCCTCGAGACCCTCGCCAACCAGGCAGCGGTTGCCCTCGAGAACGGCCAGCTCGAGCAGTCCCTCGCGGAGCTGTCGCGGCTCAAGGAGGAGCTCCGGCACCAGGCTTACCACGACCCGCTGACCGGGCTGGCCAACCGGGCGCTCTTTGCCGAGCGCGTGGAGGAGCAGCTCATCGCACCGCGCGCCGGCCTCCGCACGGTCGTCCTCTTCCTCGATCTCGACGACTTCAAGATCGTCAACGACACGCTCGGCCACGCCGCCGGCGACCGACTGCTGGCCGCGGTCGCTGACCGGATTCGAAACTGCGTCCGGGCCGACGACCTCGCGGCGCGCCTCGGTGGCGACGAGTTCGCGGTGCTCCTCACCGACGAGGTCGAGCTCGATCGGGCCCTGGCGGTGGCGAAGCGGATGATCGATGCGCTGCAGGTGCCGTTCCAGATCCAGGGCCAGGAGGTCTCGGTCGGGGGCAGCATCGGGATCGCGGTCTCGCGCGGCCTCGGCGAGCACGCTGACGAGCTGCTGCGGAACGCCGACGTCGCGATGTACACAGCCAAGGCCGCCGGCAAGCGCCGCGCGGCGGTCTTCGAACCGACGATGCACGCCGCAATCGTGGCCCGCCATGCACTGTCCGCAGAGCTCAAGCGGAGCATGGGCCGTGGCGAGCTCGCGGTGTTCTACCAGCCGATCGTCCAGCTCGACACCCGTCGGATCGTCGGCGCCGAGGCGCTCGTCCGCTGGCGCCACCCGACCCGCGGCCTCGTGTCGCCCGAGGAGTTCATCCCGCTCGCCGAGGAGAACGGGCTGATCCTGTCGCTCGGCCGCTGGGTCATGGCCGAGGCATGCGAGCAGGTCGCGGCGTGGCAACGCGGGCCGGGCCTGTCGCCGGAGTTCTTCGTCAGCGTCAACCTGTCGCCGTTCCAGCTCCAGCAGACCGAGTTCGTCGGCGAGCTGGAGTCGATCCTCAAGTCGAGCGGGCTTGCGGCCAACCGGCTCGTCGTGGAGCTGACCGAGACCGCAATGTTCCAAGACACCGAGATGACGATCGCGAAGCTCGAGTCGGTCAGGGCCCTCGGGGTCCGGATCGCCCTCGACGACTTCGGAACCGGCTACTCCTCGCTGGGCTACCTGCGCCGGTTCCCCGTCGACATCCTGAAGATCGCGCGGGAGTTCGTGGTTCCGTCGGACCGCGACGCAGGTGAGTGGGCGTTCGCCCACGCGATCGTCGCCCTCGGCCGCACCCTGGGCCTGCAGATCATCGCGGAAGGGATCGAGGAGGCCGCCCAGGCCGAGCGCCTGCGCAGCCTCGGCTGCGAGCTTGGCCAGGGCTTCTACTTCGCTCGCCCGATTGAAGCCGGCGCGCTGGAGGCCGCCCTCGCGCTCGCGCAGCCAATGCGCATCGGGATCCGGTTCGAGATCGACTCCGCCAGACCGGCCGAAATCAGCGCCTGATGTTCGTCATCTACGCGCTGCCGATCGGGCTGCTGCTTGGGTTCCTCCTCGGCGGGCGACCGGCCGGACTGGCCGCCATCAAGTTCCGCTGGACCTGGCTCGCCGTGGCCGGCTTCGTGACCCAGGTCATCCTGTTTTCGGCGCCCGTGAGCGAGCGGATCGGCGCCGCCGGCCCCTCGCTCTACGTCGCCTCGACCTCGATGGTGCTCGCCGCCGTCATCGCGAATATTCGGATCCCGGGCATGGTCCTCGTCGCCGTCGGAGCCGCGTTGAACCTGACGGCGATCGTGGCGAATGGCGGCTACATGCCGGCCAGTGCTGCCGCCGTGGCGGCGATCGGCCGCGGCGACATCGTCACCTACTCGAACAGTGCCGTGATCCCGTCGCCCGTCCTCGAGCCCTTGACCGACGTCATCGCCCTGCCGACATGGCTCCCGTTCACCAACATCATCAGCGTCGGAGACCTGTTGATCGGGGCGGGGATCGCGCTCGTGATCATCGTCGCGATGCGCTCGGCGCGAAACAACTCGATGCTGGGTGCCGGGTGAGCCGAACCCGCGAGCGTCCCCCGCGCCTTCATGTAGCGCGTCGGGACCTCGTCCTTGCGCTTTCGCGCGCCGGCGCGCCCCGCGCGTCGCAGACGCTCGGTCTGCCGACGACCGGGCGTTGCGTCCTCATCAGCCACCGCGTCGTCAGCGGGCCGGTCGAACGAGACCACGACATGGCGTGGTCAGACTTCTTTGCCCTGATCGAAACGCTGGTTGAGGGCGGCTGCGTCTTCGCCCCGAACCTCGACGCCGAACCGGGCGACGGGGCCACGGTGCTCACCTTCGACGACGCCACCAGCGACCATCGCCGTCTCGCGCATGCCCTGGCGGATCGCGGCGTGCCGGCCGTCTTCTTCATTTCCGCCGGTCTCATCGGGACGCCGGGCCATCTCGACGAGGCCGCGCTCCGGGAGCTCGTTGCGGGCGGCCATGTGATCGGGTCGCACGGCTGGAGCCACCAGCGCCTCGACCGGGTGCCGGAGAAGGATCTCGGCCGGGAGATCGACTCCTCGCGATCATTTCTCGAGGACCTCACAGGCGAGCCGGTCAACTACTTTGCGCCGGCCGGCGGGATCGGGGTCCACTCGCTTGCACCGCGGCTCAGGGCTGCCGGCTATACGGCGTCGCGGTCGACGCGCTGGGGCATCCACCGCCGGATCGCCGACCGCTGGCACATCCCGGCGGTTCCCATAACGCGCGTCACCGCCGATCACGGTTGGGTCGCCGTGGCCGCCACCGAACGGCGGCTGCCGGTGGCCATGATCGCCCTCGGTGCGGTGCGCGGTGCCCTTGGCAATGACGCTCGAACCAGGATGAGGGGCCGGCTTCATCGGACGGCTCTTGCGACGGCCGCGAGTGTCCCCGCCAGTGAGATCGTCGCCGGCATTCGATCCATGGGCGATCCGCCTGCCTGACGGGCGCGAGGGGGCGAAAGTGTTGCGCCCGCGCCTCGCCGGCGCGTTGCTACACGGCAACTCCCCCATCTAACAGGGCGGGGCAGTACTTCCTACTTACAGACCCCGGACTGAAGTCATCGTAGGTTCGTACTGCGGACGAATACGTCCTCCGCCCCATGGCCGTCCAGGGCAAATCCATCGCGAGGTGGAGACGCAAAGCCAGGGATCTTGGACCAGCGATGACCCAAGACTGCCCGGCTGCCGGACCAGGAGCGCACCGCTACTGAAGGAGTACTCGTGAAGGCGAACCTGGCGCGCTTCACTACGGCGATCGCGCTCCTGGCCTCTCTGGCCCTGAGCCTTGGAGCAGGGATGCGGTGGTGGGAATGACGACCATTGCATCGACCGAAACAGCAGCGGGTCCGCTCGCCGGTCACCGCTGGTTCTGATCTGATTCGGGCCCACTCTCGGGCCCCGACTGACTACGATGACGACCGCCGGCTTGCCGGCGGTCGTCATCTGATTCCCGGACGAGTACCATCTGGTGCGGTGTGGCGGGTTGCGCGATCGTGCGAGTGCCCGTAGACTGCCCGGACACAGCCGTTTCGTTCGGCTGAATGGGTGTTACTCGGAGACCACATTGGGTCTGTTCGATCGTCAGGACCGGCGCCGCGTCGCTATCGCCATCAGGAGTGATGGCCGTCGCGTCCAGATGCCCCTGAACGACCCCGGATTCGAAGACGTATCGCTCCTCGGAATTCTTCGCTCGATCCTCCTCGGGCTGGATGGCCTTCTCGGCCTTATTACCGGCTCCCGGCGGGAGAACGGAGGAACTCGGAGGGACGGGCGCTAGGCGCCGCACCACCGAAGACCGAAGGGACCCTCGCCGGGAGGCGGGGGTTTTTTGTTGCGCAAACGACGGACGGGAGACGAGCGATGACACTGACCAGAGGGGAGTCGGCCAAGCCGCCGAGTCCCGACGCGCGTCGAACGCACGTGCCGGGCGACGGGACGAGGCACGCCGCTGCGGTCGAGCAGGCCCGCAAGGCGATGCTCGACGACACGCGGCCGCGGCGCCGGACGCGGATCGGTGCCGACGTCGTCTGCGAGGCCCTCATCCGCCAGGGCGTCGACGTCTTCTTCAGCTACCCGGGCGGCGTGATCCTGCCGCTCTACGACGTTCTCGGCGATTACCCGGAAGTCCGCCACATCCTCGTCCGTCACGAGCAGGGTGGCGCCCACGCGGCCGACGGCTACGCGCGGGTGACGGGCAAGGTCGGCGTCTGCATGGGCACGTCGGGCCCGGGCGCCACGAACCTCGTCACCGGGATCGGCACGGCTCTCCTGGACTCCGTCCCGATGGTCGCGATCACCGGCAACGTGCCGGGCGCCCTCATCGGCAAGGATGCCTTCCAGGAGATCGACATCAACGGCATCACGCTGCCGATGACGAAGCACAACTACCTCGTTCGCAACGCCGAAGAGCTGCCGCGGGTCTTCGCCGAGGCATTCCACATCGCCCGGACGGGGCGTCCCGGGCCCGTCCACATCGACATCACCAAGGATGCCCTCCAGCAGGAGACGAACGCCGAGCACCCGACCGACGAGGAGGTCGTCGCCGGCCTGCCGGGATTTCGGCCGAACCTCGACGCCAACGGCCGCCAGCTGAAGCTCGCCGCCCAGGAGATCGCCAAGGCGCAGCGTCCGGTCATCCTCGCCGGCCATGGCGTCCTCCATGCGGAGGCCTGGGACGATCTCGTGGCGTTCGCCGAGAAGACCCAGATCCCGGTCGCCCACACGCTCCTCGGCATCGGGGCGATCTCGGAGGACCATCCGCTCAGCTACGGCTTCATGGGGATGCACGGCTGGAAGCACGTCAACCGGGCGATCCAGTCGGCCGACCTGCTCATCGCGATCGGCATGCGCTTCGACGACCGGGTCACCGGCAACGTCCGGACCTATGCGCCGTACGCGCGGATCGTTCACGTCGACATCGACCCGGCCGAGATCGGCAAGAACGTCGCGGTCGAGGTGCCGATCGTCGGCGACGCCGGACGCGTCCTCCGGGCCCTCCTGCCGATGGTCGAGGCAGTCGACCCGGCGACCCGGGCGGGCTACTTCGCGGAGCTCGCCGAGTGGCGGCGAGAGTCCGAGGCCAGCTCGTGGCACGGTTCGGGCGCCTGGCGCGACGGCCTCCTGTCGGCCGACTACGTGGTCAGCCGGATCGGCGAGCTGACCGACCACCAGGCGACCTATGTCGCCGACGTCGGCCAGAACCAGATGTGGCTCGCCCGCTATGCGGGCTTCCGCCAGCCGAACAGCCACGTCAGCTCCGGTGGCCTCGGCACGATGGGGTTCAGCGTGCCGGCGGCGATGGGTGCGGCCCTCGGCCGGCCCGACCGCGAGACGTGGGCCATCACCGGCGACGGCGGCTTCCAGATGACGTCGCAGGAGCTGATGACGCTCGTCCAGGACAAGATCCCGGTGAAGATCGCCCTCTTTGACAACAAGAAGCTCGGGATGATCCGGCAGTGGCAGGAGATCATCTACGGGGGCAACTACCACTCGGCCCATCTGCTCGGTCCCAACTACGAAAAGCTCGCCGACGCCTACGGGATCCCGGCGTTCCGGGCGGGGACCCCGGCCGATGTCGATGACGCGATTCGTGCGGCCCAGGCAGTGGACGGGCCCGCGCTGATCTGGTTCGAGATGGCCGAGGAGCAGAACGTCTTCCCGATGATGCCAGCCGGCAAGGGCCTGTCCGATCTGATCGAGAAATGGGACGGGGCCGACGAGTGACGGCAGAATCCTCGGGCGGATGGCTTCGCGGAGCTCAGCCTCCGACCTCCGTGGGCGAGAATCAGCTTCCCGTTGACCCGAGCACCAACGGCGTCGCGTCT
>JBBSCI010000045.1:0-19087 GCA_038250445.1 Candidatus Limnocylindrales bacterium | reverse complement strand
GATCGCTCCGGCGGGACCTGCCAGTGGGCTGATCCTGCGCCGCGCAGCAGCGGATTCGGATCGGGCTGCGGCCGTCTCCCGCCTGGCCGCGAGAGTCACCGCCGAGCTGGCCGGCTCACTCACCGCCCCGGTTCTGACCGGCGTCGCGCTCGATCACGCCCGGTCGACCGTCGCCGCCGCGGTCGCCACGCTCGAACGGCTGGCCGACGACGGCTGGCGTTCCGTCCTCGGCGATGCACCCGAGGGCGCCGAACGCGTCCGCCTCGGGGCCGATTCAGTGGCAGAGCGCTCGGAGATGTTCGATCCGTTCGCGGCGGTCCTCACCGGTTCGGGTTGAGCGGCCGGCGACCAAGGGCTGCAGCAGCCGCCTGACACTGCCGGGATGACGTGGATCGTCGACGTCGGGGCGAGCGCAGTGGCCAGGGTCGCCGGTGCGCCGTCGACGAAGACATTGATGTGGCGGCGGATCGACGGCCCCGAATCGACGATCCGGTTGCGCATCCCGGGCGCGATCGCATCGAGCCGATCGATCGCCTCGGCGACTGTCGCGGCCTCCACCTCGCAGCGCCGCGGCGCGCCCGGAAAGAGGGCCACGAGTGAGCGCGGCAGGAGGATCGTCACCACGGCGTCAGTCGAGGACGACCGCCTCGACGCCCCAGATCGGCGGCAGGTTGGCGGCCACGATGTCCCAGCTGCGGCCCTCGTCCTTCGACCCGTAGAGCTGGCCGGTGCTTGTCCCGAAGAACACGCCGACCGGATCGAGGCGGTCGACAGCGAGCGCTTCGCGGAACACTCCGACAAAGGCGTTCTTCTGCGGCAGGCCCGTGCCATGCCGCTCCCACGTGTCCCCGCGATCCCTCGTCCGCCAGACCGCCAGGGCGCCATCGGGAGCCATGCGACCCTCCTCCGGATGCGTCAGCGGGATGACCCAACCGGATGCCGGATCGCGGGGATGAGCACCCATCGCGAACCCGAATTCCGAGGGGAGCCCGGCGCTGACGTCCTCCCAGGTCCGCCCGGCATCGGCGGAGCGGTATACGCCGGAGTGGTTCTGCTGGAAGAAGGACTCCGGCTTGCCGGCGGCCATGACGAGCTTGTGGACACACTGGCCGGTCTCGGGATAGGGCTCCGGTTCGCCGACGGCGACAACGCCGTGGTTACGCGCTTCCCAGGTCGCACCGCCGTCCTCCGTCGCGAACGTCCCGACGGCACTGATCGCGACCCACATCCGGGCGGGATCGGTCGGGTGGGGCACGATCGTGTGGCAGATGAGACCGCCTGCCCCCGGCTGCCAGCCCGGCCGGCTCGGGTGGTCGCGCAGTCCAGCGACGTGGCTCCAGGTCGCGCCGCCGTCGTCGCTCCGGAACAGCCCGGCCGGCTCGACGCCGGCCCAGATCGATCCATGCGCGGCGGTGACGTTCCAGATGGTCGTGATCTTCGGGCGGTCGTCACCATAGGTCAGCCCCTCGGACGAGTGGGTCCACGTGCTGCCCAGGTCGTCGCTCCGGAACACCGCGGGCCCGTACCAGCTCGAGCCGCCGGCGGCCAGGATCGCACCGCTGGCGGGATCGACCGACAGGTCGTGGATCGGCCAGCCCTCGCACAGCGGACCGCGCAGCGACCACGAGTCTCGCGTGGCATCGCCGTCGAGGAAGAACGCACCTTTCGGTGTCCCGACCAGCAGCAGGCAGCGTGTCATCGGTCGCCCTCTCTCATCCTGCGTTTTTCAATTCAGTTGCCCGCTTTGAACGGGTACACGACCCAGCGGCTCGTCGTGACGACATGATGATCCGGCGTTGCCGGCACCCGCGACCGCTCCGGCTTGTAGTGGAGCACGGCCGTCGTCGGGATTCCGCCGGCCTGGCGGACGCGTTCGGTGACCGCGTGGATAGTCGTCCCGCTGTCCCAGACCTCGTCGACGATCAGCACCCGCTGGCCGCGGAGCTGCGGATCGGCGGGGAACTGCAGGAACGTCGGCTTCGGGCCGGGTCGCCCTTCGTCGTCGTAGTACTCGACGGCCGCCACGAGGATGTTCCGGATTCCCAGCCGATACGCGAGCATCCCGGCCGGGACCAGGCCGCCGCGGGTGATGGCGAGCATCACGTCGTAATCGCCGCGGACCGCGTCGGCCAGGTCCGCGACCATCGCCGCCAGCTCGTCCCAGGAGACGACGTCCTTATCGATACCGACATCGACCATGCCGGTCAGGATAGCGTCGTGGGGCCAGCTCGGCGGATCGCTTCGATCGTCGTGAGGTCGTCGAGCGCCGACAGGTCGCCCGGGTCGAGCCCGAGGTACGCCGCCCTGATCACGCGCCGCATGATCTTCCCGGACCTCGTCTTCGGCAGCGCCGGCACGACGATGACCGCCTCCGGCTTGAGCGTCTTGCCGAGGTCCTGGACGACGCGGCGGCCGATCGCAGCCCGCAGGTCCGGCAAGTCCGTCTCGCCGCGGCGCAGCGTGCAGACGACGACGATCGCCTCGCCCTTGACGGCGTGTGGCACTCCGATGGCGGCGGCCTCCACGACCGCCGGATGGGCGGTCGCCGCCGCCTCCACTTCCGCTGGCCCGACCCGCTTGCCGGCGACCTTGAGCGTGTCGTCGGAGCGGCCGCGGATGAACCAATAGCCGTCACTGTCGATGATCGCCCAGTCGCCGTGGACCCAGATGCCGGGCAGGCGGCTCCAGTAGGTCTCGATGTACCGCTCCCGGTCGTTCCAGAAGCCACGCGTCTGGCCGGGCTGGGGCCGCCGGATGACGAGCTCGCCGACCTCGCCACGGATCGGCTCACCATCCGCGGCCACGACGTCCGCGGCCGTTCCCGGGCATGGGCCGTTGAACGACGTTGGCTTGATGGGGCGAATGACGTTGCAGCCGACGATGCCGCCCGAGACCTCCGTCCCGCCCGAGTAGTTGACGACCGGACAGCGCTGGCCACCGATCTCGCGGAAATACCACCACCACGAATCGGGATCCCACGGCTCGCCGGTCGAGCCGAGAACCCGCAGGCTGCCGAGGTCGTGGCCTCGCGGTGGGTCCGTGCCGTGCGGGATGAGGGCGCGGACGACGGTCGGCGAGAGGCCCAGGTGGGTCGCGCGGTGGCGTGCGACGAGGGCCCACATCCGATCGGGCTCGGGGAAATCGGGCGCGCCCTCGTACAGGATCAGGCTGGCGCCGAGCAGGAGCGATCCCGAGATCGCCCATGGTCCCATCATCCAGCCGAGGTCGGTGAACCAGAACAATGAGTCGCCGGACCGGAGGTCGAACGTGTGGGCGAGGTCCTGCGCTCCCTTGATCGGGAAGCCGCCGTGGACGTGGACTGCTCCCTTCGGCCGCCCTGTCGTCCCCGACGTGTAGATGAGCATGTAGGGCGTCTCAGGGTCGGTCGTCGCGGCCGCGACCGGGGAGCCGCTCTCCCCGTCGGTCATGGCCTGATCCCAGTCCACGTCGCGTCCTTCCGTCCACGGCAGCTCGCCGGCAGCGTCGCCCAGGCGTCGCACGACGAGGATCCGTTCGACGGTCGGCGCGGCTGCGACGGCTTCGTCGGCCGTCGCCTTGAGGCTGACGGGGTTGCCGCGGCGCCAGAACCCATCGGCCGTCACCAGGAACCGGGCACCGCAATCCGACAGGCGTGCGGCGACCGCGGGGGCGCCGTAACCCGAGAAGATCGGCGTGTAAATCGCCCCGAGCAGGCCGATGGCGAGCACCGTGATGACGGTCTCGGGCAGCATCGGCAGGAAGATCCCGACGCGATCGCCCGGCCCGACCCCGAGCGTCAGGAAGGCCCGCGCGGCTCGCTCGACGGCGCTCCTGAGCTCGGCGTTCGTGAACGACCGGACGTCGCCGGGTTCGCCCTCCCAGGCGAGGGCCCGCCCCTCGGGGTCGCGTTCGGCGCGCGGACGGGTCGCGGCGTCGGCGTAGTTGAACGCCCCACCGATCCACCAGCGGGCCCATTCCGGGCCGTCCGAGAGATCGAGAGGCGTCGTCGGGTGCCGCTGCCAGTCGAGGCCAAGGTCGTCCGCGGCCGCGGACCAGAACCATGCCGGATCGTCGACCGCGCGGGCCTGGAGCGCCTCGAGACCCGGCTCGCCGGTCGATCGCAGGAATCGAGCCAGGCGCGACTCTACTAGCAGTTCGGGACTCGGTCGCCAGGCGGCATCGGGGATGTCGCGGCCGAAGATCGGGGCGCGGGCGGCTCGCATCCCCGCGAGTCTACGGCGTCGCGACCGGGTCCGGCCCGGTTCCGTTCGGCGGGCGCAGGCCAACGAGCGCGTCCTAAAGCCGTCCGATCTCGAACGCCGCGGGTATCCACTTCAATTCGGGGAGATATTCCGATCGCGGAGTCCGAAGTCGGAGGATCGGCGGCAGGCAAGTGATCTCGCCGGGCCTTCGATCTCGGACGATCGGGTTCGTGCCGGCGCGGATGGGCCAGCCGAGGGAACGCGGGCGCCGGCCCGCTGCGTCGCGGCGTATCGTGCCGCGATGACGACCGAGGCCGGGCATCGTCGAGTACGCCGGACGGCGGGCGGCATTGCCCAGCTGCCGTGGCGGACGGTCGTGAACCGCTACCGGCCGATCGAGATCCTGTCCGCCGACGAGGTCGAGACGCTCCACCGCGCCTCGCTCCGGATCCTCGCCGAGATCGGAATGGAGGTCCTCGGCGACCGCTCGTTCGACCTCATGGAGTCGAGCGGTGCTGTCGTCGACCGCGCCCGCCGCAACGTCCGCCTCGACCCGGCCCAGGTCGAGGAGCTCGTCGCGCTCGCCCCACCGAGCTTCGCGCTCCATGCCCGCAACTCGGAGCGGAATGTCCACCTCGGTGACGGTCACGTGGTGTTCAGCTCCGTTGGCGGCCCTGCGTTCGTCACGGACGTCGAGCGCGGTAGGCGGCCCGGCAACCACGCCGACTTCCTCGACTATCTCCGCGTCATCGGCTCGCTCGACATCATCCACCAGGAGGGCGGCGGGCCACTCGAGCCGACCGATCTGCCGGTCGCGACCCGCCACCTCGATATGTACCACGCGTTCATCACGCTCCTCGACAAGACGTGGCAGTGCCTCGGGTTCGGGGCCGGCGTCGTGGACGACGCGGTCGAGATGATCTGCATCGCCCGCGGGATCGACCGCGATCAGCTCGCCCGGGAGCCGAGTCTGATGACAATCATCAATTCCAACTCGCCGCTGCGACTCGACGGGCCGATGTCCGACGGGCTGCTCGAGATGGCGATCCACGGCCAGCCGGTCGTCGCGACGCCGTTCACCCTGGCCGGAGCGATGAGCCCGGCGACCCTTGCCGGGGCGATCGCCCAGCAGAACGCCGAGGCGCTGTTCATGGTCGCCCTGACCCAGCTCGCCCGGCCCGGCGTGCCGGTCGTCTACGGCGGGTTCACCTCCAACGTCGACATGCGGACCGGCTCGCCGGCCTTCGGGACGCCCGAGTTCGTCAAGGCGGCGTTCGCGACCGGCCAGATGGCGCGCCGCTACGGGCTGCCGTGGCGCTCGTCGAATGCGACCGCGTCGAACGTCGTCGACGCCCAGGCCGCGTACGAGTCGCAGATGGCGATCTGGGGCGCCATCATGGGAGGCGTCAGTCTGCTCTACCAGGGAGCCGGCTGGCTCGAGGGCGGCCTGACTGCCTCGTTCGAAAAGCTCATCCTCGACGCGGAGATGCTCCAGATGATGGCCGAAGTCCTCGTTCCGTTCACGGTCAACGACGCGGAGATGGGGCTGGCGTCGATGGCCGAGGTGGGACCCGGTGGCCACCACTTCGCGACCAGCCACACGCTGGAGCGCTACGAGCACGCCTTCTATCGGCCGATCCTGTCCGATTGGCGGAACTTCGAGACGTGGCAGGAGGACGGCGCGCGGACCGCGACCGACCGGGCGACGCGGATCTGGCGGCAGCTGCTCGTGGAGTACGAGGCCCCGCCGCTCGATCCTGGGGCTGCCGAAGCCCTCGACGCGTTCGTCGCTCGTCGACGGCGTGAGATCGTGGCGGCAGGCTAACGGTTGATATGAACGTGATCGACCTTCGATCCGACACCGTGACCCGGCCGTCGCCGGGGATGCGCGCGGCCATGGCGGCGGCCGAGGTGGGCGACGACCAGTTCGGCGAGGACCCGACCACGAACCGGCTCCAGGAGCGGATTGCCGGGCTGCTCGGCAAGGAGGCGGCGCTCTGGCTGCCGACCGGGACCATGGCCAACCAGGTCGCCCTTCGCGTCCTGACCCGTCCCGGCGACGACGTCATCGTCGCCCGCGAGAGCCACGCGGTCTGGCACGAGACCGGCGCGGGAGGCGCGAACGCGGGCGTCCAGTTCACCGAGATCGGATCCGTGGGGAGATTCTCGCTGGACGAGTTCCGCCGGGCGATCAAGCCGCGGGATCACATGATCTTTCCGCCGACGACCCTCGTGGAGGTCGAGAACACCCACAATCGGGCCGGCGGGGTCGTCGTTCCGCCGGATGACGCGGCCGCCATCTGCGCGGTTGCCGCCGAGGCCGGTGTCGCGACGTTCCTCGACGGCGCTCGCCTGTGGAATGCCGCCGTCGCCTGCGGCCGGCCGGTGGCCGAGTTCGCCGCTCCGTTCGACCTGGTGGCGGTGGCTCTGTCGAAGGGCCTCGGGGCACCGGGCGGTTCCGTTCTGGCCGGGGGCCGCGACCTCATCGCCAGGGCGGTCAGGTACCGCCGAATGGCCGGTGGCGCGATGCGCCAGGTGGGGATCTTTGCCGCGGCCGGTGCGTACGCCCTCGACCACAACGTCGAACGGCTCGCCGAGGATCATGCCAACGCCCAGCTGATCGCCGAGCGCATCGCGACGATCCCCGTTGTCGAGCTCGATCTCGGGACGGTCCAGACGAACATCATCGTCTTCGGTCTCGCGCCGACGGGACCGGACGCCGCGACGGTCATTGCCCGCGCCCGCGACGCCGGTGTGCTCATCGTCCCGCTGGGCCCGCGGGCGGTCCGGGCGGTGACCCACCTCGACGTCGACCGGGAGGCGTGCCTCCGGGCGCGCGAGATCCTGGCCAGGGCGGTGATCGGCAATGCCTGACGAAGTCGAGTGCCCGCGCTGCGGCGAGAGCGTTCCGGATCTGCCGTTCTGCATTCGCTGCGCCGCTCGCCTCCGCGATGAGCGTGTTGCGGGGCCCGGTCGCGCCGGGGGGCCAGGGCGCTCCGGATTCGCGGCGGCACCTGGCGAAGGGTCGTCACGGATCGCCGTCATCTCGACGCTCTTTCCGCAGCTGCCCGCCTCCGATCTCGATACGTTCCGGATCGCCTTCGCGGCGGGGCTTCTCGCCATGCTCGCGCTCGTCGTCGCGGGCGCCTTCCCGGTCGCGCTCGTCGGCGCGGCCGTCCTCGTCCCCGCGCTCGTGCTGCTGTACGTCTACTCGGTCGACGTGTACGAGGACACCCCGATCCGGGTCATCGCAGCCACGATGGGTTGGGGGGCCCTCGCCGGCGCCGCCTCCGGCTTCGTGACCAACGCCATAAGCGACGCCGGCAGCGTGACCGGGACGCAACGGCCGCTCGAGGTGCTCCTCTTCGGGGTGGTCGTGCCGCTGATCGGGCTTGCGCTCATGGTCGCCGGACCGCTCGTGCTCCTCCGCGACCGGCACTTCAACGACGTGCTCGACGGGGCGACGTTCGGGGTGGCGTCGGCAGCCGCCTTTGTTGCGGCCCAGATCCTGGTCGGGTCGGCATCGTTGTTCGCCGCGGGCATCAGGCCGATCGGCGAACCCGTGGCCTGGATCGCACGGATCTTCGCTCTCGGGGTAGCACTCCCGGTCGTCGCGGCCGGGGCCGTCGGCTCGGTGGTGGGGGCGATCTGGCTGCGGTACCGCTCGCCCGTTCGAGATCGAGACGCCCTAGGCATCGTCGGGAACCCGCTGGTCGCGGCCGTGATCGCCGGCGTGCTGCTTGTCGCCACGGCACTCGCGGCCCAGCTGCCGGGACCGATTCTCGACGTTGCGGTCCAACTGGTGCTGGCCGCCATCTCCCTCGTCTGGCTCAGACGAACATTGCACCTCGGGCTCCTCCAGGAAGCCCTCGAGATCGAGATCGGCCCCGCCATCGAGTGCGCGAACTGCGCCCGCATGACCCCGTATCACACGTTCTGTGGCCACTGCGGGATCGCCCTCCGGGCCCTCCCGAAGCGGCCGGGAAGTCGGCCCGAATGACCGGGCGAGGCAGCACCCCCTCGAGGCTGGGCCGGATGCGCCTTCTCGCCGGGTTTGTCGTGGCCCTGGGAGTCGTCCTTCTCGTTGCGGCCGTCGTCGCGACCGTGGCGAAATCCCCGGAGCCGCCGCCCGATTGCCAGCCCGGCCAGGCCTGCGGCGGCCCGCCACCGGGAGAAGCCGTAGCGTCCGAACCGGCGACCCCTCGACCGTCGGTCGACCTGGGGGTGGGAATCCGGGCCGGCGTCCCGTGGCGAAGCACGGAGCTCGGCGTCGAATTCGAGTACAACGACAGGGTGTGGGTCCTTGAGCGCGAGGACGGACACAGCGCCGAGTTGAGCCTCGACGCGAGCATCGACGCCTCGCTCACCGTGGAAGCCGTTCCGGCGAGCGAGGCGGACGCCGAGGCGCTCGCCAAGCGCCGCCTGGCTGACATCAGCTCATCGGTGCCAGACCTTGCCCCTGACGATCGGGGGCGCTATGCGATCCTCGGACCGGCCATCGGCTATATCGACGGGGTCGGCGGCACGTTCGCCGGGTCGGTGACGAGTGCGCAGGGGGCCACGACGCCGGTGGGCGTCAGCTTGCTTGCGGCGAGCGATGGACGGACGACGGTCGTGATCACTCTCGTCGTTGCCGAGCCGGACGCACCCGTGGGCGATGAGTGGGCCCAACTCGTCGTTCGCGAGGGTGCCGCCGAGCTGATCGTGAAGACCTTCCGCTGGACGCCGTCGTCATGAGGACCTGGGGCCGATGTCACGCGCGCGCCGCGGCGCTGGCGGTCGCTGCGGCCACTGTCATCATTGGAGCCACGATCATGCGGGATGCCAACGAGCCGATTGCCAATCGTCCGGGCGGTGCCCAGCCGGCCGGTCACGCGGTGGCGCCGGTCGACGTCGAGATGGGGCCCACGCCCGGCTCCCGCGAGATCGCGTTCTCGCTGGTCCTGGCATATCCGGGCGCCGACGGGCTTCACGAGTACGCGAGGTCGGTCGCCGACCCGTCCTCGCCCGACTTCCGCAGGTTCCTGACGGCCGACGAGATCGGCCGACGGTTCGGTCTGTCCGACGACGAGCTGGAGCGCGTGGCCGACTGGGCAATCGAGCACGGCCTCGCGGTGCTCGAGCGGACGCCGCAGCGCATTGCGCTCTCGGTTGCCGGGCCGGCGCGGGTGGTCGAGAAGCTGTTCGGCGTGAAGCTGCGGGATTATGCGGATGCCGCAGGGCGCACCTTCCACGCTCCACGCGGAGAGCCCGCGGCACCCGCCGCGCTCGACGGGTTGGTCGCGTCCATCGACGGCCTCGACTCGCGGCCGCTCGAGCATCGGGCACTGGCCGGCCCGATCGCAGCGGGGCCGCGAACCGGCATCACGCCAACGATGGTCGATCGCTTCTACGAGTTCGAGCCGCTCCGCGCCCTGGGGATCAACGGCGAGGGCCAGACGGTCGCGATCGTCTCGCTCGACACGTTCGACCCGGCCGACGTCGAGCTGCTCGATCGTCACCTCGGGCTGAGCGGCCCGACCGTGGAGAAGGTGCCGGTCAATGGCGGAGTCGAGGAGCCGGGAGACGGCGCGGTCGAGGTCAACCTCGACATCGACATTGTCCGACAGATCGCGCCGAAGGCACAGATCCTCGACTACGAAGGGCCGAATGCCGGCGCCAACGGCATCACGAACGTCGTGGACCAGATCATCCGCGACGGCCGCGCCGACATCGTGACGATCAGCTGGGGGAGTTGCGAGCGCGATGCCTCGACAACGGCTCTGGCGAGAGCGGAGCGCACGTATGCCGCCGCGGCAGCCGCCGGGATCAGCGTCTTCGCCGCCAGCGGCGACAAGGGCGCATATGACTGCCGCCACCAGGACTGGGACGATCTTCGGGTCTCGGTCAGCCTGCCGGGCAACGACGTGAACGTGATTGCCGTCGGCGGGACATACGCCTGGATGACCGATGACGGCACCTACATCGACGAGGCCGCCTGGGAGGAGCCGTTCAGCGGCTGGGCGTCCGGCGGTGGGCTCAGCACCCAGTACAAGCGACCGTCGTGGCAGGTCGGCCCGGGCGTCGACAACGCGGAGTCGAACGGGATGCGCCAGGTCCCCGACGTGGCCGGTCCCGGCGACCAGGTCAGCGGCCTGCTCTATGTGCACGAGGGCGAGGGCTTTCTGGGCGGGGGCACGAGCGCCTCATCGCCGTTCTGGGCTGCGTTTGCCGTGCTTGTCCGCCAGCTCGCCGAACAGGAGGGGCTCGATGGGCTGGGGGCGCTCGGGCCGACGCTCTACGCGGTCGGGGCCCAGCAGCCGAGCGGGTCGGTATTCCACGACATCGCCCGCGGCGGCAACCTGCTCCACAACGCGGGCGCTGGCTGGGACTACGCGACGGGTCTGGGCTCGCCCCGTGGGGCACCGCTGGCCCGCGCGATCGTCGACTATCTGAAGGCGCTGGCCGACTGAAGGGTCGGGCCGCGGCGGCCCGGAAGGTGCACCTAAGCGATTCGGTCGACCCCGTCAGCGGCAGCGACCGGGATCACCATCGGTTGGAGGCCGGTCATGGCCGGGTACCGGTCGAGGACGGTCGTCCGGAACGCGTCGACGGCGTCCGGCCAGACGAGATTGACGGTGCAGCCGCCGAACCCTGCACCGGTCATCCGGGCGGCGACGACGCCCGGGGTGATCCCGGCGATCTCGACGAGCGCGTCCAGCTCCGGCGAGCTCACCTCGAACAGGTCTCGCAACGAAGCATGGCCGGCCCGGAACGCCTCGCCGACGGCAGCCAGGTCGCCCGCCTCGAAGGCCGCGACAACCGTTCTCACGCGGTCGTTCTCGGCGACGACGTGGGCCGCTCGGCGGGCTACGACCGGGTCGAGCGTCGCGGCCCCGCGGGCCAGCAGCTCCGGACCGACGTCGCGAAGCGATCGGATCGACGGGTCGAGAAGCGCGAGGCCCGCAAACGCGGCCTCGCATTGCGCCCGCCGGCCGTTGTAATCGGACGCCTCGAGGCGCCGCTGCGAGCCGGTGTGGCAGACGACGAGCACGAGGTTGGCCGGCAGGGCGACCGGTCGCCATTCGAGCGAGCGACAATCAAGCAGCAGCGCGACCCCGGCCATGGCGCACGAGACGGAGAACTGGTCCATGAGGCCGCACTGGACGCCGACGAAGGCGTTCTCCGCTCGCTGGCAGATCCGGGCGAGGGTCAGCCGATCGACGCCGTCGGACGCATCGCCGAGGAGGGCCCACGCCACGGCCAGTTCGATGGCGGCCGACGACGATAATCCGGCGTTCTCGGGAAGGTTGGAGGTGACGACTCCGCGAAGGCCGCCGACCGGCAGGCCGGCCTCCGCGAGCGCGGCCGCCGTGGCGCTCGCGTAGTCGATCCAGGTCCCGGTCGGCCGGTACGGCTCGTCGAGATCGAAGCCGTGGCGCTGCCCGTCGTCGAGGCGCGTCAGCTCGACCCGCCGATCGTCGGTGGGCAGGTAGGCGAGCCGGATCTCGCGGTCGATGGCGGCCGGCAACACGAGGCCATCGTTGTAGTCGGTGTGCTCGCCGATGAGGTTGACCCGTCCGGGCGCCCGGACGACGCGGATGGCGTCTCGCCGCGCCGCTGCGCCGGGCTCGACGATCGTCAGCGCCTCGATCAGCGCGTCGGGTTCGAACGGGAGCGTCACCGGCGGCCGTCACGCGGCGTATCCTCGCGAGAGATGAGCGACCCGAGAGTCCGAGCGTGACCGCCGAGCCAGGCTCGCCCTGGTCGCTCTCGGACCCGCACCGGCGCTACAACCCGCTGCTCGACGAGTGGGTTCTCGTCTCGGCCAGCCGGACCCAGCGGCCGTGGCAGGGGAGCCAGGAGGCGCCGGCTGACGAGCGGCGGCCCGCCTACGACCCGACCTGCTACCTCTGTCCAGGCAACGAGCGCGCCGGCGGCGACCGCAACCCGGCCTACGACAGCACGTTCGTCTTCACCAATGACTTCGCCGCCCTTCGGCCCGACAGTCCGACCGATCGCTTCGAGCGCGGCCTCATCGTCGCCGAGGGCGAGCGCGGAACCTGCCGGGTCGTCTGCTATTCGCCGCGCCACGACGTGACGATGGCCCGGATGCCGCCGGCCGACGTTCGGCGGATCGTCGATCTCTGGTGCGACCAGTCGACGGAGCTCGGGGCGAGCTACCGGTGGGTCCAGGTGTTCGAGAACCGCGGCGAGGCGATGGGAGCGTCGAATCCACATCCCCACGGCCAGATCTGGGCGGGCTCGGCGCTGCCGCGCGATGCGGTTCGCGAGGACGCCAGCCAGCGGCCCCACTTCGATGCCACCGGACGCCGGCTGCTCCTCGACTACGCCGCCCAGGAATCGGGCGGCCCGCGGGTCGTCGTCGAAAACGCCGATTGGCTGGTCGTCGTCCCGTTCTGGGCGGCCTGGCCCTTTGAGACCCTCATCGTGCCGAAGGAGCCGGCGACCCGGCTCTCCGACCTGGCTGTGCCGGCGCGCGATCACCTCGCGGCCGCGCTCGTCGAGCTTCTGACCCGCTACGACAACCTGTTCGGTCATCCGTTCCCGTATTCGCTGGGCTGGCACCAGGTGCCGTTCGACGACGATTCGCACGATCACTGGCAGCTCCACGGGCACGTCTATCCGCCACTCCTCCGGTCGGCCTCGATCCGCAAGTTCATGGTCGGCTACGAGCTGCTCGCGGAGACCCAGCGTGACCTGACCGCCGAGGAGGCCGCCGAGCGCCTCCGGGCGGTGCCGGCCGAGCACTACGCGGGGACCGCGCCCGGCTAGTCGAGCGCCCACCCTAATCGAGCGCCCACCAACGCCAGGCCATCGTCGCGACGAGCGGCTCGCCCGGGTACGACGTGGACGGGGCGATGGTCACGAAGTCCGGCGGCGCGCTCTGGGGCTCGACACAGACCGCGTCGCGCGGCTCGTCGTACACGACCCAGTGATCCGCCGACGACGTCAGCTCGAGGCCCATGACACCCGGCCAGATGAGGCGGGGCGGCGATCTCAGGCCGGTGAAGCAGTCGTCCCAGGTGCCCGGCGGTGGCTCGATCAGCTCGCCGGTCGGGATCCCGTCGGCGTCGCGGACGTACATCCACGCCGCGTCGAGGTGGAGCTCGACCGGGGCAGAGGGCTCGACGGGGCGGTCGACGGCGCCTGCGAGGCGACGCCTGAACCAGGGGTGCCAGCCGAGTGCCGCCGGCATCGGCTCCTCGCAGGCGAGACTGAGCGACACCTCGAGGCCATCGTTGTGGAGCGCGAATTGCTGGACGACGTGACCGGCGAACGGCCACCCGGACCCCAGGTCGATCGAGAGCGTCGCCGGGTCGTCGACCTGCCAGCTTCGTTCGAAGACCGTGCCGTGGATCGCATCGGGCGGGTGGTTCAGCCCGAGCTGGACGTCGCGGCCGTCGAACCGGAACTGGCCGTGGCGGATCCTGCCGGCAAACGGCACCATCGGGAAGGAGCCCCACAGGATCGGCTCGGCGCCCTCAGTGAGCAGCAGCTCCGAGCCTCGAACGACGAGCGACGAGATCCGGCCGCCGTTGAGCGGGCTCACCTCGAGACGGACGTCGGCCGCCTCGAGGACCAGCGGTCGAGGGTCTGCCGTTGGACCGGTCATCGGCTCACGCGCGCTCTTCTGGATGGCGTCGTATTCCGGAGCATCACCACCCAGTTAGTCAAGATCCGCACTGAACCGCCGGAGACGCCAGTGTAGGGCCGGGCCACGCTCAGCCGAGGGCCGCGGCATCACGGGCCCGGCTGCGGTACTCGAGGCGCAGCCCGAGGTCCTGCGGGTAGTTGCCGAACCCACGACCGAACAGGTTGAGCCCGCCCACGTTGGCCGCATCCGGCCGCACCCCGATCCGGATGAAGATCGGCTGCCCTGGGGTCAGGTTGAGGGCGTCCAGGTCGACAGTCGAGAGGGCCAGCCCATCGATGGTCGTCCCCCGGCTCGTCACGAGCCAGCGCTTGAGCACGCCGAACTGCGAGTCCTTCTCCTCCCACCACGACGGGGTCAGACGGCCCCGCTGGCCACCGAAGTCCGACGGACAGGTCCACTCGCCAAGGAGAACACCGTTGACCCAGACGCCGATATCGCTGGGCCAATCGAGATCGTGAAGGGGCGCCTCGCTGCACACCTCCGCCGTCAGCTGGAGCGAGTCGACGCGGGCGCCAGGTGGAACACGGTTGGGGAAGCGGTATTCGACGAAGCCGGACTTGAACCACAGCAACTGGGCGTGGAGCCGGTCCGGCTCGTAGAACGCGGACGGGTCGTCGAGGTAGCCGATCAACGCGGTCGCACTGACGAGCCCGCAGGTCGGCTGGACAGAGAAGTCCGAGAAGCCGCCGATCGGCATCTCCACGTCGACACCGTCCCGCGTGTGGTGCGGGCCCCGCGGCAGATCGAATACGAGCTCGTCGTACGTCCGCGCACAGACCTTCTGCAGCCCGCGGCTCGCCGGCCGGAGTTCGGTATGGAGGAGGCCGGCCCGCTCGAGGACCGCGATGTGCATCGTGGCCGTCGACGACGGCAGGTTCAGATCCTTGGCGATCTGGTTGACGGCGACGACGCGGTCACCGAGGTAGCGAAGGATCGCAACCCGAGGCTCGCTGGCGAGCGCGCGGAACACCTCGACGGCCGGACCCTCGCCGTTGGTCCCGTCGATGTGGATACTCTTCCGAGCGACGATCCGCGGGTTGTCCATCAGTGTGTCAGGCAGTTATAGATGAGGCATTCGTCCGACCTTGACAGCATACACAAGTTCAAGTGGCCGCGATACGGAACAGCACAAGTTGGGGCATTGACGTTCGTGCTACTCTAACCCGGCTCTATCCAGCAAAAGCTGCGTGTATCTCGTGGAGGAGGTTCAGTCCCATGAGCGTTCGCTTTGCCGGTTTCTCGAAGGCGGGTCCCCTCATCGCAAGTCTGGCGGTCATTGTCGCCGCGTGCGCCAGCCCCGGCGCCTCGGCCCCGGCAGGCAGCGGAGGGCAGCAGGTCGTCCAGACCGCCGCCGCAGGCGCGACCTGCACGTTCGACAAGTACAACGGAGCCGGAGTCCCGAAGCTCGACCTGGCCACTGCGACGGTCGGCTTCGCCCAGTCGGAGAAGGAGGCCAACCCCTTCCGGATCGCAGAGACCCAATCGATCAAGGACGAAGCGGCGAAGCTGAAGGTCAAGCTCCTCACGACGAACGCTGAGTCCGATCTGAACAAGGAGATCTCGGACATCAAGGGGATGATCGATCAGGGAGCCCAGGTCCTGATCATCTCGCCGCTCAACTCGGAGGGCCTGGACCCCGCCCTCGACTACGCCAAAGAGAAGAAGGTGCCGATCATGACGATCGACCGCTTCCTGACGACCAAGAAGTCGTGCACCGACTACGTCGGCTGGGTTGGCTCGGATTTCGTCGAACAGGGCAAGCGCGCCTTTGACGCCCTGAGCGCGGTGAGCGGCGATTCGTGCAACCTGGCGGTCCTTCTGGGCGCGGCCGGGGTCAACGTCACGAACGACCGGGAAAAGGGCTTCGAGGACGAGATGACTGCCAAGGCCTCGAAGATGAAAGTGATCGCGAAGCAGGCGGCCGACTACGAGCGTGCCAAGGGACAGACCGTCACCGCGCAGCTCATCCAGGCCAACCCCTCGATCAACTGCATCTACGCCCACAACGACGAGATGGCGCTGGGCGCCGTGGCGGCGCTCAAGGATGCCGGCAAGGCGGCCGGCGACGTAAAGATCCTCACGATCGACGGCACCAAGGGCGCCGTCCAGGGGATCATTGACGGCTGGATCAGCGGCGTCATCGAATCGAATCCGCGCTTCGGCCCCCTCGCGTTCAAGGCCCTGTCCGACTTCTACGGCGGAGCCGGCGTTCCCGAAAAGACGATCATCTCGGACAAGGAGTACACGAAGGACAACGCGGCCAGCGAACTCCCCAACGCTTACTGATCCTCAACTAGCACCCCGGCCCGCCTGCCCCAGTCTCCTCCTGGGCAGGCGGGTCGGTACCGATTCCTGCGACCATCGGCTGATGAGGAACCTGTGACGACCACCAACGTCGAGGCTCCCGTTCTCGGCGTGAACAAGGTGTCGAAACGGTTCGGCGGTGTGGTCGCCCTCGACCGCGTTTCGATGGAACTTCGCGCCGGCGAGGTCCACGCACTCGTCGGCGAGAACGGCGCCGGGAAGTCGACGCTGATCAAGATCCTCACGGGCGTCTACCAGCCCGACGAAGGCCAGATCGTCTACCGCGACACGGCCGTCACGTTCGCCCGACCGCTGGACGCGCAGGCGGCTGGGATCAGCACGATCTACCAGGAAGTCAACCTCGTCCCGCTGCTGAGCGTGGCGCGCAACCTCTTCCTGGGCCACGAGCCGACGAATCGGCTTGGCCTCATCGACTTCTCACGGATGGAACGGGACGCCAGGACGGTCCTGGCCCGCTACGGGATCAACGTCGATGTCCGGCGGCCCCTTCGACAGCTCGGCCTGGGCGTTCAGCAGATGGTCGCGATTGCGCGGGCGGTCTCCGCCGATCACCGCGTCGTCATCATGGACGAGCCGACCTCGTCCCTCGAGCCGCGTGAGGTGGAACGACTGCTCGAGGTCGTCGACGTCCTGAGGCGCGACGGCGTCGCCGTCGTCTATGTCTCGCACCGGCTCGAGGAAGTCTTCCGGTTGTGCGACAGGGTGACGGTGTTGCGCGATGGGCGGCTCGTCCATACCGGGCCGATCGCGGCGATCACGCGACTGGAGCTGGTCTCGAAGATGCTCGGCCGCGAGGTCGCCGACGTGGAGCGGGCTCGGACTCGCTTCAACGAGCGTGACACGACGCGGGATTCGGAACCGGTTCTCCGGGCGACGGACCTGACGCGTCGCCATGTCCTCGATCACGTGTCGGTCGAGGCACGTGCCGGTGAGGTCGTCGGTCTCGCCGGCCTCCTCGGATCTGGCCGGAGCGAGACGGCCAAGGCGATCTACGGGGCGGACCCGCTCGACGAAGGGATTGTCGAGGTCGACGGCGAGCCGATCCGAGGCGGGTCGACGCGGGCAGCCATCGCCGCCGGGATCGCGCTCATTCCGGAGGACCGCAAGGCCGAGGGGATTGTTCCGACGCTTTCGGTTAGGGACAACATCGTCCTGGCGGCCCTGCCGGCCCTGTCGAAAGCCGGTTTCGTGTCGGATCGTCTCCAGGACGCCGTCGTCGAGCGCCTGATGACCCGCCTCCGGATCAAGGCATCCGGTCCCGACCAGCGGGTCGGCGAGCTGTCCGGTGGCAACCAGCAGAAGGTCCTGCTCGCGCGGGTCCTCTGCCTCGACCCGCGCGTCCTGATCCTCGACGACCCGACTCGGGGTATCGACGTCGGCGCCAAGGCGGAGATCCAGGCCCTCATCAGCGAGCTCGCCGCCCAGGGGATGGCCGTGGTCCTGATCTCGTCCGAGCTGGAGGAGGTTGTCGAAGGATCCGATCGCATCGTCGTCCTGCGGGACGGGGCAGTTGTCGGGACGCTGGCCGGGGACGAGGTCAGCGAGGACGGCGTCATGACCCTGATCGCGTCCGCCGCGAGGGAGACCGAGTGACGACGAGTCAGCTCAGGCCTCGCCTTGGCGCGATGCGGCTCGATGTTGCCCTCGACTGGGTGGCCGAGCGGGGCGTCTACCTCGGGCTGCTGCTGCTGATCGCTTTCAACCTCGCGTTCACGCCGCGGTTCGCGGAGATCGACAACATCCGCCTCCAGTTCGTCCAGGTGGTGCCGGTGGCGATCATCGCCCTCGGGATGGCCCTCGTGATCGGGACGAAGGGGATCGACCTCTCGGTCGGCTCTGTGATGGCCATCTCGTCGGCGTTGCTTGCGCTCTACCTCGGCTATGGCCCGGTCGTGGCCATCGCCCTGGCGATCGCCGGTGGAGCGGCAGTCGGTCTCGTGAACGGTGTTCTCATCGCCTACTTCGGTATCCAGCCGATCGTCGCGACCCTCGCGCTCCTCGTCGGAGGCCGGGGGCTCGCCCTCGTCTTCGCCCAGGGGCGGTTGACCGAGGTCTTCGATCCGACCCTCAGTGGCATCGGCTCCGGACGCGTTTTCGGGGTCCCGATCGTCGTGATCATCGCCCTGACCGTCGCGCTGATCGTGGCCGTGCTCGTCTCCCGGACGACCTTCGGGCGCTATGTCGTCGCGATCGGCGGCAATCCGGATGCGAGCGTCCTCGCCGGCGTGCCGGTCCGGCGAACGCTGATTGCGGTGTACGTCTTGAGCGCGGTCCTGGCGGCGATGGCCGGGGTGATCCAGACGGCACGACTGAGTGCATCCGATCCGTCGTTCGTCGGAAACTTGATCGAGCTGAGCGCGATCACCGCGGTCGTCGTCGGTGGGACGCCGCTCTCCGGCGGCCGCGTCAGGATCGTCGGCACGCTGGCCGGCGCGCTTCTCATGCAGCTGATCTCGGCGACGCTCATCACCCACAACCTGCCGGATTCGGGGACGCGCATGGTCCAGGCTGTGATCATCCTCGGCGCCGTCTTCATCCAGAGGCAGCGAGGTTCGCCGTGACCGCCTCCACGGGGAACTCGGGCAACTTAGGCCCCGCGGTCGGAAGAATCGCGGACACCGACGATGCCACCCGCATGCCGACCCGGCGCGAGCGGGTGGCTGCCACGCTGCAACGGGCCGGAGCAGTCGTGGTGCTCGTCGTCGTCGCGATCCTGGCGTCGCTCATCTTTGGCCCTCGATTCGCGAGCGTCGACAACTTCCTGAACATCCTCGAGGCGAGCTCGTTCCTCGGTCTCGTCGCTGTCGGCATGACGTTCGTGATCGTCGGCGGCGGCATCGATCTGTCGGTTGGTTCGCTCTTGGCGTTGTCGGCGGTCCTGGCCGCCTTCGGATCGCAGTACGGCAGCATCGTGGCTGTCGCG
>JBBSCI010000044.1:0-19134 GCA_038250445.1 Candidatus Limnocylindrales bacterium | reverse complement strand
ATCTTGGACGAGCACGCCCCACGTGGGAACGACCTGCGGCCTCCCCTTCGCGGTCACGGTCGCGAGCCAGTACGCAGGTGCGGCTCGGAGGCGCTCGATCACGTGATCCCACGAGATGAAATCGCCGCCGGTCCTGGGTACGCCGTAGTCCTTGTCCGGCGTCGTCGGTCGCTCAGCGTTCGGAGGGACGGCGAACGCCCCGGCCGTCGCCATCGCGGAGCTAGACGCGCTCGAACGCGGCCGCGACCGAGCCGCCGTCGAGCCCGGACCCGCAGAGGCGATTGATCGTCGTTACACTCGTTCCGTCCGTGGGGCCCGCCCAAAGCGCCGCCTGGCGCGCCGGCGCCCGGCCGGCATCGGCCCGCAGGACCTGGCCCATGAGGACCTCGTCGATCGGCGTCCCGTCGCGCGGGCTGGCCCGCTCGACGGCCGCCCGGATCGCGACGCCACCCAGCTCGACGGCCGGGGTCGAGGCGAGCCCCCCGCCGAACTCCCCGATCGGCGTCCTCGCGGCGCTAACGACATCGATGGACCCGTGGCGGCCCATCAGCTGGTCGATCATCGCCCGAATCTACACCTGGTAAGTCTCCGATAATGGCCACGGGTCGGACTCGAGGAATGGATGACCAGCGCATCGGCTCCGGGTTCCGGGCGATCCGGGTTCGGCGCCACTGGACGCAGGACGAGGTCGGTCGCGCCGCTGGCGTCTCGAGACACCTCGTGGGTCGCGTGGAGCGTGGCCGGCTGAGCAGTGTGCCGCTTGGTGCCCTTCGAGCCATCGCAATCGCGATCGACGCGCGATTCGACACGATCCTCCGTTGGCATGGCGGCGACCTCGGGAGACTGCTCAATGCGCGACATTCGGCGATGCACGAGACAGTTGCTCGGCTCTTCTCGGACCTCGACGGCTGGTCGGCGGAGCCGGAGGTGTCGTTCTCGATCTTCGGCGAGCGTGGCGTGATTGACGTCCTCGCCTGGCATCCCATTCGGCGAATCCTTCTCGTGATCGAGCTCAAGACCGAGCTGGTTGACGTGAACGATCTGATGGGTTCGGTGGATCGCAAGCGGCGGCTGGCCGTAGAGATCGCGCAGAAACGAGGATGGGATCCAATCTCAGTGTCGACATGGGTGGTCGTCGCCGACGGAACGACGAATCGCCGGGCCGTTGGCACCCATTCGACTACGCTGCGCTCGAAGTTCCCGGCCGATGGGCGCACGCTCGCCCGCTGGCTGCGCGACCCATCGGGGCGGATCGATGCACTCGGGTTCCTGCCTTATGTGCATGGAGCGCCCGTTAGGCGAGACCTGGCCCCAATCCGAAGGGTGCGGCGCCGATCGTCACGCACGAAGGTCGCGCGATTCGTCCGCAGTACGGGGCCATAAGGGGCGTGATCCCGGGTCAGTCGTTGCCTAAGGCGCACCAAGCGCACATAGGGCAAATACGCGGGGACAACCATGGGCGGAACACGAGCCGGGCAGACGCCCCTCTCGGCCGGAGCGCGCCGCCGCTCAGCCCTGGCCCGCTCGCTTGAAGACCGCGTCCGCAACCAGGAGCCGGTGGATCTGGTTCGTGCCCTCGTAGATCTGGGCCCCCTTGGCGTCGCGCATCAGGCGTTCGATCCCCGTCTCCCGTGAGTAGCCCGCCCCACCGAACAGCTGGACGGCGTCCGTGGTTACGCGCATGGCGGTGTCGGAGGCCGTCCATTTCGCCAGCGACGACGCCTCGCCGAGCGGCTCGCCGCGGTCCTTCGCCGCTGCTGCCTGCCGGGTCAGCGCTCGTGCCGCCTCAACGTCGCGTGCCATCTCGGCGACCATGAACCGCAGGCCCTGCTGCTCTGCGAGCGGCCCCCCAAAGGCCTGCCGGTCGACCAGGTAGCGGGCCGCCTGCTCGAGCGCCGATCGGGCCACGCCGACGCACGCCGCCGCGATCGAGATCCGCCCCTCGGCGAGCGCCGACAGCGCGATCTTGTACCCGTCCCCCTCGCCACCGAGCCGATTCGCAGCGGGCACCACCGCGCCGTCAAACACGAGCTCCGCGGCTGGACACGACCGGATCCCCATCTTCTTCTCGTGCGCCCCGAACCGGAACCCGGGCGTGTCGCGCTCCACCAGGAAGGCCGTGATCGCCGCGGGTCCGCCAGCCGGGTCGAGTGTCGCGAACACCAGGTAGCGATCGGCCTCCGGCGCATTCGAGATCCAGATCTTGGTCCCCGTCAGCCGGTACGAGTCGCCGTCCCGCTCGGCGCGGGTGCGGATCGCCCCGGCATCGGAGCCGGCGTGCGGCTCGGTCAGCGCGAACGCCCCGAGCTTCTCGCCGGCGATCATCGGCCCGAGCCAGCGCGCGTGCTGCTCTGGGTTGCCCCAGGTGACGACCGGGAACTGCGACAGGATATGGACTGACAGCGACACCGCGCACGCCATGTCGGCGGCACCGAGCTCTTCCATCACGAGCGTCCAGCCGAGGTAGCTGAACCCCGCACCACCGACCGATTCGGGCAGGGGTGCGCCGGTGAGCCCGAGATCGCCCATCCGCGTGAAGATCGACCGGTCGAAGCGCTCGTTCTCGTCCCGTTCCGCAGCGCCGGGCGCGATCTCGCGGCTTGCGAACTCGCGGGCGGTGTCGCGAAGGAGGCGCTCCTCCTCGGTCAGCGGCCAGCTCAGGGCATTTCCTCCGGACAGTATCGTCGCCAGGGTGCACCGGCTAGGATACCGGCGTGCCCAAGCGCGATATCCAGTCCTTGTCCCCTGCCACGCGAGGGCCACGACGTCGGACAGAGGGCACCTCCGACGTCGTCTTCGAACAGGCGTCCGACGCGATCATCGTGACCGACGGCGACGTCATCGTAACTGGCTGGAACGCCGCAGCCGAGCAGACGTACGGCATTCCCGCCGAAATTGCCGTTGGCCGGCTCCTCGACACGATCCTTGAGGCGCGGGCGATGGACGGTGGCGACGTCGCGGGCGTCGTCACTCACGCGATGAGCACGAACGGCCGGTGGCGCGGGCGGATCATTCAGCGCCCCTTGCTCGGAGCGCGGCCTGACGACGAGATCATCGTCGACACCGTCATCGCCTCCCTTCACAACCCCGACGGCAGGTACGACGGTGCGATCAGCTTCAATCGGGACGTGACGGCCACCGCCCGTCTGGAGGCGGAGCTCACTACGCTTGGCTCGCTCGCCGTCGCGACCGAACGAGCGCGATCCCGCGAGGAGATCGCGCACAACGCGCTCGAGGTCCTGTGTCGAGCGATCGGAGCCGACGCCGGCCTGATCCTCTCGCTCGACGAGACGTACGAAGTCATCGGACATCGCGGGTTGTCGGGCGCAACGATCGATCGCATCGTCGCCGAGGGCAGGATCGGCGAGCGCCTCGGCCAGATCCTGGGGCGCCCGGACACGGCATTCCTGGGACCACTCGAGGACATGCCGATCGGGGACGAGCTGCGGGCGGCCCTGGACGCTGAGGGACTGCGCCACCTCGCGGTCGCCGCGATGCGTGTCGGCGACCGGTTGGTCGGGCTCCTCGGTCTCGGCTGGCGCGGCGAGGTAATTACGCCTCCGTCCGACTCTGGCCTCCTCCAGGCGGCCACGTTCGTCGCCAGCGCCCTGGAAAATGCGCGCCTGCTCTGGCGGGTCGAACGAGGCCTGAGCGTCGCCCTCGCCTCGGAGGATCGCTACCGAACCCTCTTCGAGCGCGCCCCCGACGCGCTGCTCGTCGAGACGTTCGACAACGTCGTCGTCGATGCGAACCCCGCCGCGAACAGCCTGTTCGGCGACGGGCTCGTCGGAGGGCACATCTCGACCCTGGTCGACATCGACGCCGACGAGCTCGAGGAGCAGGCCCGTCTCGTGGACGCGGCCGGATCGGCGACCTGGATCGGTCTCGGCCAGCGGCTCGATGGGACGACGTTCGCCGTGGAGATCGAGGCGACCCCGATCCAGATCGGCGGTGAGGACAGGATCCTGCGGCGCATCCGCGACACCACGGAGCGCGACCAGTTCCAGCAGGAGCTTCTCCAGGCCCAGAAGATGGAGGCGATCGGCCTGCTGGTCGCCGGCGTCGCCCACGAGCTAAACAACCCGCTGGCCTCGATCGTCGCCTTCAGCCAGCTCATCCGGACCGATCCGAAGCTGCCAGCGGAGCTCCATCACCAGGCGGACCTCCTCATCCAGGAGGCCAACCGAACACGCCGGATCGTCCAGAACCTGCTGGACTTCGCCAGGCAGCGGCCGCCGGAGCGGGTCCCAACCTCGATCCGCGACCTGATCGACGGCGTCCTCGGACTGCAGTCCTACACCTTCGGCCCGAGCCGGATCCAGGTCACACTCGACATTCCGACTGATCTTCCCGACGTGTCGCTCGATCGGGCGCAGATCCAGCAAGTCCTCGTCAACCTGACGCTCAACGCGGCCCAAGCGATCAAGCAGAAGGGCTCGCGTGGATCGATCGCCATACGAACGAACGCCGGCTTCCGGCCGGACGGCGCGCCGATCGTGCGCGTGTCGGTCACCGACGACGGTCCCGGCATCCCGATAGCGTTCCGCTCGCGGCTGTTCGTCCCGTTCTTCACGACTAAGGCCCCGGGCGAGGGGACCGGCCTCGGCCTGTCGGTTTCGTTCGGGATCGTCGCCGGCCACGGCGGGACCCTCCGCTACGAGCCGGGCCCTGGCGGTGTGGGGGCGTCATTTATCATCGAGCTGCCGATCGAACCCAATACCGTGTCAGTCGAGGAGGTCTCGGCGTCCCTCCTGGCCGACGACATCGCAGCCTCGCGAACCGCGGGCGGAGGCGCGGGCGCGCCCTTGCCAGCTCCTGACCGCGACGTAGATCGCCGATCTGGCCAACCAGATCGCCGGGCCGAGGGCGAGTCGGATCGCCGTATCGACGGCCAAAGGGGCGACCGTTCGATGAGGCCGTGGCGGGTCATGGTCCTCGACGACGAACCCGCGATCCGCGACTTCCTTGCCCGGATCCTGCGCCGTGGCGGCCACGAGCCGGTCCTGGCAGCGGATGGGCTGAGCGCGTTGGAGCTCGTCAGGACAGAGCCGCCCGACGCGATCCTCTGCGATCACCGGATGGCCGGCATGAGCGGGACGGCCTTCCACGTCGCGGTCGCCGCGATCGACCCGTGGCTCGCCCGTCGCTTCGTGTTCATGAGCGGTGACGTGCTGAATCCGGAACTGAGCGACTTTGCCGCGTCGCGCGGCATCGTCCTACTGGCCAAGCCGTTCGACATCGAAAGCGTCGATCGAACCGTCACGAGGATCCTCGGACCGATCGCGAGCTGAACACGCCAATACCGCGCTACGAGCCCCCGGCGTCCCCGTAGCGGTGGAAGCCGCGGCCCGTCTTCTGGCCCAGGTGACCAGCCGCGACCAGGTCGAATAGCACCTTCGGCGGCCGGAACTGTTCGTCGCCAAGGCCCTCGTAGAGGACGTCCATGATCCCCTTGCAGACGTCAAGGCCGATGAAATCGGCGAGCGCGAGCGGGCCCATTGGGTGATTGAGGCCGATCTTGGCGCCGGTGTCGATGTCCTCGGCACTGCCGACGCCCTCCTCCAAGGCCCGCATCGCCTCGCCCAGGAACGGGATGAGCATCCGATTCACGATGAAGCCGGGCCGGTCTGCCGACACGATCAGCTGCTTGCCCAGCTCCGCCGAGAGGCTCCGGATCGTCGCCGCCGTCTCGTCCGACGTGGCGCTACCGCGGACCAGCTCGACGAGTGGCATCACCGGCACGGGACTGAAGAAGTGCATCCCGACGAAGGCCGACCGCCTGCTCCGAGCGACGGCGCCGGCCAGTTCGTCGATCGAGATCGAGCTCGTGTTCGAGGCAAGGATCGCCCACGCCGGCGCGAGCTCGTCGATCTGGGTCCAGAATCGGCTCTTGACCTCGAGGTCCTCGAAGATCGCCTCGACCACGAGATCGGCCCCCGCAGCGAGACTTGGGTCGGCGCTCGCCTCGATCCGCTCAAGCGTGGCGGTGCGGTCGTCGGCCGTCAGCTTTCCCTTCGCGACCGCCCGGTCGAGATTCCCGGCGATTCGATCGCGACCCGCGACGGCACGGGCCAGCTCAGGCTCGTAAAGGACGACGCGCTTGCCGATTGCGGCGTGGACCTGGGCAATGCCGTGGCCCATGAGCCCGGCACCCGCAACGAAGACAGTGTCGATCGCCATGACGAGAGCCTAGCGGCTTGGAACAGGCTGCGGGATGGCGAGGCTGCGGCGGCGTGCCAGGAGGAGCCCGCTTCCGATCGCGGCGAGGACCGCCGACATGACGAACGTCGGCCCGTAGCCGGTGCGGCCGGCGATGAACCCGATGACGACCGGCGCGAAGCCGAACGCGAGGTCGAGGAACAGCGTCGCCGTCCCGACGACCGTGCCGCGCTCCTCGGCAGGCACGCGCGAAACGGCGAGGGTCAGGAGCGCCGGCATCGTGAAGGCGACGCCCGCGGCGAAGATCGCGGTCCCGCCAAGGAGCGCGATCGGCGTCGGGACGAGCCCGATGATCGCCAGGCCGGTTGCGCTGCACGCGAGGGCCGCACCGGACAGCCGGGCGGCGCCGAACCGGTCGGGCCAGCGGGCGCCGACGACCCGCAGCCCGATGACAATGGCGGCATAGATCCCCAGCGGCAGGCCGGCCCCATCGAGCCCGATCTCCCGCGCGTAGAGCGGCAAGAACGTAAGGTAGCCGGCCATTCCCCAGAGGCCGATGAGAATCACGAGTCCCGGGAACAGTCCGGCCGGATGGATCAGCGGCGCTCGCGGCCGTCCCGACCGGTGGGCAGGATCCGGAACAGTTTCCGGCGTGAGCCACGACAACGCGAGCGCCGCCGTCGCAACGGCGGCCGCGGCGAGCCACACGGCATTGTAGGAGCCGATGCCGAGCAGGGTCTCGCCGATCAGCGGCCCGATTGCAATCCCGAGGTACAGCGAAAGCGACAGGAAGCTGATTGCCTCTCCGCGTCGGTCCTCGGGGGCGAGGTCGCTCGCCGCCGCCAGCGCTGCGACGAAGAAGAACCCCTCACCCGCGCCGAGCAGGGATCGCGCAACGATGAAGAGCCCGAGGTTCAACGCGACGAGGTGGAAAACCAGCGCTCCGACCGTCATCAACGAACCCGCGATGAGCAGCGGCCGCCGCCCGAACCGGTCCGCTGACCAGCCGACGATCGGCCGAAGGAGAAGCGCCGCGAGGCTGAACGACGCACCGGCGATGCCGACTCCCGCGGCATCCGCACCGAGCGCGTCCTTGGCGAACCGCGGGACGACTGGCAGGACGATCCCGGCCGCAACGAAGAAGGCGAGGGTCGCGGTGGCGAGCGCAACGAATGCCGGGGTCACGAGGCGGGCGGCCTCGGCCGGGCCGTGATTGGCGGTCATGAGCCGCCGAGCAGCCGGCCGAGGAGCTTGTCGGCGGCCGCGTAAGGATCAAGGCGATGATCGGCGACCGCATCGAAGACCTCGCGGGTCTCGTCGGCGCGGGCAGGGACGCGGAGGGCCTCGCCCAGGCGGTCGGCGAGGATCGCCCAGACCTGCGCCTCCGCCCTGGCAAGGCGCGCTTCGTCCGTCTGACCGTCGCGGCCCGCCGTGCGGTGCCGGTCCAGCGCGGCGAGCAGCTCTGGCACGCCGGCTCCTGTCGCGGCCGTCGTGATCAGGACCTCCGGCCGCTTCGGTCGCGGCGGAGCTGAGTCGACTTCCCCCCGGCGAGGACCGGGTGCGGCCGCGACGAGCATCGCCCGCAGCTGTGACGCCGTGCGCTGAGCTCCGGGCTTGTCGCCCTTGTTGACGACGACGAGGTCGGCGACCTCGAGGAGTCCGGCCTTGATCGCCTGCACCTCGTCGCCCATCTCCGGGGCCTCAAGGACGACCGTCGTGTCGGCTGATGCCGCGACCTCGACCTCGCTCTGGCCGGTGCCGACGGTCTCGACGAGGACGAGGTCGAACCCGGCTGCGTCCAGGACGGCCGCTGCGGCCATGCTCGTCGAGGCGAGGCCGCCGGCGTGGCCGCGCGAGGCCATCGAGCGGATGAACACGTCACCGTCGTTCGCGTATGCCTGCATCCGGACCCGGTCGCCGAGCAGAGCGCCGCCGGTGATCGGCGACGACGGATCGACGGCGATGACCGCGACCGGTCGCCCTGCTCGTCGGACTTCGCCGATGAGCGCCGCCACCAGCGTCGACTTTCCGGACCCCGGCGGACCGGTGATCCCGACGAGGTGAGCGCGCCCCGCGAGCGGGTAGAGCCGCCGCATCGCCGCCTCCGCAACGGCGGTCCGGTTCTCGACCGCCGTCAGGAGCCTCGCAAGGGCTCGCCGGTCACCGGCGATGGCGGCATCTGACAGCGCCTGCGCCTCGGCCGGCTCCCTCACCCTAGTCGCGGGCCCGAGCGTTCGCCCGGAGGTACTCGGCCACTTCGGCAATCGTTGTCCCGGGCCCGAAGACGCGGGCTACGCCGGCCTCCCGCAGGGCCTCGATGTCGACGTCCGGGATGATCCCGCCGGCCGTCACGAGGACGTCGGTCAGGCCTCGTTCGCGCATCAGGGCGGTGATTCTGGGGACCAGCGTCATGTGGGCGCCCGACAGGATCGACAGGCCGACCACGTCCGCGTCCTCCTGGAGCGCGGCGCTGACGACCATCTCGGGAGTCTGGCGGAGGCCCGTGTAGACGACCTCGAATCCCTCGTCGCGAAGGCCGCGCGCCAGGACCTTCGCCCCGCGGTCGTGGCCATCGAGACCCGGCTTGGCGATGAGCACCTTGATCGGTCGGCTGGTCATGCCGCCGATTGTAGGCGGCCGCGCTGCGCCCGCGCGGAACTTCCTATGAGATAGGCGTCCCGGAGATCGGCGAGCGGCTCGCGATCGCATCGCGCCCCTGGTTGGTCGACATACCTATCAGATGGGAACTTTGCAGGGGAGGAGGGCGTGCGGCGGGCGGGGGCGTGACACTGGCCCGCCGCCCCGGGGCCGCCCTAGGCGTTTGCCCTGCTGAAGGATCGCGAGGCGAGCCAGACCGCGACGATTGCGAGCGCCGTCGTGACCGCAACCCCGAT
The DNA here is from genome assembly GCA_038250445.1 of Candidatus Limnocylindrales bacterium. Lineage (GTDB taxonomy): Bacteria > Chloroflexota > Limnocylindria > Limnocylindrales > CSP1-4 > CF-46. The sequence goes on along the minus strand of JBBSCI010000044.1, from coordinate 10,081 downwards.
CCCGATCTCCGGGTTGCCCCAGTCGCAGTTGAAGAGCGCCCGGGGCCGTGTCGACCGCGTAGGTCAGCGGGTTGATCGAGCTCAGGAACCGGAGCCAGTCGGGAGCGAGGGCCATCGGCAACAGGATCCCCGACAGGAGGAGCAGCGGCATCACGATGCTCTGGACGAGCGGCGCGAACGCGTCCTCGCTCTTCAACACGAGCGCGGTGGCGTACGACAACGGGGCCATGACGAGCGCGATCAACGCCAGGACCCCGAGGGTCACGGCAATCCCTGCCGGATCAAGGGTCAGGCCGAACGGGATCGCCAGCACGATCATGATCACGGCTTGAAGCAGCAGCAGGACGACGTCCCGCAGCGACCGCCCGAGTAGCATCGCGGTCCGGCTCATCGGGGTAACCCGCATTCGCTCCACCACGCCATAGCGCAGCTCGGCGATCAGCCCGAACCCGACGAATGCCGAGCCGAACAGCGCGACCTGGACGAGCAGGCCGGGCACGCCACTCCCCAGGTCCGCCTCCGGGACGGCCGCGTCATCGTCCAGTACCGCGGGCTGCACTTCGATTGGCGCCAGCGGAAGGCGACATTCGGCCTGAACACGACGGTCCCCTGGGCGATCGAGATCGTGGGCGGCGTCCAGCGGGTCGAGGCCGACCTGCGGGATGTCGAAACGACCCGGTTCTAGCTCACCGGCGGCACCGAGCGGATCCAGCTGGAGCTTGGGGCCAGAACACCGTCCGGATCGTGGGCGGGGCCAGCACGGTCCGGATCGAGCGCCCGGAGAAGGTCCCGGTTCGCCTGACTGTCATCGGCGGGTCGGGCGGGGCCGTGTTCGACGGAACGACGCTCGGCGAGAAGGGCGGCAAGGCGTCCGTCGAATCCCGGGGCTGGGCCGACGCGAAGGACCGCTACGACTTCGAGGTCGGCGGCGGCTCGAAGATGATCGAGGTGGTCGGCCGTCCCAGCTGAGTTCGGATTTCCGCCATACGTCACTGTGCGTGGCGGTAATGCGAGGCTGGGCTCGGGTTCGGGCCGCGGCTGCTTTCCGGATGCCGACCCGATCGAGCGACCGCATCAGATTTGCGCCGGGTGGCTCAAACGCCTGCCTAACGACACGCGGGCGGACGTATGGCGGAACCCGAGCCCAGTCGATCCCTGCGGCCCGAGTTGAGCTGTGGCTCCACGCGCGAGTGGCCTTTGTGTCAAATGCCCGCCCCTTGAGCGTTCGTCACGAAATTCGTGCCAGGCGATCGCACGCGCGCAACTGACACGAATGTCGCGGCGCCGCGTGCGTGCTCGCCGCCCAGGGCCCCAACGGAACGTGACGAATGCTCACGCGGCGGGCATTTGGCACGTGTTCATGCACCGTCGTCAGGCCCCGGGGGCAGCTCGGTCGAGATGGGCGAAGAACTCCGCCCGCGTCCGGTCGCGTGATCGGAAGAGCCCGAGGACGGCCGAGGTCGTCATGATCGTGCCCGGCTTGCGGACGCCGCGCATGACCGCGCAGAGATGCGTCGCCTCCACCACCACACCGACGCCCTGCGGCTCGAGCCGTGTCTGGAGGAACTCCGCGATCTGCTGGGTCAGCCGCTCCTGGACCTGGAGCCGCCGCGCATACATCTCGACGATGCGCGGGATCTTCGACAGCCCGATGACCCGCCCGCGAGGGATGTAGGCGACGGCAGCCTCCCCGAAGAACGGCAGCAGGTGATGCTCGCACAGCGAGTAGAACGGGATGCCCTTGACGACGACCATCTCGCTGTAGGCGACGTCGAAGACCGCCCCGTTGATCAGCCGGTCGGGATCGACGTGGTAGCCGGCGGTCAGCTCCGTGTACATCCGGTGAACGCGCTCGGGCGTACCGACGAGGCCCTGGCGATCGGGGTCGTCGCCGATCTCGACGAGGATCTCGCGGACAGCGGCCTCGACCTTGCCGTTGCCCGCACCGCCGTCGCGTGAGATCTCGCCCGCGATGTCGTCGGCGGCAAGATCCGTCTCGCCGATCTCGTTCTCGATCTCGTCGACGAGGCGGCGGACGTTGGCTGGCAGATCAGTCGGGCTGGGCACGTCGCTCACGTTCTCCGATACGAGCCGCGATGGTACGCCGGATCGGCTCTGCGCCCCTCAGCGCCCCTCCGCGCCCCGCAGCCACGCTACCGCGTTGTCGCCGAGGGCAGGCCGGTAGTAGCCGCCCTCCTGGAGGATCACCAGCCGCCGCCCAGTCGCGGCCACCCGCCGCCCGACCTCGTGATACACGGGCGTCGTCAGGGCGAAGTCGCCGATCGGGTCGCGGCCGTAGGTATCGAAGCCGAGCGAGACGACGATGATCGAGCCAGGTCGGTCGACGATCGCCTCGAGCGCCCGGTCGATCGCGGCGAGGTAGCCGTCATCGGTCAGGCCCGCCGGCTGCGGCAGGTTGAGGTTCTCCCCGACGCCGTCGCCCTCTCCGCGCTCGTGGCCGTAGCCGAGAAAGAACGGGTACTGGCGAGCCGGGTCGGCATGGATCGAGACGTAGAACACGTCGTGGCGGCGCCAGAAGATCTGCTGCGTGCCGTTGCCGTGATGGTAGTCCACGTCGAGGATCGCGACCTCCTCGCCGGTGGAGCGAGCGATCGCCTCGGCGGCGATCGCGGCGTTATTGAAGAAGCAGTAGCCACCGGCCATCGATCGGGCGGCGTGGTGGCCTGGCGGCCGGCACAGGCCGTAGGCGGCGCGCTCCCCCGCGAGGACCAGGTCGGTGGTCGTGAGGGCCACGTCGACGGCCGCCCGCGCGGCGCTGTACGTTCCCTCGACGATCGGATTCGAGGTGTCGAGGCCCCACCAGCCGAGGGTTCCGGCGATGGCCTGCGGCCCGGGTTGGCCTTCGACGAACTCCGGGCTCATCCCTTCGAACAGGCGGAACGTAGGGTAGGTATCGGCGACGAGGTACTTGCGGTCGACGTTGTCCCGCATCGCCTGACCCCAGGCGTCCTCGAGGAAGCGGACGAGCCCGGGGTCGTGCACGGCGGTGATCGGGGCCTCGCCGTGTTCCGTTGGGCCGCCGACCGTAAACCCGCCGTCGCCCTCGAGGCTCGATCGGATGAGCTCGGCCCGCGAAGCCACCTCGTTGGCCGGAACCGGCTGGCCCAGGTACGTCTCGAAAGCGACGTCGTGGGCGAGGTGAGCCGATGAGTAGACGACCTGCACGGATTCCCTCCTCTGGGCAAGCCTACCCGGCTACGCGCCGAGAATCGCGGCCGTCACTTCATCGGGGCGGTAGCGCATCAGGTTGTGGCCGGTGGCCTCGAGCACGGTGACGTCCATCGGCGGGAGGTCCGGACCGGGCACCGGCGACGTCGCCGCGAGCGCGACGATCGGGGCCCGGACCTCGGCGAGGGTCGCCGCGGGTCGGTAGCCCAACATCGCTTCGACGCACGCGACGAGGGCGTGGGGCCTCGTCGCAGACACAAGGCGCCCGGCGGGCGTCTCGACGACGGCGGCCCTCGCTGCCACTTCCTGGTCAGCATCCCACGATGCGGGGTCGAAGCCTTTCCGGTCGGCCAGGTAGGAGGACATCGACCGGAGGACCTCCGGTGGCTCGTCGAGCCCGCGGAGGAATTCATCGGGCTCGATGCCTGTCGATGAGGCGATGTCCTCCCAGCCGCCGTCGACGAGGACGAGCCGGCGGCACCGATCGCCGAGCGCGGCCGCCGCCCACGCGGCAACGACGCCGCCGAACCCGTGCCCGGCGAGGACGACCCCTGGGGCATCGAGGGCGCCCGAGCCTTCGGCGACCGCGATCACGTCGGCGGCCAAGGTCTCGGGCGCGTAGCGACCCGTCGGCGCATCGGACAGGCCGTGGCCGCGGATGTCCTGCGCGACGGTCCGGCGGGCAGCCGCGAGGCGACGAGCCACGGGAGCCCATGACCAAGCGGTGTTCGACAGGCCGTGGATCAGAACGACGCCGGGGCTCCCCGATCCACCCCAATCGAGGAAGTGGATCCGGTCAGCGGTGTCCGAGACGACGACGTAGCCGGCCGGCTCGCTCGACGCATCCACGCGGCTAGGATAGAAGGCGATGCCGAAGCGCCGTCGCGGAACCCGGACCCATTCGACGCCGCGCCGGCACGTCGGCTTCGAGCGGCTCGTTGAGCAGGCCCTCGCCGGCATCCCGTCGCCGTTCCGCGAGTGCCTGGTCGAGGTGGCGATCGTCATCGACGACGAGCCGACACGCGACCAGCTCGCCAACAACGATCTGCAGCCGGACGACGCGCTGTACGGCCTCTACGAGGGGGTGCCGCGGACCGAGTACGGCGCCGACTGGCTCGTCGCCCCAAACCGGATCACGCTGTTTCGTCTCCCGCTGGAGGAGGATTTCCCGGACCCGGACGAGCTGGCCGAGGAGGTCCGGATCACAGTGATCCACGAGCTCGCCCACCACCTCGGAATCGACGACGACCGCCTCGGCGAGCTGGGCGTCGACTGAGGCCGTCGCGGTCAGGTGAGGGCGAGCGTTCCGCCGATGGCCGCGATGATCCCGACGAGGATCGCGGTTCCCATCGGGACGCTGATCCAGCGTTCCAACCGTCGCGGCCCGGCCCACGGCTCTCGCGCGCGGTCGAGTCCGGCGCCGTAGCCCGTCATGCCGACAAACGCCACGACCTGGGGCGCATCCCGAAGGGCGGCAAGCGTGAACGTCAGCGACCCGATCGCGACGATGGCCGCGGCAGCGACGATGTGGAGGGCAATGTTCGCCCCGGCCGAATCGAATCCCAGGTGCATCGCGGCGCCGACCCGAACGAGAATGTCGGCGCCGGCGCCGCTCGCAAAGAGCTCGAGGTAGCCGACGACAGCGCCGACGGCGGAAACCGCAATCGCCAGTCGCCACCGCGCTCGAGCGAGCCGGGTCGAGCGCCGAACAGCCTCGCTGGCGCCGACGTCGCCGAGGACGATGCCGGTCACGATGTAGGCAAATGGCGCGCTCAACAGGGCGCCGATGACGGTGCCGATCACGGCCGGAGCCTCTGACGTCTCGCCGAAGGCCCGCTGCAACACTGCCCCCATGACCAGTTGCGGGACGATCAGGATCAGACCCACCAGGAGCGTCGCCCCGACGACGGGCCAGAACACCTGGCGCGAGCGGCGCAACGCTCCGCGCAGCGTCATCGGCCGGCCGAGCGCCCGTCCACCCAGGATCGCGGCGGCCATGATCTGGCTCTCGACGCCGATGACGAACAGGCCGAACGCCGCCACACATCCGCTGATGACCATGAACCAGCCGACGCTCCGATCGACGGGGACGAGGTCCGGCTGGATTCCGAGGATGAGGTCCGGGATCCAATCGAAACCGCCCTGGGCGTCGGCGAACGCAAGGACGATGACCGCGAACGGACCGACCAGCAGCAGCGCCAGGAGACCGATGTAGAGCGACGCGCGGCGGAGCTCGCGGCTCGCCGCGAGACTCAGATCGAGGCCGCCCCCGAGCGTCGCCCACGCGCCGGGAATCGGCGCCGGCGCGGATTCGGGCGCCGGCGGTAGCTGGTCTGGCGCCGGCGCATCGACCGGCCCGAGCTCGGAGGCCATTTCCGCGGTCGCGTCCACCGCGGCACTCGGGGCCGCGTCTGAGATCGATGGCGGGCCGTCCTCCTCGTCGGTCATCCCGCGCCCATGTCCCGCTTCATGTTGTCCCCTTGGAACGGGGCAGCAGCGGCAAGCAACTCACCGAGCCGCGACATATCGACGTTGCCGCCGGACGCGACGACGCAGACCCGCTCCCCTTCTCGGATCGGGATCATGCCGTACAGCACGGCGGCGAGGGCCGCGGCGCCCGCGGGTTCGAGGACCTGCTTCATCCGTTCGGCCGCGAAGCGCATCCCGCCGAGGATCGTCGGGTCGTCGAGCAGCACGATCCCGTCGAGGTACCGCTGACACATCGCGAGCGTCCAGGCTCCGGCGAATGGCGCTCCGAGCCCGTCGGCGACGCTCTTGGGCTGGATCCGGACCACTTCGCCGGCCGCCATCGCGAGCGAAACGGCGCTCGATTCCTCGGGCTCGACGCCATAGACCCTCACGTCCGGCCGCGATTCCTTGAGCGCCGCGGCGACACCCGAGATGAGCCCGCCGCCCCCTACCCCGACGACCACGACGTCGACGGCCGGCAGGTCCTCGAGAATCTCGAGACCGATCGAACCGTGGCCCGCGATCACATCGGGATCGTCGAACGGGTGGACGAAGGTGAGGCCACGCTCGTCGCGAAGGCGCTCCATCTCGGCGAACGTCTCGCCCACGTGGGCACCGAACAGGATGACCTCCGCGCCGTAGTCGAGGCAGGCCTCCACCTTCGAGCGAACGGCCCCGGCCGGCATGACGACGGTGACCGCGACCCCGGCGGCACGGCCGGCCCACGCGTACGCCTGGGCCGCATTCCCCGCGGACAGCGTGATCGCACCGCGGCGACGTTCGTCGTCGGCGAGCGTGAGGATCCGGTTCGTGAGGCCCCGGGCCTTGAACGAGCCCGTCTTCTGGAGATGCTCCGCCTTGACGTAGAGCAGATCGTCGGCGAGCGTCGGGCCGCCGGCTGCGAGGACGAAACGGGGCGCCGTGGAAGAGGCGAGCAACGCCGTTCGATGGACGCGGTCGCCGATCCGGGCGCGCGCAGCCTCGATCTCGGCCAGGCCCACGGTCTTGTCGGGCGTCTTCATCGCGCGGAGTATCGCAGAGGGCGCCTGGCCCTCACCTCGGCCCAGGAGTCAGCCGGTCAACGGTACTGGGCGACCACCTGCCAGACGGCTCCGGCGCCGATGTCAGTCAAGTAGAGCTTCCCGTCCTGCCCTTCGCCGAATGAGCTGATCGAGAAGCTCGTGTCGGCCATGAGGACGGGCGTCTGCGATGAGGGCCCCATGGCCTTGAGTGCCCAGATCCGGCCCGAGCAGTAGTCGCCGAAGAGGAAACCGCCGACTACGCCGTGGTAGTCGAGGCCCCGATAGACGTACCCGCCGGTGACCGAGCAGCCGAGGCTGTGGCTGTACTCCGCCATCGGATACGTCAGGCCTGTCACCCTGCAGCCCGTCCCCGAGGGGTAGCAGTGCTTAGCTTCGAGCACCTTCCAGCCGTAGTCGACCCTTCTGCCCGCGTTGGGGGCGAGAGAGCGGTCCACTTCCTCGTAGCGGTTCTGACCGACGCCGCCGATCCAAAGGTCGCCCGTCACAGTGTCGAATGAAAAGCGCCACGGGTTGCGGACCCCGATGGCCCAGATCTCTTTGACGGCGTTTGCGGTACCCACATACGGGTTGTCCGGTGGGATCCTGTAATTGGCCGCGCCAGCCGGGTCGACCACGTCGATCCGGAGGATCTTCCCGAGAAACGAACCGATGTTCTGGGCCCGATTCCCGGGATCACCGCTGCTTCCACCGTCGCCCATCCCGATGTAAAGGAAGCCGTCCGGACCAAAGGCCAGCATCCCGCCGTTGTGGTTCGAATACGGCTGCTTGATGATCATCATGGTCCGGCCACTCACGTCGGCCACGTTGTCGCTCGGCTGGGAGTTCTTGTATTCGGCGATGACCGTGTCGCCCGCGCTGTTCGTGTAGTCGACGTAGAACTTGCCGTTCGTTGCGTAGTCGGGGTGGAACGCTAGGCCGAGAAGCCCCTGCTCTGAGCCCTTCGACACCCTCGCGGAGATGTTGAGGAATGTCGTGCCGAGGACAGCACCGTTCTTGAGGATCTTGATCCGACCGCCCTTCTCGACGATGAACAGGCGGCCGCTGTTGTCGCCGGCGTGCGTGACAAAGAGCGGCTCCGAGAGGTTCCTGGCGACGCGCGAGAACGAGAGCTTGATCTTCGACGCGTCAAAATCCAGGCCGGAGGGCGGCCGCGCGCGGATCTGGCTCCGGGTGCTCGCTGCCCGGGAGCGAGCTGCCGGTCCCCACCGGTCGAGTCGTCATCCCGCCGCGACCGGCCGAAATCCAGACGAGTGCCAGGGGCGAGCTGCCCGTTTGCGATCGCCCGATCGCGTTCATCTGCCCGGTGCCCGACATGGCTGCCAGGGGACGGTCTACTAGGGTCGCTCTTGCCCGATGCCTGCAAGCGCGGATTAACCAATCGTTACTTGCGTGTTTGCGCAAACAGTGACATGATTGCACTGATGTTGGACACCCCCGTCCCGACCTCGAGTGAGTACGACCGGCAGCGCTATGCCGCGGTAGGTCGAGCCCTTGCTGATCCCAAGCGCCTCTGCGTGCTCGAGACCCTCGCCGGCGGCGAGCTCTCTGTGAGTGATCTCTCGACGACGGTCGGGTGCCAGGTGCCCAACATGAGCCAGCACCTCGCGGTGTTGCGGAGCGCCGGACTCGTTCAGAGCCGGCGGGAGGGCAGCACCGTCTATTACCGCCTCGCGGACGTTCGGGTCCTTGAGGCCTACCGACTCATCCAGAGTCTCGCCCGACAGGGCGGTTGAAACCGCAACAGGAACGCGGGAGAAAGGACCAACCTTCCGATGGTTGAGATCAAGCACGCAACAGATGCGACATTCGAGGAACTCGTCCTCAAGAGCGAGCGACCGGTCGTCGTGGACTTCTGGGCGACGTGGTGCGGTCCGTGCCGCATGGTCGCCCCAGAGCTCGAGAAGCTCGCCGAGAAGTACAAAGGCAACGTTGATGTCGTCAAGGTCGACGTCGATGCCAATCCAGGCCTCTCCCAGGCGTTCAACATCCTGAGCATCCCGACGATCGCGTTCTTCCAGCCCGGAAAGCAGCCGATGGGCGTTGCCGGCTTCAAGCCGCTCGAGCAGCTCGAGGTCCACTTCGGCCTGGCCCAGTACGCGGTCGAACCAAGTGAGACGGCGGAACCGGCCGAGACGGCCGAGACCGCCTCAACTCTGGAGAACTGATCGGGGCCGGCTCGCCCGGCCGATCAACCGTCCTCGCCACGGCGGCGGGGCCATGCCAGCTCCCGCGGCGCGGCACCGCCGCCGTTGGTGTGTTCGCCGATCAGCCCTCTGCGTCGGCGCGGCGCCAGGCGCTCGCCAGCCATGCCTCAGCGCGATCGATTGCGTGGCCGTCCAGCTCCGATGGGGCGAAGGCCACCCAGTCGGCGCCACGCTCTGACTTCTCGGTCCCGGGCGTCCGGAGCGCAGCGGCAACGACGGGAGGGGCGAGGCGAAACTCCGCGCGATCCCGCTTCAAAGCCGCGAAGACGATCCCGCCCCTCGACCACTCCACGCCGCCGGGACGCTCCTGACGTTCGAGATCGCCGAGATCCGTCGCGGCGGCCTCGAGGCACGCGCCCAGACCGCCGGTCGGGAAGTCGTTCGAGCCGTCGGTCATGCGCCCGCCGCGGCCAGGATCGCCGCCAGGTCGGCCTGGTGCTCCTCATAGTGGTCGAGCGTCTCGTCGATGAACCTGCGCTGGATCGCAGCGTTCTTGATCCAGCGCGATTCGGGGACGACCGTGAGGAAGCCGCGCAATTCGCCACCGACCTGCCGGAAGTCGTCGCGAACCTCGTCCAGCGATCTTGTCGCCCACTCGGCCTGGATCTCGGAGTTGACAGCCTCGCCGCCGCGCGAAGCCCATTCCGCATCGACGCGGGCGGCCGTCGGTGATGTCTCGCCGATCGCCAACTCCTTGGCGATGTCGAGCGAGATGAGCTGCCATGCGACGAGGTGGGCCATGAGATCGCGGCCCGACCAGCCGCCGGCGGTCACGGGTTCGGCGAGCTGCGCATCCGACAGCTCGAGGAGCGCCTCGAACGGCCGCCATGCGTCGCGCTCGTCCTCCAGGAACGACAGGGCATCGAGATACATGCGGGCATAGTAGTCGGCAAGACGTCAACGCCGAGATGCGCGGCCGTTGTCGAGTCGTTACAGTCCGCGGAGTGAGTACGATCAGGCGGCAGGGTACCCGCCTGTCCGATCTGGCCCGCACGGCGCCCGCCGGGGCGGCCGCGGACCCGGGTACCGCCGGATCCACACCACCGGCGGATCCCGGCGGTGCGACCGTTTCCGACGCGATCGCCGAAGGCCTCAAGGTTGCCGCCGACGCGCTCGACAATCTCGCCAGCGCCATCAGCCCGCCGCCCGGCGGCCCGCAGACGACCGGCGTCATCT
>JBBSCI010000043.1:0-19248 GCA_038250445.1 Candidatus Limnocylindrales bacterium | reverse complement strand
TCGCCGACCGCGTACCAGAGGCCGACGCCCGGCAACGCGGGCGGACGGGGAAGCTCGTCGAGCGCGAGGGTCTCGCCATAGAAGCGACGCGCCGCCTCAAGCGACGCGGCGTCGCCGGGGAACGGCACGCTCACATGCTGCAGGCGGAGGACGCGAATACCTTCGACGGTCATGGGACCAGCTCCAGCTTCTCAAGAATGCGGACAAGATTGGCGCGATCGCCTGGCTCGAGCTCCGCAAAGGGCGGGCGCAGTCCGCCGCCGACGAGCCCGACCGCGACGTCGGCGAGGATCTCGCGCCAGGCGGCGCGGTCGACGGTCCCCACGTGCGGGCCATCGGACTCGCCGATCCGGGCAGTCGCGTCAGTCGACACGGAACAGTCCCTCCATCGCCGCGACGATGGCTCGCCCAGCGGACCCGCCCGGGTCCTTCTCCGGGTTGTAACACGCGAGCGACCAGCCGACGAGCCCGTCGGCGGATGCGATGGGTGCGAGGAGCCCGATGAGCTCGGCCCAGTCGAGGCCACCCGACATGAGGTAGTCGGTCGCCGGAAAGACCGCCTGATCGAGTACGTCCACATCGACATGGAACCATAGGTGGTCGGAGGCGTTCCGCACGTGGTCGAGCGCGGCGGCAGCGGTCGCGGCAGGGCCGTCGCGTCGGATCGTGGCCGCATCGGCGTCGAACAGGCCGGCCGCGCGATTGCGAGCCAACTCCTCGCCGAGGTCGCCGAGCTCGTCCGGGTCGTGGTAGCCGAGGAGCGCGATCCCGCCCGGCGATGAGACCGGGGCTGGCGCCACGCGCTCAACCCACGGCGCCGGGCCGTCACCGAGTACGACCGCGATCGGCATGTCTGCCGCCTCACCGGTCGGCGAGGTCAGCCCGTCGTAGAGGTCCAGGTGCCCGTCGACATACACGAGGCCCACCGAGCCCAGCGCGTCGCGTGCACCGGCCAGCGCCCCCGGCAGCAATGTGCAGCAGCCGCCCAGAATGAAGGGCTTCTCGCCACGACGCAGGAGGTCCGCCGTGGCCGAGCGGATCGCGCTCGTCGTGGCCAGAACGCCGGCCACTCCAATAACACCGGTCTTCAGATCGCGATCATGGTCGGGAATGCGGACATCGAGGTCGCCAGCGTCGCCCCAGCCCAATCGGTCGAGACCAGCCCCACGAAGGGCCGCTGGCGACAGCTCGGTGCCATGTTGGTCGGCACGGCCCAGGCCCACCGAGTCGATTGGAACGCCGAGTGTCGTGAACGTCCTGCGGCCCATGCCGCTCAGCGTAGCGCCAGATGACCTGGTGGCGTCGCGGCCCCACGACCGCGGACCACCACCAGGCATCGAGCGTTTCGGGGACGTCAGGTCCCCGTGGTTCGACGGTCAGTCGCGATCGAGGTTGCCGCGGATCTCGCCGTTCGGGAAGGTCGGGGTGTGGACATTGACATAGGCCGCGCCGTGGCGGATCGCGCGCACGACTTCGGCGAACTCACCGGCGGTGATCCCCTGCGCGGCGGGGCCGACGACATCGGCGGCAACGATCGTGCCGGTCACGGTGCCCGACGCCGGGCACGCAGGCTTGCTGCCACCGCACAGGAACACCGCCACTCCACCGGCCACATCGGGCCGACCGAAGTGAATGTGAGCGACCAGCGGAGCGCCGGTCAGGTTCTTGTAGCTCAGGCTGAACTTGATCGAATCGTCGCCGATCCAGGCCTTGAACGAGCCCGATCCCGCGGTCGAAATGGACGGCGTCTCGAGAAAGCCGCTCAGTCGAGCCTCGAAGTTGCGGCCGCCATCGTTGGCGACGACAGGCCCGAGCACGGTAAGTACCAGGCCGGCTCCAGCGAACAGGAATAGCAGACGTCTCATCGGTCTCTCCCTCTGTTGTCCGATTTGGGCATGGCTGTTTGAGTCAGGGCAGCCTCCTTTCGTCGTCTGGGGCGGCGACGAGGCGGGCGCAGCGCCACACGCCTCTTGGTCTGCTACGCCGTGACGGCGCCGCCGGTTCTCAGTGCTTCGTGCGGAACGACCAGGTCGTCGTGGCGAGCCTGTTGCCGCTGGGGTCTTTGATCCCGGCCAGCACGTAGACGCCGTACCGCTCGTTGCCGAACATCGACAGGGCGGGGTCGATGGTCGCGGTTCGGGTCGCGGCAGAGTAGGTGACCCTGGCTCGGACCCAGAAGCCGGTTCGCAGGTTCTTGAGCCGAAGCGTGGTTGCCGACACGCCCCTGACGGGTTCGGAAAACGTGACCCTGACCGACGCCGCGCGTGCGACGCCGGTCGCGTTCGGTGCCGGGCTGCGCGACGTGATCGTGGGCTTGACGGCGTCCACGACCTTGATCGGCGCGCTCGTCGCATCGGCCTGCTGCCCTTCCTCGTCGATGGCCAGCACGGTCCAGCGATAGCAGGAGCCCGTCTTCAGCCCCGTGTCGGTCGTCGGCGACACCAGATCCATGACCTTGAAGTCGTCGGGGAACTCGAACTCGTCGGGACAGGCGCCGCCGACCAGCCTCCACTGCTGGCGAACCAGGATCCCGTCGACGACGGCGTGACTAGTCTTCCATCTCACCTTGAACGACCCGTTCGACTGCGTGACCGCCCGAGTCGGTGACGTGAAGGTGATCTCGAGCGGATCCGTGATGCCCGGGGCCGGTTCGAGGTCCGGCAAGGGATCGGGCACGGGCGCCGTCAGTGCGGCCAGGACGTCGATTCGGCCGGAGCCGAAGCGGTCGTCGCGACCCGGATCGCCAAGGTCGACAGCGCTCGTCCTCAGGACGGTCTCGAGCTCGGCCACGCTGAGACCCGGCTTGGCCGACCAGACGAGCGCGGCTCCGCCCGCCACGTGCGGCGAAGCCATGCTCGTGCCGCTGGCCCGCTGGTAGCCGCCGGGGACGGTGGAGACCGTCTTGACGCCGGGAGCGGTGATGTCGACGGCCCGGTTGAACGTGGAGAAATCGGCAAGCCCGTCCGATCCGTCGACCGCGCCGACCGACACGACGCCCTGGAAGGCGGCCGGATACTCGATCAGCGACGAGCCGCTGTTGCCCGACGCCGCGACGACGAGGATGCCGGCCGCTCGCGCCTGGGTGAACGTCGGCTGGACGAGGGCGACCTGCTCCGGGCCCAGGCTGCCACCGAGCGACAGGTTGATGATGTCGGCGCCGTGCAACCGCGCCCAGTCGACCGAATCGAGGACGTCCGAGAGGGCCCCGGTCCCCGTCTCGTCGAGGACCTTGATCGGCATCAACGAGCTGGTCGGCGCGATGCCGGCGATCCCTCTCGCATTGTCGGTGCGGGCGAAGATCGTGCCGGCGACATGCGTGCCGTGCCCGACCTCATCGCTGACGTCGGTGTTGTTCCAGATCTCATTTCGCGGGGCGACGACCGTGACACCGACGAGGTCCGGGTGCGTCAGGTCGACCCCGCTGTCGATCACGGCAACGACAACGCCTGGATCTCCCGTCGTCGTCGGCCAGGTCTCGGGGACATGGATCTGTTCGAGATCCTTCTGGGAGCCGAAGCGCGGGTCGTTCGGATGGCCATCCGCGGGCCAGTCGAAGGCCTTGACCTGTGCGTCGGGGACCACGCCAATGACCCGCGGATCGGCGCGCAGTTCCCGAGCGACCGCACCCGCCTTGCCGGCGGCAGCCACAACGACGCTCCGCTGGCTGCCGGCTGCCCGACTCACGTGTGCGACGCCGGCGATCGAGAGTCGAGCCGGCGCGGCGTCGCGCCACAGCACGATGAGTCGGCCACCGGGAGCCGCGGCATCACTGGCGCGCTCGGGCGAGGCGGCGGAAACCGGCAGGATCGTCGCGAGCAACAGCGCTGTCGCGAGGATGACCGAGATCGGGCGGCGGAGGCTCGTGGCCAGGGCGGAAGCTCCAGGAAGACGCTTGACGAACAGACGCACGGCCCCACGGTGCGGTCTGCGGGTCCGCTGCCAATCGCTGGGTACCTCGGGACGATACCCTCCTCCGTTGGTCGGAGCAAGACGCCGCGCGGCGCCTCAGAGGGGTGCGGTGCTGACCGGCACCAGGTCCACTGCGATCCGAAATTCGAAACTGGTCAACTTGCTCGCGCTGGAACTGGACCCGTGTGAGTCCACAATTGAGGCTGATCATCGTCACCGCACAAGCGGCGTCTTCAACCTCGGCATCCTGGCCATGTCGTTCGCTGCCGACTCACGCGGTTCGATCGGCGCCGATTTGGGCCCGCCCGATCCGACTCTGAGCGCACCGCCATCAGTCGGTCGGCGGACGGACTCCGCGATGCGCAATCAACGTCCTTGAACGGCGCGGGCGCCAGTACGAATTAATCCGGGGTATTCGGATCTTTCGGGTCATGCGCCGGGACGGGCGTGCAACTAGGCTGGGGCGGGGCGACCTCGCCCCGCCCCAGAGGTGCGCGAGTGCGACGACGCATGATCATCCCCGGGCACGCGGTCGGCGAGCCAATTCGCGTTGTCATCGTCGAGCCGCGTGCTGTCCTTGGGGTCGGGATCCGCGAGGTTCTCGATCGAGAGCCTGACTTCGAGATCGTCGCCCAGGTCCAGACTCCCGACGAGGCGATGCCGGCAATTGGCGGTGTCGCGCCTGACGTGATCCTTGTGGACGTCGCGCCCGAGGCCAGCGGGGCTCAGGCCGTTCGACGGATGCACCAGGGGTCACCCGCATCGGTGCTTGTCGTCCTCGGTGGCGACGACGACAACGACGATTCGAGCATCCTCGAAGCGATGGTGGTCGGTGCGACCGCTCACGTGGCCGGGCTGGCCAAGCCGTCTGAGCTGGTCGCGACGATCCGCCGCGTCGCCGAGGGTGATGATCCGCTCAAACGGGAGCTGATCGCCCGGCCAGATCTAGTCGAGCGGGTCCTCGATAGCCTTCGCGAGACGATCCTGGCTAATCGCGCGCCGACCAACCCGCTTACCGCACGCGAGCTCGAGATCCTCGAGCTCGTGGCCCTCGGGCTCCGGAACCGGGAGATCGCCCAGACCCTGGCCATCGGCGAGCAGACCATCAAGAACCATCTCTCCTCGGTCTTGCACAAGTTCGGGGTCCCCGGCCGGAGACAGGCCGTCGAGTACGCTTTCCGCCACGGCTGGCTCGTCTCTCGCGATGCCGAGGATGGGCGGGCGATCGAGGTGGGGCACTTGTAGTCAGGCGCCCGTCAGGCGCGTGCCATTGCCTCATCGAGCGCCTCGGGGACGATCGTCTCCCGTTCGTGGCGGAAGCCCCCGAGGTGGAGATGGTTCGGATCGAGCGCCTCCCACTCGTCGGCCAGCCACGAGGCAAACTCGCGGTCGACGTCCGGCGGCAGCGCGACGAGGATGTCGCGCATCGGCGCCAGCAGCAGATGCGGACCCGGCCCGAGCAGGCGGTCGAGGCAGTCCGGCACCAGGATCAGCGAAGCCGCGATCCCGAGCCTTGTCTGGACGACCGTGACGGGCACGTCGCCGATGCGGTCGCGGATCGCGACCTCACGATCGCATTGGTCCGCGAGCTGCCGGAGGTTGGCCAGGGGCGCCGCAACGACCGTCAGCACGTCGACCCGCCAGCGGTCCAGTAGTGCGGCGCCGACGAACGTGATCGCCGGCCCGATGTCGATCCCGAACCCGACGAGGATGCCCGGCGGCAGCATCGCCCGAGCAAGCTTAAGCTCCGGGCCAGGCAGCGGACGGACCCGCGGCAGCATGGGCAGGATCCGGGCGCGGGCCTTCTTCCAGGGCATCTCCGGATCGAACTGCTCCATCGCTGCGAGCACCGTGCCGTAGTCCGCAGTCACGACCCCGGGGCCGAGCGGCGGGCCGCGCAATAGCTCGAGCTCGAGGCCCTTCCCGAACCGCCGGCGAGCGTCGCGGGCCAGCGGCCGCGTCTTCTGGGGCTTCCATTTCGACATGCCCGTGACGGTACGCCGAGCCCCTTACCGGCCGATCACCCGCCGCTGCACCCGGCGTTAGCTGCGCGCGCCGACCTCGATCAGCCTGCGTTCGAGGAACGCCTGTTCGGCCTCGTTCGCGGTCAGCTCGCGCGCGCGGACGTAGGCGTCGGCGGCCTCCGACAGGCGGCCGAGGCGGCGCAGGAGATCGGCCCGCGCGGCGTGGAGGTACGGATAGTCATCGAGTTGGCCCGAGGCCGCGACCGCGTCGACGAGCCGCAGGCCAAGCTCCGGCCCAGACGCCATCGCAACGGCGACCGCCCGATTCAGCTCGACGACCGGCGAAGGCGCCACTCGCCCGAGGACCGCGTACAGGCCAGCGATCTGGGCCCAGTCCGTGTCGCCGGCCGTGGCCGCGTCGTCGTGCAGGGCGGCGATCGCTGCCTGGAGCTGATTCGGCCCGACGCGACGCATCCGGAGCGCGCGGTCGAGCAGTTCGCGGCCCTCGTCCACCTTCGCCCGGTCCCAGCTCCGACGATCCTGATCCTCGAGCAGGACGAGCTCGCCGTTCGTCCCGACTCGTGCCTCGCGACGGGCGTCGTGGAGGAGCATCAGCGCAAGCAGGCCGATTGCCTCCGGCTCGTCCGGCATGAGCGATGTCAGGACTCGCGTCAGCCGGATCGCCTCCGCGCACAGCTCGCGGCGTATGAGCCGGTCGCCGGACGTCGCGCCGTAACCTTCGTTGAAGATGAGGTAGAGCACGCGAAGCACGCCGTCCAGCCGCTCTGGCAGGTCGTGGTCGGGCGGCACCCGGTATGGGATCCCCGCGTCCCGGATCTTCTTCTTTGCGCGAACGAGCCGCTGGGCGAGCGTCGGTTCGGGCACGAGGAACGCGCGGGCGATCTCCGGGGTCGAGAGCCCGCCAAGCGTCCGCAACGTCAGGCCGACCCGGGCGTCCATCCCGAGTGCCGGGTGGCAACAGGTGAAGATCAGTCGTAACCGATCGTCGGCGATCGGGCTCATGCCGGACTCCCCATCGATGACCGCGTCTGGGTCGATCGCCGCGAGCTCTTCCGCGAGTGCCGTCTCGCGCGCGAGGAGCTCGTGCTTCTCGGCCAACCGCTTTCGGCGGCGGAGCCGATCGATTGCGCGATTCCGCGCGGTCGTCGTGATCCAGGCGCCCGGATTGTCCGGGACGCCCCGTGTCGGCCACGTCTCGAGGGCGGTGACGAACGCTTCCTGGACCGCTTCCTCAGCGAGGTCGAAGTCGCCGAGCACACGAATGAGCGTGGCGACGGCCCGCCCCTGCTCCTCGCGGAACACGCGGTCGACGACGGCGTGCGGATCGATCGGCGGCGTCAAGGTCTCCAGGCGCGAAGGTGGTGGCCCACGGTTGAGTTCAGCGGCCGCAACCCACCAAAGTCAGCCGGCGGCGCCGACCGCCTCAGGAGCCGAGCCCTCGCCCGATCCGAATTCAAAGATCGGCCGGACCTCGATCGAACCATGCTTGGCCGCCGGAATCTTCGCCGCGAGTTCGATCGCCTCGTCGAGATCCTTGGCATGGACCATGTAGAACCCGCCGAGCTGTTCTTTCGTCTCGGCGAATGGGCCGTCCGTCGTGACGGTCTGCCCGTCGCGGATGCGCACGGTCGTCGCGCTCGCGATCGGGTGGAGCGCTTCGCCCGCAACCAACAGACCGCGGTCCCGGACTTCCTTCGTGAACGCGTCGTACGCGCCGATCTCGGCGGCCATGACATCTTCCGGAGCCGCCTCGGTGGGCTCTACGGTATAGATCAGGAGCAGGTAGCGCATCTCGGGTGCCTCCTCGGATGGGTGGGTCCCGGCCTGGCGGCCGCTACGGTGGCGACGAACGGGCCGATCCGAATCGACAGGATGGGCTCGCGGCCATCATCGTGCGACGAGCGGTGGCTGTCGAGGGGTCGGCATGCGCCGCCCTCGACAGGGTCCGGTATCGTGGTGGCCCAGCCTGGCACGGACCCGCGCCAGTCCTGCGCATCACCCCCGGAACCCGGGAAGAGCCATGGACCACGAGCCCGTTCTCATCTCGACCATCGCGATCGGCCTCACCGCCGCATTAGTTGGCGGCCTGATCGTGCGCCGGCTCGGTCTCCCATCGATCCTCGGCTACATCCTCGCGGGGGTGGTGATCGGGCCGTTCACGCCGGGCCTGATCGCGGATCGAACGGTCGCCACGGAGCTGGCGGACATCGGCGTGATCCTGCTGATGTTCGGGGTCGGGATCCACTTCTCGATTGACGACCTGCTCGCGGTTCGTTCGCTTGTCGTTCCCGGCGCGATCATCAGGATCGCGATCGCGACCCTCCTCGGGGTCGCCTTCGGGGTGGCGATCGGCTGGGGCGTCGGTGGCGGCCTGGTCCTCGGCCTGGCGATCGCGATGGCCAGCACCGTCGTGCTCCTCCGCGCCCTGGAGGAGCGGAACGATCTCGACACGGTCCAGGGCCGGACCGCAGTCGGCTGGGTCATCGTCGAGGACCTCGTCACGGTCGTCGTCCTCGTCGTCCTCCCAACGATCGCCCCGCTCCTCGGCGGGACGTCGGGCGGAACCGCCAGCCTGACGGGCAATCCGCTCGGTGACCTCGCCGTTGCCCTCGGCAAGGCCGGAATCTTCGCCGCGCTCATGTTCGTCGCGGGCAAACGGCTCATCCCGCCGCTGCTCGTGATCGTCGCCCGGGAGAACTCGCGGGAGCTGTTCAGCCTGGCCGTGCTGGCGATCGCGCTCGGGATCGCGTTCGCTGCCTCGTCGATCTTCGGCATCTCGCTGGCCCTTGGCGCCTTCCTCGCCGGAGCGATCGTGAGCGAGTCCGACATGAGCCACCAGGCCGCGGCCGACGCCCTCCCCCTCCGCGATGCGTTCGCGGTCCTGTTCTTCGTCTCGGTCGGGATGCTGCTCGACCCGAGCTTCCTGGTCCAGCACCCACTCGAAGTGGCCGCGGTCGTGGTCCTGATCGTCGTCGCCAAGGCCGTTTCGGCCGTGGCCATCGTGGCAGCCTTCGGCTATCCGATCCGGATCGGCCTGACCGTCGGCGCGGGCCTTGCCCAGATCGGCGAGTTCTCGTTCATCCTCGGCACGGTCGGCCTGTCGCTCGCGCTCCTACCGCCGGAGGGAATCCAGCTGATCGTCGCCGGGTCGCTCGTGTCGATCGCGCTGAATCCATTCCTCTTCCGGATGATCGATCCACTGGAGGCGTGGATCCGGCGGCACGACCGCGTCCACGCGATCTTCGAGCGGCGCGGCGATCTCGTCGATCTCGCTCCGACGGATACCGGCGAGTCGCTCCGACGCCACGCTATCCTCGCCGGCTACGGCCGGGTCGGCCGGACGA
The DNA here is from genome assembly GCA_038250445.1 of Candidatus Limnocylindrales bacterium. Taxonomy (GTDB): domain Bacteria; phylum Chloroflexota; class Limnocylindria; order Limnocylindrales; family CSP1-4; genus CF-46. The sequence continues at coordinate 10,010 of JBBSCI010000043.1, read as the reverse complement.
TCGCAACGGTCTTCGAGCGTCGCGGATTCCACTATGTCGTGATCAGCCAGGATCGCTGGGCGATCGAGGAGCTGCGGGACCGGGGCGTTCCCGCAATCTACGGCGACGCGGCCAGGCTCGAGCTGCTCGAGCACGCCGGCATCGCGTTGGCGCGGATGCTCATCGTCGCGATCGGCGACGGCCATGCGACGCGGCTGATCGTCGAGCGGGCGCGGGCCGCGAACCCCTCGATCGACCTGATCGTCCGAACCCACAGCGACACGGAGGCCGCCCGCCTGCGCGGCATCGGCGGGAACGTCCAGGCGATCTACGCCGAGCGCGAACTCTCCGTCCAGATGGCCCGCTACTCGCTCCGCCGGTTCGGCGTCAGCGGCCCGGAGGCAGAGGCGATCGCCCAGGGGCTCCGCGGCCGCGGCGCGATCCCGCCCAGGCCACCCCGGCCACCTTCGCGACTCAGCAGGCTGCGGGGGCGTCTCTCGCGCACTGCGGGCGCAGCCGTCGCCTCCGAGCGGCCGGATCCGGCCCGCGACGACACGGACCTGGACGGTGTCCCTGTCGTCGAGATCGACCGGGCGCCGTAGGGCAGGGTATCGTTTCAGTCATGGCGCCGCGCAAGGAGGTCCTCGAGATCGCGGGTCGGGAGATCACGGTCTCGAACCCGGACAAGGTCTACTTCCCGAAGGCCGGCTACACGAAGCTCGACCTCGTCCACTACTACCTGGCCGTGGCGGATGGTGCCCTGCGCGGCGCCGGTGGCCGGCCGATGGCGCTCAAGCGCTTCGTCGACGGCGCCGAGGGGGAGGCGTTCTTCCAGAAGCGGGCACCGGATAACCGCCCCGACTGGCTCCGAATCGCGACGCTCACGTTCCCATCGGGCCGCACCGCCGACGAGATCGTGATCGACGACGCGGCCGGTCTCGCCTGGGTCAACAACCTCGGCTGCATCGACCTCAACCCGCACCCGGTCAGGGCCGAGGACCTCGACCATCCCGACGAGCTGCGGGTCGATCTCGACCCGGTGCCGGGCGTGCCGTGGTCGCAGATCCGGGAGGTCGCTCTCGTGGCGCGGGAGGCCCTCGAGGCGGTCGGGCTCGTGGGCTGGCCGAAGACGTCGGGGTCGCGCGGGATCCACATCAACGTCCGCATCGCTCCGAACTGGACCTACCCGGAGGTCAGGCGGGCGGCCGTCGCCCTCGCCCGCGACGTCGAGAACCGGGCGCCGACGATCGCGACCTCCAAGTGGTGGAAGGAGGAGCGCCACGGCGTCTTCCTCGACTACAACCAGAATGCCAAGGACCGGACCGTCGCTTCTGCGTACTCCGTCCGGCCGCTGCCCGACGCGCGGGTCTCGATGCCGCTCCGCTGGGACGAGCTCGCCGACGTCGTCGCCGAGGACTTCACGCTCGCGACCGTGCCCGCCATCTACGCCGCGCGGGGTGATTCCGGAGCGGGCATCGACGAAGCGGTCGGCTCGCTCGAGGGATTGCTCGAGCTGAGCGCCCGACACGAGGCCGAAGGGCTCGCCGACGCCCCGTGGCCGCCGAACTACGCGAAGCAGGCCGGCGAGCCGCCGCGCGTCCAGCCGTCGCGAAAGCGGCGTCCAGAGAGCGAGTACGAGCCCGGACGTGGCGAGGCCGGCGGGCCGCCGCCGGAGGTCGCCGCGGAGCGGGCGGCGGCGGTCGCCGCCGGCGACAGGAACGCCGGCCTGCCGACCGAATGGGAGGGCACGCGCCCGACACCGACGGGCCGGCGCAAGTCGACGATCCCGGTCATCGAGATCTCGCGAGCGGCCAAGAAGGACGAGGCCCTGGCGGGATTCGAGCGCTGGAAGGATCGCCATCCCGCGGCCGCGGCAGCCCTCGAGTCGGCAGATGTCCTTGTCGATGGGATGCGCGGCCGTTCATCGCTCTGGTACCGCGTCCGGGTCAACCTGACCCACGTCGCGGAGGCAGATAGACCAGCCCAGGAAAGGCTCGACCCCGACTACGGCCCGTGGGAGGGCTACGAGTGGCCTGACCGCGCCGGCCAGCTCGAGCGCGCGCCGCGCAAGCCCCGAGCGGACCCGGGGTGAGGCCACCGGAATCGACGACGCCCTGAGCGGCGTTCAGTTGATCGCGAAGACCACCGTCAGGGTCACCGCCACGTCCTGGGAGCCCGGCTGGATCGGTGTCGCGACGTCAGCCGCCGCACGTAGGAAGCTGCCGTAGACGATCGGGTTGTTCAGGCCCGCGTCAGCGATCGAGACGACCTTGCCCAGCGTGACGTGGGCCGCCGACGCCATGGCCGTGGCACTCGCCTGGGCCGACGCGATCGCCGCGGCGCGGGCCTCGTCGAGCGCCTTCGCGGGATCGGCGATGTCGAAGGAGATGCCGTTGATCTCGGTGGCGCCCTTGGCGGTCGCTGTGTCGATGACCTCATCGGCCTTGTCAAGATCGCGGATCGTGATCTGGATCTGGTTGCCGATCGTATAACCGACGATCTTGGTCGACGAATCCTTGGCGTATTGCGGATAGAGGCTGACACCGGTCGTTTGGATGTCGGCATCGGCGACGCCAAGCGACTTCACGGCGGCGAGGATGTTCGTCATCGCGGAAGCGGCGCCGGCTCGGGCGGCCTTGACGGTCGGCTTGGAGATCGTGACGCCGAGACTCACATGGGCGACATCGGGTGCCCGGGTGATCTTGCCGTTCGCGGTCACCGTGATCGTGTTCGCCACGGGCTGAGCCTCACTCGGGCTGGGAGTGCCGGCCACCGGCCCGGCATGAGTGCTGAGGGCGGCGACGGCGACGATGAGCGCGCCGAGCACGCCGGCGCCGATCGTCCTGTTCGATTGTGACATGGGACCACCTCGAGTCGAGGCCGCGCGGATTGTTGATTCGCGGCCGATTGGCCCCGAGACGGTCGGCGGGACGTTCGCGTTCCCCCGGGCCCCCTGGTCAGCGGCGGGAGGCCCGGCTCACCGTCCGCATGGCGTCGGCGACACCTTTACCGCCGCCGGCGCTGAGGCCCGCGATCACGCCCTCCACGTCCGTTTCCGATCGGTTCTGGCTGAGCTTGAACTTGGCCTCGATTCGGCTGATCGGCAGCTCGATGCCGACGATGGCCTTGAGCTGTCCACGGAAGTACGGCTCGGGGGCGTCGTCCGGTGACCAGGGCGTCGGGCGGCCCGCCTCGTGCTTGGCGGTCAGGCGGCGGACGAGCGCCTCGACCCAGGCGGGATCATCGTGGATGACGAGGCGACCGTAGATGTGGGCCGTCACGTAGTTCCAGGTAGGGACGACCCGGCCGTGCTCTCGTTTCGTCTCGTACCAGGCCGGTGAGACATAGGCGTCCGGACCGCGGACGATGACGAGCGCATCGCCCTCGGCCGGTTCCCGCCACTGGTCGTTGCTGCGGGCCACGTGGCCGAGCAGGCGGCCCTGTTCGCCGGCTTCGGGCGACCTGCCCGGTTCCTCGTAGACGAACGGCAGCATCGTCGCGATGAGGCCGCGGGCGGTCGACGAGATCAGGTCGGCGGCGCCGTGATTGGCAAGCAGCTCACGAACAGCTGCGTCATCGGCTTTGAAATGTGCCGGGATGTACATCCGATCTTCTCCGGCGTCAGGCGCCGAAGATCTTGGCAATCTCGTAGGCCGGCGTTTCTTCGAGCTGGTCGTAACGGCACTCGGCTGGCGGCTTGTCCGGGCGCCAGCGCTTGAACGTCGTGCCATGCCGGAAACGGTCACCCTGGAGGTGGTCGTAGGCGACTTCGGCGACGCGTTCCGGGCGAAGCGGCTCCCATGACAAGTCCTTGCCGCGGTTCCAGCGGGAGGTGGCGCCCGGGACCCGCTGGCCACTCGCCTCGGCAGCGGCAGCCCAGTCGGCCCATTCGCCCCATGGATGACCCTCGTGCGCGTCCTTCCGAAGCGGCTCGAGGACCGCCGATAGCGCCTCACGCTTCTCCCACGTGAACGACGAAGTGACGCCGACGTGGTGGAGCGTCCCCTCATCGTCGAAGAGCCCGAGCAGCAGCGACCCAACGTGCGTGCCCGGCCCGTTCTTGTGCCATCGGAAGCCGGCGACGACACAGTCGGCCGTTCGCTGGTGCTTGATCTTCAGCATCGCCCGCTTGCCCGGCTGGTACTTGTCCGAGAGGCGCTTGGCGATCACGCCGTCGAGCCCGGCGCCCTCGAAGCGGTGGAACCAGTCCTGGGCGAGGGCTCGATCGGTGGTCGCGGGCGTCAGGTGGACGGGTGGTGGCGCCGATCCGAGGACGCCCTCCAGGAGCTTGCGCCGGTCCTCCTGCGGCGCGGCGCGCAGATCGTCGTCGCCGAGCGCGAGCAGGTCCCAGGCGACGAACGAGGCTGGCGATTCGCCGGCGAGCATCTTCACTCGCGAGGCAGCCGGGTGGATGCGGAGCAGGAGCGCCTCGAAGTCCAGCTCGCCGTCCTTCGAGATGACGACCTCGCCGTCGAGGATGCAGCGATCGGGCAGGGCGGCCTTGAGCGGCTCGGCGAGCTCCGGAAAGTAGCGATCCAACGGCTTGAGGTCGCGCGACTGCGTGTACACCTCATCTCCGTCACGAAAGACGATCGCCCGGAAGCCGTCCCACTTCGGCTCGAACAGCCAACCGTCGTCGGTCGGCAGGTTGTCGGCGGGCTTGGCGAGCATCGGCTCCAGGGGCGGTTCGAACGGCAGCTTCACCCCCCGAGTGTAGCCCGGCCCCCGGATCTCCGACCCTATCGGTCGAAGAGCGGCTCGAGTGCCTCCCGTGCCCGCTGGCGGGCGAGGTTCCAGGCCGGCCAGGCGAGGGCCTCGGGCTGCTGGAGCTGCTGCCATCGGTATTCCAGATCGGTCATGAGCGAAGCCCGATCCGCCGCGCCGAGGGCGGGCAAGGCGGTCACGAGGGCGGGCACAGCGTCGAACCCCTCGAGAGTTTGCGCGTAATAGATGTCCAGGCCGATCCGCCCGTCGGCCGGCACGAGCGACGGGTCGAGCAGCCGGGCGACATTCTGCTCGGCAACGTGACGCTGCGGTCCGATCAGGTTGACGCCGATGAGGACGACGACCGCGGCGATCGTCATCGCATGGACGAGCCATCGCATCCGATTCCGGGCGAGAAAGATGATCGCGGCGACGATCCCGATGCCCAGCCAGGCGATCGTGGCGTAGATGTAGAACCGCAGCTCGGTCCAGCCGTACGCCTCCTGGTAGATGCGCAGTCGGAGGGCGGCGGAAGAGAGGATGACGAACGTGAGCAGCGCCAGCCCGACGGCCGCCCCGGTGAATGCCCGGGTCCGATTGACGACGATCGCGTGGAGGCCCACGACGAGCCCGCCCGCAAGACCGGTCACCATCACGAGCTCGAAGAAGCCACGCCGCGCGTAGTTCGCATACGTGATCCCGCCGGCCGCGAGCGTATCGAGTCCGCCGAACAGGTACGCGACCTGGAGACTGACGAAAACAGCGAAGAGGACGTCGACCGCCACGAGGATCGTCAGGGCCTCGGTCACCCCGAGGCGCGGCAAGAGCGGCAGCGGTTCGGCGACGGCCGCGCCGAGCGATTGCATCTGGTGAGGATTCTGGGGCCAGTCGAGCTCGGCGGCGCCGGCGGCGACGCCGAGCAGTCCCGCCGCGACCCATGCGACCAGGAACCCCACGGACAACCGGGCCGGGAGCTCACCGAGATCGATCTGCCAGCCGAAGAGGTTGGCCGTCAGCGAAGCGAAGATCGCATCGGCCGACGAGAAGAGCGCGACGAACACGGCCAGGATCGGAATTGCGAGGAACAGGCCGCGGGCAACAGGTCTCACCCAGGCGGGCATCCTTTCCCGCCAGCCCGGTCCCGTGCCAGGTCGGCGGGCAGCCATGGTCACGCGCAGGATCCCCGCAACGACCCAGGCCATGACGACCATGCCGGTCGCAACGATCGCGATCGCGCTTCGGCGCGTGACTGCGGCGCCGGCGAAGGCCGCCATCGACGCCGCGAGGAGCGAGGCCGCGGTCACCAGGTTCAAGAACCGAAGCGTGGGTTCGGCCCGGAGGGAGACTGTCGCGGCGACGGCAAGCGCGGCAACGGGTAGCCATAGGTCGAGCCGGTCGAGCCGACGCCCACCCGCCGCGATGGCGACGCCGGCGGCCAGGGTCGCTACAACGAGGAGGGGCACGTTGATCCCGAGGTCGGCCCCGACGAAGAGCGCCTGGCTCGCGACTCCAACGATCAAGGCAGCCGTCAGCGTGCGTATCGCGGTCGTCCGGTCCATGCCGCTGCCTCCGGGCGTGACTGGGCGGGGAGCATTCGATGGGAGTCCCCTTTTCAGGCTGGGAGGGAGACGGCCGGACACCGGAGGCTGTGTCGCGAAGGAACTGACCCGCGACGCACCGCGTCGGGGCGATGCCGCGGTGGGCGTCGCCCTTCACGTGCCAGTAGAGGTACTCGGCCATGCGAATCGACCGCACAGGTGCACGCCGCACCATCACCGGGATCCCGGGCGTTCTTCTCATCGGAGCAATCCTTGCCGCGTGCGGGGCTAGCGCGGGGGTCGGTGCGGCTTCACCGGGAGGCCAGGGGCGAGAAGCCGCCGCACCGTCCGCTGCCGACGGTGCGGCATCCGGAACGGGCGGTCAGCCGGTCGCCCAGACCGGCGATGCCGCCGCGTTTCAGGACGGGGCGAAGGTCGTCAGGACCGGCTCCCTCGAGCTCCAGGTCGCGGACGTCCGTGCAGCCGTCACGGCCGGCCGAACAGCCATGATCGGGATGGGCGGGTACATCGGTGCGTCCCAGCAGTACAGCGACGGCGACAACATCGTCGCCACAATCGCGTACCGGATCCCGTCCGACCGCTGGGAGGATGCCCTCGACGCATTGCGCGGGCTCGGCGACCCGGTCAATGAGCAGACCGACGCGGCCGACGTCACCGGCCAGATCGTCGATCTGGACGCCCGGATCCGGAACCTGCGGGCCAGCGAGAACGCGCTCGTGAAGCACCTGTCTGACACCGGCAAGGTCAGCGACGTCCTCGAGATCGAGGCCCGCCTGTCCGACGTCCGTGGCCAGATCGAGCAGCTGAGCGCCCAGAAGACGAATCTCGACTCCCAGGTCGCCTACGCGACGCTCACGGTCACGTTCGGCGTCGAGGTCCAGGCCGTCAAGGCCGCCGCCGACCGCTGGGACCCGCAAACCCAGGTCGACCAGGCCGGGGCCAGCCTTCTTGGCTTCCTCCAGGCCGCGGCGAGCGTCGGCATCTGGCTCGCAATCGTCGGCCTGCCGATCCTGGTCATGCTGTCGATCGTCGTCGTGATAGCGCTGTTCGTCGGCCGCCGGCTCGGCGTCTTCCGGCGAGCCGCCACCCCACCACCGCCGGCCGCTGCGGGGGGCTGATCCAAGAGGCCGCCGCATGGCAGGATGAGGCGGTGACCGACCAGGCCGAACGCTACGACAGGATTGCCGCGGGTTACGCCCAATGGTGGGCGCCGGTGCTCGAGGCACGGGCGATCGATTTGCTTGACCGGCTCGACGGAGCGGTTGCGGCGGGCACCAGACGGCTGATCGACATCGGGACGGGAACGGGAACCCTCGCCCGGGCTGCGATCCAGCGCTGGCCCGAGGTAGACGTCGTCGGGATCGACGTGTCGAGGGAGATGGCGGCTGCCGCGGCCAGCGAGGCGGACCGGCTCCTCGCCCCGGCGGACCGGCCACGGTTCTCGACCCGCGTCGCACCGGCCGACTCGCTGCCGTTCGCCGACGGTGAGTTCGACGCCGCGTTCTCCTCGTTCGTCCTGCAGCTCGTCCCGAATCGCTTCCGGGCACTACGCGAGGCGCGCCGGGTGATCCGGCCCGGCGGGTTGCTCGCCTACGTCACCTGGCTGGTCGACGACAGGATCTTCCGGCCGGACGTCGAGTTCGACGCGTTGCTGGAGCAGATCGGGGTCGGCGCGCGAGAGCCGGATGGACGGCCGGGCGATGTCCCGACGGAAGTGGCGGCCGCCGCCCAGCTACGTCGAGCGGGCTTCCACGGAGTCGAAGCAGAGCGGGCGCTCCTCGAACACCGCTTCAGCGTCGACGGCTACGTCAACTTCCTCGCTGAGTTCGACGAGGAGGACCTGATCTCGAACTTGCCGTCGAGAGACCGCGATCGACTTCTCAGCGGGCTGCGCGAACGGCTCGAGGGGCTGCCGTCGGACGCCCTTGTCCTTCGGCTCCCGATCGTGTACGCGAGCGGCATCCGACCCTGAGTTCGGAGGTCAGCCCTCGGAGTCGTCCGAGCCGCCGGACGGCGCAGCACTGGCTTCGCCGCCCTCGCCCTCGGCTGCGGCCTCGCCCTCTTCGCCTTCCTCGCCCTCGGCGACGACCGGCTCTTCCTCGACCTCGATGCGCGGCGCCTGGACCTTAGCGACCACCTCGTCCACGTCGGTCAGGAGTGTCACGTCGGACGGGATCGTCAGGTCGCGGACATGGACCGCCGTGTCGAAGTCGACCAAGCTTTCGATCGAGTACTCGATCGACTGCGGCAGGTGATCGGGCAGGGCCCTGATCCGGACGGACTCGATCCCGTGGAGGAGCGTCCCGCCATCGGTCTCGACGGCGCTCGACTGGCCGATCGGAACGAGCGGCACCTCGACCGTCAGTTCTTCGGTCATCCGCACGAGGAAGAGATCGACGTGGAGCGGCCGGCGCGTGACCGGGTGGACCTGGACGCCATGGATCAGGACCGGCTGCGCCTGATTGCCGTCGACCGACAGGTCGACGAGCGCGTTCGGGCCGACCTTGCGGCGAAGGAGCTCGAAGTCATGCGTGTCGACGCTGACGCTCGTCGAATCGAGCCCACGACCGAAGACCACGCCGGGCAGGCGGCCAGCGCGGCGAAGGAGGGCGACCTTCTTCCCGAGGATGTCGCGAGGCTCCGCGACAAGGGTCGCGCGGGTGGTGGTGGCGCTGGGCATCTTGGTCGGACCTCGGTTGGAGCTCACTGTGCGGGCGCGACACACCTGCGCATCTTCGCGGGGGCGCCCGAGAACGGGGCACACCTTATCACGAGACGGCCGCCTGATCGCGCTCGCGGCCTCCAGATCAAACGCGGTGTAGCATCGATGTGTGGCCGCAACGATCCTGATCGTCGAAGACGAATTCGCCGTCGCGCGCGGAATTCAGTACGCCCTCCAACAGGAGGGCTACCAGGTTGCCGTCGCCCGCTCGGGCGAGGAAGGGCTCGACTTCGCCACGAACCAGGCACCGGACCTCGTCGTGCTCGACGTTCGGCTGCCGGGAATCGATGGATTCGAGGTCCTTCGCCGCCTTCGGGCCGCGGGTTCGAAGGCGCCCGTCCTCGTCCTGACGGCACGCGACGACGAGGTCGACAAGGTGATCGGCCTGGAGCTCGGCGCCGACGACTACTTGACAAAGCCGTTCGGCCTGCGCGAGTTGATGAGCCGGATCAAGGCGCTCCTGCGGCGGGCGTACGGCGACCTCGCCGACGCGGCCGGCGGTCGCGTCATCCGCCATGGCGATCTCGTCATCGACCTCGAGCGGCGTCGCGTCCAGCGCGGCCAACGCCGGATCAGCCTGACGCCGACAGAGTTCGAGATCCTCCGCCATCTGGCCAGCCGGCCAGGTCGCGTCTACACCCGCTCCGAACTGCTCGAGCTGCTCCGCGACTACGAGGCGCTCGACCAGGACGAGAAGACGATCAACGTTCACGTCAGCCACCTGCGCGACAAGATCGAGGATGACCCGGCCGTGCCGGCGTTCGTCATGACCGTGCGAGGGGTCGGCTACGCATTCGCCGAGCGCTGACGCTCCTCGCCGGCGTCGTCGCATTCGCCGAGCCCTCCGCGGGCTCGCGCCGCGGACCTTCCAGGCACGCCTGACCCTCAGCTTCGTCGGCGTCGTCGCGCTCACACTCGCCCTCGTCACGATCTTCGTCGTCTACCGGCTCGACGATTACTTCTCGAACCAGCAGAGGGCCGAGCTGGAATCTCGGGCGAGAATCGTGGCCACGTTCGTTGACCAGGCCGCCAGCGACACAGCCCAT